>JBILHQ010000119.1:0-19289 GCA_044350415.1 Saprospiraceae bacterium | reverse complement strand
CGTCTTCGTAATCCATCTGAAAAGTGTAAATATCAATATCCGTGGGGGTGTCAAAACTATTGATAATTTCGGTGAGTACCACTTCTTCCGAAGCATTGTAGTAACGATTGGGCTGATACCGCTTGTTTTTATTGTGGTAAGTGCCATAATCCAGGTCCATATTAAAGGTGCGGCCTTTGGCATTATCAAACCGGTAATTAAGGTTGTAAGTCTGTTGTTTTCTTTGTCCGCTACCGGTGTTATTCGCCACCAAAATACTGTCAATGCTAGCCGGCGTATTGGCTGCCGCCAGGGTAATGCGGTTATAAGCGGTATTGTCATTGACGTTAGTACCACCGCCAGCCAGGAAGCCGATAGTATGTTTTTTCCCGAGGAAATAATCAGCACCAACGCGGTAGTTATAATTTTGGCTGTTGTTTTGGCTGTTATTGATTTCATGTTGCTCCATGTTATTCAGGTAACTGTCGAACAACATGTTATGAAATCCTTCTCCGTCGCCCAACGAGGCACTTCCAAAAGTATTGAACCGTTTGTTGCGGTAATTGGCGGTGCCCGTGAGATTAGCTTTGTAATATATCCCCTGACTGAATGTGGTATTGACCGATCCATTGGCTCCAAGGCCTTTGTCCTTTTTCAGTCGGATATCAATGATACCTGCATTGCCTTCCGCTTCGTATCGCGCTCCCGGGTTGGTGATGATTTCTATGCGGTCGATCTGTTCGGCGGGCAGGCTTTGGAGGTAATTGGTGAGGTCTTGTCCGGTGAGTGGCAGGCGCTTACCATCCACATACAGCAACACGCCCGAACGACCTAAAACGGCGATATTGTCGTTGTTGTCCACGGTAACATTAGGTGCTTTGCGCAATAGCGAAATGGCGTCGGAGCCAGCGCTGTTGATCGTGCCGCTCACATTAAAAATGGTGCGGTCGGGTTTGATTTCCACTAGCACCCGCGAAGCGGTCACTGTGGCTTCTGACAAACTGATGGCGGTGGCTGCCAAAGTCAAGGTGCCCAGGTCCACCTGCTGGTTGGCCAACCGGATGTTCGTCTTCTTTACATCATCATAACCAAGGTATACGGCTTTCAGGAAATAATCGCCGGACTGCAATCCCTGCATCTCGAAATTACCATCGGCATTGCTGGCAGCGGCTTTGTACAAACTGCTGTCGGCAGACTGGAACAGGGCTATATTGGCAAAAGCGAGTGGCTCCCCATCGCTGTTTTTCAACACGCCTTTTATGGATGCGGTTTGCGCCTGGATAAAAAAAATAGTAATACTGAAAAGAAGCGTAGTAAAAATCCGCATTTTATTGTCTTGAACGTGAATGGTGAAGTGTTAAAGACAATAAAATATGGTATTGGTTGCGGATTACCCCTTTTTCGTCCCCACATAAAAATTTGCGTCTACTGCCAATGTTGCTCCCGCAGACAATCCACAGTTCATCGTTTTCCAGGATGTCATCGGATAAATAAATGTGTACGTTCCTGGCGTCAACGCCACTTTGACCGGCATATCAAATCCGGCGATGCAATTGGTCCAACGATACAGGAGTTTGCCTTTTTTGACCTGGTATTCCAATACGGGCACTTCCGTGCGGCGGAGGTACTGATCGAATACCTTTTGCAGATTTTTGCCTGTTTTTTGGATCATATAGGCCTCTATTTGAGTGCCATCGACGGTTTGGTGGTAAAAGTCGCGGTTAAGTCCACGCAGGACTTCCCGCCATTTTTCATCGTTATCCACCACGCGGCGGATCATGTTCAGCATATTTCCGCCTTTGTAATACATATCAATGGGGCCTTCCGCATTCACCCCAAATGGCTGGATGATGGGCCTTTTGTTCTCAATTAATTTTTGGCAACCCTGTACGTAAGCATCGCCGGCTGCTTTTCCATACCAAAATTCGGTAAACAGGCTTTCACTATAATTGGTAAAACTCTCGTGGATCCACATATCGGCCATATCTTGGTAGGTGATATTATTGGCAAACCACTCGTGCCCCGATTCATGGACGATGATAAAATCCCATTTCAGTCCCCAACCGGTGTCCGACAGATCCCTTCCCCGATAGCCATTGGTAAAACCATTGCCATACGTCACCGAGCTCTGGTGTTCCATACCGAGATAAGGTACTTCCACCAGTTTGTAGCCGTCTTCGTAGAAAGGGTATGGCCCGAACCAGTATTCAAAAGCGCGCATCATTCGTTTGACCTCCTGGAACTGCACTTTGGCTTTTTCTAGGTTTTCGGGTAATACATAATAATCGAGGCTTAGTACCCCTTTTTCGCCATGTAAAGTGTCCGAAAAGTGCTCATAACGAGCGATATTAACATTTACGCCATAATTGTTCAACGGATTGGATACGAACCACTCAAAGGTGCGTGTGCCGTCTGTGTTTTCGATGGTGCGCCGCAGCCGGCCATTGGACACATCCGTCAGCCCAGCTGGAACCGTAATGTCTATGGCTTGCGAATCGGGCTCGTCATACATGTGGTCTTTGCAGGGCCACCATACGCTGGCGCCCAGTCCCTGACAGGAGGTGGCCACAAACGGATTGCCGGCAGCGTCTTTCGACCAGGAAAAGCCGCCATCCCAGGGAGCCCGAACCGCCACTTGCGGCTTGCCCGAATACCAGACCGTAATGGCTTCTAATGCCCCGGGCTGCTGCTTTTTTTTCAGGGTAACAATATGGGCATTGCGGCCTTTATGAGTTACTTCGAGGGATTGGCCATCCTGTTCGACGCGTTCAATGACCAGCGGAGGTTGCAGGTCTATTTGCATTTTTTGACTGGATTGCAGCACTTTGTAGCGGATTTCATTGGACCCTGTGATCTGTTTTGCTCCCGGGTCTACTTTTACTTTAAGGTGGTAAAAGTTCAGGTCCCACCATGCCCGTTCGGCGGTGATGCTGCCGCGGATAGTATCGTCGGCGGTGAAAGTGGCGGTTTGTGCCGTTGAGAAAAACGGGAGCAAACAGGTGATAAAAAGGAATTGCCGCATAATATTTTTTTGTTGGAGGGGCTGACAGCAAGATACTACACAACAAAAAAGCAACTATAACTAATTGATAGATGCTGTTATTTCATAATCAACAATTTACGGATAGCTAATTATTGTTGTAAAGTAGTTTAGGCTGATACTGCCCTGAATGAAGGACAAATATGAGCCAAATTGCTGGGATATGGAGCAGCAATAATTGACATATATGGAACTGATTTATTCCCGGGTTGGTTTAGGAACTAAAATCAAGATCATGGATATAGGACGCGGTAAAGGTTATCCCACTTCCGCTTTATCAAATTTTGCACCACATCCTTTTGTCATTGATGGCGTGGAATGCACCTCTATGGAGGGTTTTTTACAATCATTAAAGTTTAAAGCACCCGATATGCAACGTGTTGTTTGTACCTTGGTCGGGATGGCGGCGAAGAAAAAAGGGGCCGGTAAAGATTGGAAAAAGCGGCAAACCCTTTTCTGGCAGGGTGTAGCGATTGACCGGCATGCCGAGGCATATCAACATTTATTAGACAGGGCCTTTGATGCACTTGCTGAAAATGATGGATTCAAACGCGCCCTGCTCGCTACGGGCAATGCAAGTCTGATTCATAGCATTGGTAAAGCAGATCCGCATGATACCGTGCTGACCAGAAGAGAGTTTTGTGGCAGGTTAGAGCGGATTCGGGAACGATTGACAGGAGCGATTTCAAAAAAATAAAATGAAAATACTAAATATAACACAAGAAGCCAGCACTTTTTTTCCCTATTACCACGCCAGTCCCCGGACAGACGCCTGGGGTAATCAAGGCGTGATGAAACACGATTTGCCTGTTTTTGAGGTGAAAGTCGATTTTTTACCCAAATATTTAGAGGCACTGGTGCTGACTTCCGACTTACAGGGCGTGATACCAGACGACCAGGGCGAAACCTTACTGGGTATGGTTTTGCCCGAATTTCTGGCGGCTTTTTTACAAACGGATCTCGGCCTTAATCCTCAGAAAACAGGTGTCATACTGCCGGGCGACTTCTATGCCACCCTGCAAAGTCGCGGAGGATTAGACGATGTACGCCCAGTATGGCGGGCATTCCGGCAACATTTTCAATGGGTATGTGGCGTCGGCGGCAACCATGATGATTTTGGGCAAAACCTAGATGCTTTGCAGCAGTTTCGCCGCGAAGAGGGTATCTTTTACCTTGAAAACGAAGAAGTCGAACTCAGTGGGCTATCTATCGGTGGTATCTCCGGCGTAGCTGGCAGCAATGGCAAACACCTGCGGGTTCCAGAGCCTGATATGGCGGCTATGCTAAAAAAACGACTCGATCGCCGACCCGATCTGATGGTGATGCATCAAAACCCATTTCATGCCAGTACGCCCCACAAAGGCGGACAGTTTGTGACCGATGCGCTTTCCCGCGCTCCGGGGCAATTGCTTGTTTGTGGGCATGCGATATGGGATGAGCCGTTGATCGAATTACCAAACGAAGCGCAGGTGCTGAATACGGGGGAGCGGGTGTTTGTGATGACGGCAATATAAAACTGCTATCTGACCCAAATCTCCCGTTTTCAGCGACAAAACCTTCTGGAACAGATCAGTTTCAGCGCACTACCGTTACGTCCCCTTTCAATATGGAGTGCGTTCCATCCACCCATTCCACTTTCGCCCACAGCAAAAACTCTATTGTACAGTTCTTTATTCTACTGGCCCCGATAATGGTTGGGGAACTAAATTGCTAACAGGTTTAATACTTTGCAGATAAGCAAACATAGCGTTGATATCTTCGTCTTTCATGTTAACATAATTTACCCAGGGCATTGGCGGCAACAACATTCGGCCACTTTCCAATCCTTTGTATTTTCCTTTTGTCAGCGCTGTTTTGAATTGTGCAGCACTCCAATCTCCCAGTCCTGTTACATCCGGTGTCAAATTGCCGGCAAAAGAAATACCCCAGGGACCGGCCGCGGCAGTCAAGTCTGGTGTAAACATTGAAAATCCCTGGGCCAGCATTTTGCTGTCGAATTTTGGGACAGGTTGACTGGAGGGATATCCGGACAGCATTAACTCCGGAATTATTTCCGGGCCATTCGCCCCCATTCTTTTGGGAGAATGGCAATCGTTGCACCCACATGTTTTAACGAGGTATTCGCCTCTTTCGATCAATGCCGCTTTCGGAGGTAAAGTGCCCGCCTGATCGCCTCCTGCCTTGGTTTCCGTTGAACTATCGGCACATGCTCCAATGAACATCGTAATTGTTGTTAAGAAAAGCACTGAGCGTGTAATGTTTTTCATGTTAAATAAAATAGATGATGAAGAATAGTTATTAGTTACTGATCGCAAATATGGCAAACTTGCCGAAATTGGTGAAGTAAAAACCAAGGAATTTCATTTTAAGACATTCACGGGGCTTAAATACGTCAAAGTCCGTTTATGCGGATTCGGGAACGGCTCAGGGATACTGGACGATGTGCGGCCAGTATGGCAGGCATTCCGGCAATATTCTCAACGGGGAGGGAAAGAACATTGACGTTTTCCGCGCTCCAGGGCAATTGCTGGTGTGCGGGAAAGCGATATTGGATGAGCCATTGATCGAATTACTGAACGGTGCGCAGGTGCTGAATACTGGTGAGCGGGTGTTGGTGTTGATGGCTATTTAAAACCACGTAATTTTCAACGAATCCAGGGCTATAAATTGATCGCAAATATTGGTGAACCCAGAAGAGTCGGGTGACTGTCTGTCAACAAGCTGGTATTGAGCAGGAGTACAAAGATTTCCACCCGGACTAAAACCTTCCAGGAGCCACGATGATCCATCCAGTATATGGTGATTTCTTTCAACATCCAGAGGCATTGTCCAAAAACAGTTTTTTTCAAAAGCCGCGGTGATATTTCGCCATTCGGCAACAGAAATCATTTTCGAATAATTACGGATCAGAGAATCCGCTCTAAAAGCCGTTGTCGTGCTGACAGCATACTCTTTCACATATAACTTATGATCATCACCCTCTTTTTCAACCCGATAAATTTTACAATAATCCGCTAGTAGAACGGTAATTTTCAACCGATAGAATTCCTTATTTTGACTATACAGCACTGGTTCGTCAAAGCGATCCCAGTATTCCTTAATCGCCCTGTTTTTAATTACCTGAATAAGGCTATCATTTGTTCGTATTACTACCGGATCAGCATTACATTGACATTCTTTCTTTTGGCAACTGAGCAGGATACAGGAAAGGGAGAAGATAAGGATGAGTAGTTTTTGCATTGTTTCGTCTGAAAATTTGATAATTAGGAACGGTTCACTCTTCCTGAAATCTGTTTGGCTTAATTCATTGTTTTACATACCGCTCCCTTTCTCCAACCTTTTGACCGGTTTCGTTATATGAATTGTCATTTCGGTACCAATTCCCAATTCAACGATTTTTTGTAACGTCTCTAACTGAATATCAGACTTATGATTTTCGATCCGGGAAATATAGTTTCGGGTAGTGCCGCTTTGAAGGGCCACATCCGCCTGAGAAAGTCCTGCTGCTAATCTGGCCTCCCGGAGCATACCTCCAATATTGAGTACATCTGATTTTTTAACCAACGTACTTTGACGGTATAATTCTATGGCATCCAGTTCCAACGGACCCGAACGGGTTACACCTTTAAAAGTAAAAGAAATTGAAATGTTGGGCCAATAAAGCGTTCGGTTCTCAGAAATGCTCACTTGTTTGAAAGTGTCCCATTCCTGGAGTGCCATCATTTGGGTATCATCTTCCGTTTCCCATCGTTCGAAAAGCGGTTTAAAATCTAATATTCGTATTTCGGATGTACTCCAGAGAAGCAGTACATTAAATGGCTCAACCTTAATAATCCGGACGATTTTGGGTAATGATTTCATATCCTATTGTCTTAGTGTTGGATTCAACTGATAAAAGGTCTCCAAGAGGTCATCTCGGTTTTCAGATAAGTATTCCAGTGTTTCCCGCATTTTTCGACGGGAAAATGCCCCTGCTATTGCCATACCTTCCCGGATGTCTACTAAAACTTAATGTTCACCATAAAAGGCGTGAAAGTGAGGTGGCAGGTGGTCCCGGCTGAACACACAAATACGGATTCCAAAAATTCGATCTATTTCCGGCATAAAGGTATGTAATACAAAGGCACCTAATTAGGTACTATTTTCCAAAAAAAATTATTGAAGTCCATCAGCAGGGACGGAAAACTGTATAATTCCTCTCCCTCTTCAAAACAACGACAGCTGCGGCCGCTTATACCGCTCATACAAATCCAGATTATACTCGGGCATCACCCGACCAGCAAAAAAACGCTCGCGCGCCACCCGAAACTGCTCGCGGATAATCTCCGCAAAATGCCCCTCTCCCCGCATCCGTACACCCGGGCGCAGGTCGGACAAATCGCCGTTGTGTACATCCCGAATGCGGTTGAGCACTCTTTCTGCCCGGTCGGGCATGGTTTTCCGGATCCAGTCTTCAAAAATGATCGCCACATCGTCATTCAGGCGCACCATCGTATAGCCCATCCCCAATGCACCTGCGTCGGCGCTCGCTTTGGCCAGACCGAATATCTCGTGGTCGTTCAGTCCGGGAATGATAGGTGCAGCCATTACAAAAACGGGGATACCGGCTTTTGCAAGGGTTTCGACCGTTTTGAGGCGCTGTTTAATGGTTGCCGTGCGGGGTTCCAGGAACTGCCGCAACCGATCGTCGAGGGTGGTGATACTAATGGCGACATGCACCAGATTGTCGTGGCTCAGGTCCGCCAGGATGTCGATATCGCGCAGGATCAGGCTGTTTTTGGTGATCATGCTTACCGGGTGCCGGTATTTCCGGAATACCTCCAGACAGGCCCGGGTGATACCAAATTTCCTTTCGGCAGGTTGATACACATCGGTATTGCCGGCAAACATCACCGGTGAGGCTTTCCAGTTTTTTTTCTTCAATTCCTGTTCCAGCAATTCCGGGGCATTGCGTTTGATCAGGATTTTACGTTCAAAATCGAGTCCTGCACTATACCCCCAGTATGGGTGAGTATTACGGGCATAGCAGTAAATGCAACCGTGTTCGCAGCCCTGGTAGGGATTCATGCTCCATTCCAGCGGGATATCGGTGCTGATGACTTTGTTGAGGATAGATTTGGCATGGGTTTCTATGTATTCCGTGCGCAATTCATTGGTTTCCCAGTCTGTCTCGACTAACGCCCAATCGAGCGGTTCGCTGTCTTTGACCGATTTGTCAAATTTATTGGGGGGATTGATTTGTGCACCACGCCCTTTGAGCGTAAATGGGTCATTATCAGTTCGGGAATCGGGCAGCCTTACCTTCAGCATAATTTATTTACTATTTTTTGTTTTTTATTTCCGAACAAATATACCTACTTTTGCTGAACTTAAAACAAAAAATATTAAATAGATTATGGCAACATCATTTCTTGGTCTGCGCACAGCGATCTACCGGGTATCCAACCTGTTGGAGGCCACGGCGTGGTATGAAGACCTGTTAGGTATCAAACCCTATTTTAACGAACCTTTTTACGTTGGTTTTAATGTGGCAGGATATGAATTGGGCCTCATGCCCGACGACGATATTTCGCCTGAAAAACAGCGCAGTGTGGAAGCTTACTGGGGCGTGGAAGATATTCAGGCCGAATACGACCGCTTGCTGGAGCATGGTGCCAGCCCTTGTGAACCACCTACCAATGTAGGCGGCGGCATTCTGGTCGCTACGGTATATGACCCCTGGGGAAATCTATTGGGGATTATTTATAACCCGCATTTTAAGTTAGTCGGTTAGTCCCAAGTCCCAGGTCCGTAGATTACTCCCTAAGCAGGGCGATTTAAAGAACGGGCTGCCCTGCTTGGGGTACACTCTACGGACCTGGGACTAATCGACTTGGGACTAACTGACTTACTTAATTATCAAACAACGAATCGTACTGATTGCCGCCGCGCTCTTCTTTTGATGCCGTTTTGGTGGGTGCATTCAGGTCGAGTACTTCAGCAGTGCTGTTCGCCTTGTTGATAATTTGTTGTTTGTCGCCGCCCAACAGGAAAGAAACGCCTTCTTTTTCCCATTTTTCCAGCATTTGCATACCCTCTTCCTCAAAGACGCCGTTTTGAAGGTCGATAGAATCCATGAAACTTTTGCTCATGTCCATGAAGCGTTCCATTTCACCTACTTTCTGACCCACATCAGTGGCCATTGCCTCCAGGGCCATGTCGTACATGTATTTTTTGTCGGAATTGCCACTGAGAATGGCCTGTGCGGAGCGCATAGCAGAGTGACTGGCCTTGATGGCTTTGTATTCCTGCTCTTTCACCACCACCTGGTCCTGCAGGTCTTCGAGCATGATTTCGGAGTTCTCGTACATTTTCGCCAATACCCGGTACAGCACCTCCATTCGTTTGTACAGATCATCGAGTTTTACATTGGAATCGGTCAGGCGGCCTGCTTTGCGGGCTTTGAGCACCATAATGGATTCTTTACCAATCTCTTTGGCTTTGCTGGCCAGTCCGAGGTTGTTCTGGATATCTTTCTGGTTTTGTTTGATCATTTCGGCTAATTTGTACATCTGCCCTTTCAGGTTGCCGATTTGAGTATTCATTTTGCCGAGGCTGTCGCGCAAATCTTCGATATAACTTTTCAGGATACCGATCGGATCAATCTGGACAAACATACCAGTGATGGAGCGCATGACAGCTTTGTACATATACCACACAAGGTTCCGAACTTTGGGGTCCAGCACGAGGTAAATCAAACCGCCCAGTACGCCAAGACCAATGGCCAGATTGACGCCTTGCCAAACAATTTTTGTCAGGATGGGCAGGAGGTAATAGGCCGCAGCGCCCAATGCCGCTACCATAAATACACCACCGGTGATCCCTTCAGGGCGCTCCCAAAATGATTTAGGCTTTACTGGTTGAAATTCTGTACTCATTTTTTTTATTAAATTTAGATGTTAGCCTTTTTAGTTATTATTAAAAAGCCCACTGAAAAACCGCTGTACGATTCCCCGGAACCTCGGATTGATGATAAAAAGAATTGCAAATACCAGTATCACCACCCAAAACAGACTGGCCAGGGTTTTAAGAACTTTAAAAAGCAGCAATATCGCGAGTAAACCTGCGATAAAAACTAATACCGGATTTTTAAGTGCGTTATTCATGGTGTTTACAAGTATTGTTTGATTTTTGCTGCATCGTTTTGGAGTTGTTCCATCACAGTAACGAAGGTAGTATCGAAATCAGATTTTGTTTTTTCAATTTTTACAGTGCTGTCGTTGATCTCCGACCGAATTTGTTCGCTGCTCTTGCGGGCTGCTTCGATTTGTTGAGTCAATTCCTGCATTTGATTGGTCTTTTGCTGAATAGCTGCTTCCAGGTTTTTGATTTCCTCTTCGCGGGTACCAATCAGTTTAGAGCGTTGCAGTGCGTGCGCTTCGTTGAACTTAGATTGTTCACCGGCGAGGACCTGGAGATAAAACTGGGCTGATTCGAGCAGGTTGGCTTGTGTGGCACCCATTGTTTGCGCCATGGCAAAGGCCGATTTATACCGGGTTTGTTCATCCATAGGCATTTTGGAGAGGTTGACCAATGCCTGCCGGAATTCAAAATAATCAAATCCGGGTTGGTTGCTTTTCTCCAGTGCACTGGCGAGAATCTCCACAAATTTGTCGCTGACCGCACCGGGACTGGACGAAAGCGGTTTCGGCTGCGGTGAAGCAGCCTGTTGGGAGGCGGACACCTGTGATTGACCCGCAGCAGGGCTGGCATTCTCCGTTACCACTTCTTCTGCAACAAATACGGATTTAAATTTTTTAAAAAAGTCGCTCATTAATCTATGTTGTTTTACAAAAACAAGTTGAATTGGCTTGTGGTGCAATATTCAGTACAGCAGGGGGTATTAAAGGGGGACTTGTCGGCGATTACCCTGTTTTATCCGACAAAGGAAAGGATTTTGAACTGATTTACCTTATTTCGCAAATGATTTTTTCCTTTGAAATGGGGAACTTGTTATTTCATCGTTCCTTTACATTTGAATATGACTTTTGATATTACTATACCCGTTCTCAACGAAGAAGCAACATTGTCGCAGCAGGTCCGGTTGCTGCACACTTTTTTATGCGCGCATTTCCCCAACAGGGCGTTGTGGAAGATTGTTATTGCCGACAATGGAAGCACCGACAATACGCCGCACATTGCTATGGCGCTGCATGACGAATTCCCGGAAATACAATTGATAAAGGTGCCGGAAAAAGGGGTAGGGCTGGCCCTCAAAACCTCCTGGGGACAGAGTAAAGCGGATATGGTGGGGTATATGGACCTGGACATGGCCACCAGTTTGCGGCATTTTATTCAGGCGTACAATGCTATTCATACGGAAGGTTTTGATCTTGTTTATGGAACCCGGTTGCATCCACAAGCGAAAGTCATCGGCCGTACGGTGACCCGCGAAATCACTTCCCGGGTTTTTAACCTCCTCCTCCGGTTGTACCTGGGTGTACGGTTTTCCGATGGTATGTGTGGCTTCAAGTGGTTGAAAAGCAGCCATTTGCAGGCTTTATTGGACGGTGGCGCGGTGAGTAATGGCTGGTTCTTCAGTACAGAATTATTGTCGGTGGCCGAATGGAAAGGATTAAAAATATGCGAATTGCCCGTCGTCTGGACTGATGATGCCGCCAATAGTAAAGTAAATATTCCACGCCTTGCCCGGCAGTATCTGAAGGCCATGGCAGCATTGCGTAAACGAAAACCATGAGTCAAAAAAGACGCATTATCAAATTAAGTCGCTTTGTCGGCAAATGGAGCCTGTCGCGGATTATCCGTTGGACTGTTTTTCTTTTTGCCAGTTGGTGGGTCTTCTCCAACTGGCACAGCGATATTACCGTCAATGAGTTGTCGAAGCAATACGCCTACTCCGATTCTCAGTGGATCAGTGTGGATGGACAGGCGATCCACTGCCGCATTAGGGGAAAAGGGGCGCCTATCGTACTGCTGCACGACGAAGGCAGTTCTTTACATACGTGGAATCAGTGGCTGGATTCGCTCTCGCTGAAGTATAAAGTCATTAGTGTGGATATGCCAGGGTTTGGACTAACTGGCCCCAATCCGCGGGGGAGCTACAGTACTTTTATGTACGCCAGCTTTTTGGAACACTTTACGGATACGTTGCAATTGCAGCGTTTTACACTGGCCGGAGTGGGACTGGGTGCGCAGATTGCCTGGTTTTATGCATCGGAACATCCCGAAAGGTTGGATAAACTCATTCTGATAGGTGCGGAGGGTTTTGAAAAAAACGGCACTTCTCTTATCACCTTATTGGGCCGTACGCCCGTAGTCAACAGTATTTTATGGCATATCACTCCCAGGGCGTTTTTTAAAATAATGCTGGAAGAAATGTATGCCGACGACCGGTTGGTATCTGATTCCCTGATTCAGCGGCACTTTGACCTGGCACTGCGACCCGGCAACCGGAAAGCATTTACCGACAGGGTTTCGGTGCGGGAAAACCGGCCGCCTTCCGACTTTGTGGAGCAAATTACCACACCCTCCCTCATTCTTTGGGGGGCTGAGGATGCTATGATTTCGCCCCAGCACGCTTATGATTTTCACCGGCGCATCAAAGGCGCATTACTGAAAATTTACAGGAATACAGGCCATTGGCCCCAGGAAGAAAATCCCATGGAATCGCTGACCGACGTCAAAGCTTTTCTGGAAGGGAAGTTTTAGTATTTATTGCTGTTCCAGTAAAACTTTCGTTTTGATCGTTATGGGCATAGCTTGAGCCGCCAGATACGGCACCTTAATTTCCATTTTCCCTTCCAGCAGGAGCAATGCTTCTGAGGTAATGATCATACCAAAAGTAGGATCTAAATGAATATTGCCGGTTCCCTGGCCGTTGAGAAAATAGTTGATTTTGGCCGGTCCCATTTTTATCTCTCCGGGAGCTTTGGGGTCGCCTTTGATTACCGTACTGGAAGAAATGGCGACTTCGTTGGCAAAAATATCGTCGAGGTGGTAGGATACGTGAGATTTTGCATTAAAAAGCGCAATAACGGACTCTTTTTTCCATCTTTTTCCTTTGCGAATGGCTTTTGGTGGGTAAAATGACCAGGTGTTTTTGATGGCATCAGCGAGGAACTGATCGCCAAATTGCTGCATCATCATTTCAAAAGCAGGTTTTTTAGCAGGCTCAATACTGTCGGATACCGCTTTCCACAGTTCATCCATGCCTTTCATGTCGGATATGACGCCGTCAGGTTGAACGGTGAAGCGGAAAGGGGAGTGGACTAGTTTTTTAAAAACCAATGCTTTAACAGGGTCTTGTTCTATTTCGAGGTGATCGGTATCAAAGTAGAAGACGGCGTCGCCCTTCCTGTTGCTGGTTTGATAATGGGTAATATTGGCCATCCAGGAACTGCTGCCATCCGGATTCTTTTGGAGGAGGGTATAGGTGAAATGCTGGATATTCTTTTCGCTTGTTACCGTCTTTTCTTCACTGTTTTCTAAGGTGGTGGTGCTGGTCGTCGTCTGCTGGTAAGAAAAGGTTTTGCCGTCGGGTATGGCATTGGTATTTAACCTGATTTTTTGAGCCGGACCGCAGGCAAACAATGCAGCACAGCATGTAATCAAGGAAATTACCCGAAAAAAAGGTGTTATCATATTGCGGAGTGGATATTTGATGCAAAGATCAATGGTATTGTGCCAGGGGGTTTATTGATGACCTGCCGCCATCCCCCCATAAGCCATCTGCCGCAATTGAATTCTCAAAAACGAAAATCCCTGTTGTACCCCCAAAAGAGCCAAGACTCCTCCGGACGACATGCTGTTAACGGGGACTATTTTGAAATAAAGGATCAATAATAACACTTGCAGTACTGTAAATCCTGTCAATATACCCAAAAAGCGAACTTTGGCTTTTCGGAAAATGCGCCCCCCGTTTTGAATACTGTTGAGGACTGAACGTCTTTGAAGTAGGTGGTCAATGCGGCTGAGCACCGACCATACGAACAATACGCCGATTCCCGCCAGCCAAATACACCCTACCATGCCAGCCAGCCAGACGGTGTATTTTTCGGAAGGGAAATACTGCAACGAGGGTTGAAAAAATAACGCCATCGGTAACCAGAGTACAACGGTCCACACTAAAAAAAGGAAAAGAAAAAACAAACTGATTTTTAGAAACGGGAAAAAATACGCCGCACCGCCCTGCCAAAACGAACGCGTGGTCGCTTGCTTGGGCGTGGCCGCAGCGTACAGTAACCCACTATCAAAGAACACCGAAAAAAGGATCCAAACCAGCAATAACCACCGCAATTCGCCCAACAACGGTGTAATAGAAGCCCCATGGACTTTCAAAAAATCCATCCATACAGTGTGGTCATAAGTATCCAGTAATTTATTGACTTCCAACGATTGGCCAATAGACGCCTTCATCACTTCATATACCTGCATCCCCACCGTAAGTGCCAGACACAATTGAATAAAATATACTATCGCGGTGATGCGCCACTGCCGTATTCCCACTGCAAAACCCTGAAAAAAAGCACCTGTGAAATTCATATTTTTTAACTTAAAAAACTCAATGTCTGCATCAATTGCTGCACGGAAAAAATCGTTTTGACCACATATTTCCAGAGGGATGTCGTCTGGGGATGCAAGGTCATACTGTTGTTGTTAATGTCAATGTCGAGTCCAATTTTATGCTGGGGGTCAATTTGCGCTGAAACGACTTTCGGCCCTCCCGCAAATTCAAAGACTTTTAACCCTTCTTCGCCCGACCAATGCAGCGTTTGTGTACTTCCATCTTCGAAAGTCACCAGCAATTCGACCGGGAAAATCCATTCGCCTTTGCGCTGGACTTCCACCCGGGAAAGTACTGGCCTCGGGCCTGTTCCGTCTTGGTAGACAAATGCCTCGGGTTGATCGCCAAAAACACCTTGCGGCGCAAATAATTCCTCGTTGGTAATATGGGTCACGGCATAATCCAGCACCACTGCCTCGTAAATACTTTTTTGAAATAAACCGTACACCTGTTGTCCCCAAATAGTATCGGATTCCAGGGCCATCGCTGTTTTCAACGCCGCCATGAAGTCGTGACCGCGTGGATGTTTGAATTTCCACTGCTCAAAATAGGACTGGATAATACGGTCCATTTTTACTTCCCCCACCAGTTCCTGAACAGTGCGCAAAGTGGTGGCAGTTTTGCTGTAAATCAGGGATTTATGGTTGGATTCGGAGAACAACCAGCCCGGCCGGGCTACGATACCTTCTCTTGGATTCGACATCGTGGTGTATTCCACACGGGTTTGTTCCCGGTTGTCAAAACTAATGCCGAAGATGTCAATTAAGGAATGTTTAGGGCCATAAGCCGCATCAATGATCCGGTCTTCAAAATACGTGACAAAACCTTCATCGAGCCAGGGTTCTTCTTTTTCATTGGAAGCGACCATTCCCATAAAGTATTGATGCACAAACTCATGCACTACCAGCGATTCGATCGTCCGGATTCCATCAGGCATACCGTAAAATGTCCCTACGGTAATAAGGGTGGGGTATTCCATCAGTCCGGATCGCAGTCCGTGAAACGGCGGATCGACCACCGTAATCGTCGGATAAGGGTATTTCCCAACGTGCTGGTCCAGGTATTCCAGCGCGAATTTCAATGCACTAATATACCGGTGCCCCAGATTAGCGTGTTCGGGGGCAATCAGCAACCGAATCTGCACGTCTTTCCAGCGGTCTTCCTGGACGGTGAACGCTGGATACGCCGACCATGCAAAGTCAATCACATCTTCCACATGGTAATCCCGGGTAATGGTACCATTACCGTTATTTTTTTCACTTTGTAAACTACCTGATGCGCCCATTACGAATTGATCTCCTATTGTAATATGCACATCATACACCCCAAAATCTGCATAAAATTCGGTTTGCCGAAAAAACTGGTGGCAATTCCAATCCCATACTCCTGCATTATTCTTTTCAAAAACACCCAATTGCGGAAACCAGTGGCAAAACAGGTAAAAATTTTTGCTGTAGCCAGCCCTGGCAATGGTTTTAGGCACTTTTGCATGCCACTTCATCTGAAGCTCCACGGTTTCTCCTGGCAAAATGGCTTTCCCCAGGGGGATTTCGAGCACCGACTGGTCGCTCTTGTTGCCGTCATCAGGTTGCACGTAGCGCATTGCTGCCGTCAAATCTGCTTTTTCTCCTCCCCATGCGCAGTCTATTTTTTCAACATTTATCCATCCCCATTCATCCTGGGAACGATCGGCAAAACCTTGTCCGAAAATATTGGAAGTGCCTTTTAAAAAAGTGGATTCCGTATTTTTAAAAGCATTGAAATACATATAAAATCGCAGATAACTGATCGGTTCAGGCGATTGGTTGGTGAACCGGACAATCTGTATGGCATCGATGGATTTGGTATGGTCATCCAGCGTCACCCTAATGTCATAATTCGCCGGGCGAAGGCTCATGGGGGCAGGGGAGGCTTGCGCAAACGCCATTTGTCCCACGAAAAATAACGAAAAAACGGGCAATAAACTGCGAAAAGGTTGAAACATCATCTAAAGTGAAATACGAACCACAATGTAAGACCGCAATATGATTCGATGCGCGTACATCCACCTTGTTTTTCAAAAAACGCCCCCTTTTTCCACGGATGCAATCCGTGGAAAAAGTTGAAAAATAAAAATTTCTTAATCGAGGAATCGTTCGTCAAATTCGATGTGGTGTTCTTTCAGCAACGCTATTAACTCCTCAATATAAGGAACGGTCCGGTGGTGTTCTTCCTGGTTCAGCACATAATTGATCAAATTCTCCTTAGCGCCAATAGCATAAGTGAAAGCAGAATAGCCTGTTTGCCAGCCATTAAATTGATCTAAAATGCCCGTCTCTTTAATCATACTGTTGGTGCCCAATTTGATATCCTTTACCAGCATGGCAAGCGATTGCTAAGGGTGTAGACTGGTAATAATATGCAAGTGGTCTTCCACGCCATTTACGCGGTACAAATGGCATTTTTTGCGCTGTAGAATGCTCCAAATGTATTGAAATAATAACGGTCGGTCTGCTTTGAGTAAGGTTTTCTCACGGTACTTGGTGGAAAAAACAATCTGATACAGAATTTGTGTGTAGGTACTCATAATGAATAAATATTTACGGATTTATGAATTGATTTTACTACTTCATTCATGGATTGCATCCATGGCTATCTATGGATGGTCAACCACTTCGTGGTTGCTTACGGTGTCAGGCGGTCAGCACCTGCGTTGCAAATATATGGACATCTTTGTGGTTGACAAAAGAAAAAATCCTTGGTAATAGCATACTTTTGCTTTTGGATGTATGGTACGCTAAAACAACACCCATCATTAAAAATGAGTGACGAATTAAAAGAGGAAGCCTTAGAGCAAATCGAAATGGATGTGCTGTTCGGTTTCGAGTCAAAAGAAGAACTGTCCGACGGTATTTGTGATATGTTCTGTGATGAAGAAGATGTTGATGAAGAATGGCTTCGGCAAGTGGTGGCGCAGAAAATAGGGGAACACAAAATTGACAGTTTAACCTGGCCCCAACCGACTGATTTCGAAAAATTGGTCAAGGCTTTTGATGCCTTAATTCTTCAAAAAATAGTTTGTCTGCACAAAGCAGGGAATACCAAACAAAATGCCATAAGTGATTGTGAGGAAACAGTCGAAAAGTTATCGGAAGCAGGAATAAAAGCGACTGGTTATTGTTTTTACCACGCACAGGACCTCGAACGAGCGGTGGATCCCGAAATACAAAGCCTCTTTCTGGGCTTCGACAGTGTCCCTCAAAATGATGACCACACCATCAAAGTCGGCAGAACAATTGTACAAATACTCCAGGAAAGCGGTTTTGAAGTAGTGTGGAATGGGACGGTGGAAAAAAGAATTGAAATCAAAAATATGATCTGGCAAAAATTACCGGACGGACAAAAATGGGGCATGGAAAGAGTCATAGAAATACTTACCAAGATGGATAAGAAAAAACCATTTTGGAAATTTTGGTAATGCTTGAAAAATGGAAACTATTTACCATACAGGCCATTATGCCTGTCTGGACGAAATGCGGTCTTTAGTGGCCGACTACAAAATGGTCATCGCCGCCGGTGCGCCGATAAAAATCGAGAATAATTTGTTGATCGGATCATTCATTATTCAATTGGATGGTTTCGTTGCCGTCTACACCAAATAATTCCTGCATCCCGGAGAGGAAGTGGCGCACCAACCATCATTTGATTACAATCCGATGGTTAAATTGGATACTGAAAGGATCTCTTTCGCCATTTGCGCCGATATCGACCATTCGGAACATCCTGCAAATGCCGGAAAAATTCAAAGTACGATTTATATACCAAGTATATTTTTTTCTCATGGAATCCCGGAAGCGCACCGGTTATTAAGCAAGTATGCCCAAAAACAGTCAATGGATGTACTGATGTCCAACTACGGCGGACCTTCCTGGGGATATGACGCCGGTATTCGGAATGCATTTTGGAATAAAAATGGTGAATTAATCGCAGAGCTGGGTGTTGCTGATGAAGGACTGCTGATCGTGGAGAAAAAAGACAGTTCCTGGACCGGAAGGAAACTGGTGATCGAGGCACAAGTGGCACATCCCGCGAATATCCTGTGAATTGGATTTCCTGCGCTTAATTGAAAAATTTAATTTTGAATTTACGTTAAAAAGCAGCCACCTTGCAGTCAATTTTAAATTTTTAGAAAATACCATACTTTATTTTTGCTCATGTTTATTCTTTCCTCCATTGCTTCGGCAATTGCCGCTTCACTGGCTGTTTTTGCCGCTTCAGCTTCCGCTTTGGCTTGTGCAGCCAGTGCTTTACTTGCTTCGGCTTCTGCCTTAACAGCGGCAACTTGTGTGGCGGCATTTGCGGCTGCACCCGCGGCAATACTGGCTCCGGATTGAACATTTTTATTCAATACATTTAAAACTTCATTAGTCGTTTGATCCGACATTGCAGATGTCCAACTTGCCGATTTATCGGGCATTTCACCTTCTTTAATAATATCTTGGCATTGCGCTTCGGTCAAAACCCGAACCGATAATAAAGTTTGATTTCGCTCTTCCAGCATGACTTCCAAAGTTTTATAATTTGGAATTTTTTTTGCTTTATCATTAACCATGACGTAATACATATATTGGTCTTTTGGCAACGGGAGTGAACCCTCTGTTATACACCTGAATATTTGCCCATCCGGTAATATAAACAATTCACGTGGAATTACAGGATTAGCAACAA
>JBILHQ010000118.1:0-19375 GCA_044350415.1 Saprospiraceae bacterium | reverse complement strand
AGCTTATAACTCATAACTTAGGAGACACATAGAGCACAATATCATCGGCAGTTACCTGTTGATCGCAAAGAATGAACAGCCGTTCCACCACATTGGCCAGTTCCCTGATATTGCCAGTCCAGTTATAATCCTGCAATGCTTTAATAGCTTCCGGCGAAAATTGTTTTGGCGCATGACCATATTCGTCGGCAGTACGGCGGTTAAAATGCTCCAGGAGCAATGGAATATCTTCCCGGCGTTCATTGAGAGAAGGCACGCGCACCACGATAACCGCAAGGCGGTGGTACAAATCTTCCCGGAAACGACCGTTGGAAATTTCTTCGCGCAGGTCCTTATTAGTGGCTGCAATAATGCGGACATCCACCTTAATTTCTTTGGTATCGCCCACGCGGGTGATTTTGCGTTCCTGCAAGGCACGCAATACTTTTGCCTGCGCATCAAGACTCATATCGCCAATTTCGTCGAGGAACAAAGTACCACCATCAGCTTGTTCAAATTTGCCTGGTTTATCTGCCACGGCACCGGTGAATGAGCCTTTTTTATGGCCAAACAACTCGCTTTCAATCAGTTCAGAAGGAATTGCGGCACAGTTGACTTCCACAATAGGCCCGGAAGCGCGGTTACTTTTTTCGTGAATCCAACGGGCAACCAATTCTTTGCCACTGCCATTGGGGCCAGTAATCAACACCCGGCTTTCGGTGGGAGCCACCTTATCGAGCATCCGTTTAATTTCGACAATAGGTGCACTTTCGCCAATGATATTGACGCCTTTGCTGCCACTGCTCCGCACTTGTTTCTGGAGTTTTTGGGTAGTGCTAACCAGTTCCGATTTGTCGAGTGCATTGCGGATGGTGATCAGCATGCGGTTCAGATCGGGAGGTTTGGAGATATAGTCAAATGCTCCTTTTTTTACGGCATCGACAGCCGTTTCAATATTGCCGTGACCGCTCACCATGACTACCGGCAACTCGGGCGCTAAAATTTGCAGGCGTTCAAGTGCCTCGATGCCATCCATTTTGGGCATTTTTATGTCCATAATGACCACATCGTATTTTTCTTTTTGTACCTTCGCGATACATTCCAAACCGTCCGATGCTTCATCCACATCGTATTGTTCAAACTCCAGAATGTCTCTCAACGTGCGGCGGATAGGCAGTTCATCATCAACGATTAATACTCTGGCCATGTAAGTTACTGCTTAATCAAGTCCCTGGACCAATATTATTGGATTCAAAGACTTTAAGTGGATAAAAATGTAATTTTGGAAGTGCAAAGAACGAAATAGTTATTCCAAAATGATGCTTTATGGCGGAACAATTGTAATAAATTTCGTTGTGATCCGTCAGAACTAAAAAATTTAGTAACAAGTTAACAATAAGCCGTTTTTTGCGGTACTTTTTTTCATTCAACAAATACTTAACCATGCTCATTCAAAAAATCATCCTTTTTTTGGCGTTTTTTGTCAGTACCTCTTGGCTGCAGGCACAAATTTCCCCTGTTCGGGAAATGGATAAATCCATGTCTTTTGGTACGCGGCCCTGTTTTCGGATGGAATTCCAGGGTGCCGACAATAGCCTGGTTGCGGATCTCTGGAAATCATTTGCTAAAGAACGTTTCTCCGCCAAACTGAAAAAAGATAAAAAAAGTGGCGAATTTTACGCCGATAAAGTAAATGGCAGTATCAGTCCCAATCAGTTTACCATTCGCTCCACAGTGGAAGAAATAGGCGACAACAGTGCCGCCCTCAATGTCTGGTTTGACCTTGGAAGTGGCTTCCTGAACCGAAGGGAATACCCGCAGTCGGCTAATGAAGTCGTGAGCACCCTTTCTGATTTCTACGTGGAAGTCCGCCGCGAAATAATCAGTCGCGAACAGAAAGCTGCAGAAAACCACCTCAAAGAATTAGAAAACAACAAACGCAAACTGGAAAAAGAGAATGATACCTATTATAAGGATATTGAAGATTTTAAAGCGAAAATAAAAAAGGCCGAGGAAGACATTATCAAAAATGAGCAACTGCAAAACAGCAATGTAGCCGATCAGGAATCCCAGCGCCGGCTCATTGAAGAAATTAAACTCCGGCTGCAAAATGTGAACAGCGAGCGGAATTAAAAGATAGCGTGATGAATGATGGAGCATTGAAGTGATAGGGAGCATGTACCAACAAAATTATATTAATTGATTTGCGGAGGATTGGAAGAGGTTCGGTGTATGTTACACATCACTTTATCGCTTCATCACTTCATTTAAAATACTTTGACGATGAAATTTTCTGAGCTTGCGATAAAACGACCGGTGCTGGCACTGGTGATGAGTTTATTAATTATGCTTTTTGGGGCATTAGGTTATAGTTTCTTGGGTACCCGGGAATACCCTGCTATCGACCCTCCTACCATCAATGTACGCTGTAGTTACACTGGAGCCAACGCTGAAATTATTGAATCGCAAATTACCGAGCCTTTGGAAAAAGCCATTAATGGTGTCCAGGGTATCCGGAATATTTCTTCGTCCTCATCTACCGGTAATTCTAATATAACGGTAGAGTTTGATTTAGGAGAAGATCTTGAAAAAGCAACCAATGATGTGCGGGATAAGGTAAGCCAGGCCATTCGAAATCTCCCGCAGGACATTGATGGCCCGCCGATTGTAAGCAAATCTGATGCCGACGGCAGCCCGATCATTTTTATGCCGATCAATAGCAGCACCCGGAGCATCATGGAACTCAGCCAGTATGCAGAAAATGTACTGCAGGAGCGACTTCAAACGATTCCAGGCGTCAGCCAGATTTCTATTTTCGGGATTAAAAGACCAGCCATGAGGCTCTGGATGAATCCGCAGTTGCTGACTTCCCGCGGACTCACCGTCCAGGATGTGTACAATGCGCTCCAACGGGAGAATGTGGAATTGCCCAGTGGAAAAGTAAGGGGCGATGCCACAGAATTAACTGTAAAAACTTTTGCCAAACTCTCCACCGAAGAAGAGTTTAATGATTTAATTATCCAACAATTGCCCAATGGTAACACCGTCCGCCTTAAAGATGTGGGTCAGGCTGTACTGGGGCCGGAAGTAGAGGAAACTTCGGCAAGGCGTAATAATGTTTATGGCCTTTCATTAGCAGTATTTCCACAGCCAGGTGCCAATCAAATTGAAATTACCGACGAATTTTATCGCCGTCTCGAACAAATCCGCAAGGAATTACCATCCGATATTATTATTGATGTTGGTCTCGATCGGTCAAAATTTGTAAAACGAGCGATCAGGGAAGTGGAAGAAACTTTATTGATTGCCATCGGCCTGGTGGTGATGATTATTTATTTTTTCTTCCGCAATTGGGTGGTGGCGTTACGCCCACTGATCGATATTCCTGTCTCGCTGATTGGGACCTTTTTTGTGATGTACACGGCTGGTTTTTCTATCAATGTACTGACGCTCCTGGGAATTGTTCTGGCCACAGGGCTCGTGGTTGATGACGGCATTGTGGTCACGGAAAATATATTCCGGAAGATAGAGGGCGGCATGGACAAACGAAAAGCGGTGCGGGATGGAATTGAAGAAATCTTTTTTGCGGTCATTTCCACCTCAATTACCTTAGCCGTGGTTTTTTTACCGGTTATCTTTTTACAAGGATTTACAGGAAGATTGTTCCGGGAATTTGGCGTGGTGGTCGCTTGCGCTGTACTGATCTCGGCTTTTGTTTCACTTACCCTTACCCCGGTTTTAATTATCTATCTGTCGGGAAAGGATCACCGGGAAGGTTGGATTTATCGGAAAACAGAACCGTTTTTTGAAGGCATGGAATCAGGCTACCAACGTATCCTCGCCAGTTTTTTGAAGGTGCGTTATCTGGCTATCCTATTGATTCTGGCTTGTTTCGGAATGATCTGGTATTTGCCGAAAGGGCTCAAAACAGAGCTGGCACCATTAGAAGACCGCAGTATTGTCCGCACCGGAATTACCGCTCCGGAAGGTACCGATTTTGACAAAACGGAGGATGTTATTTACCGGATTACGCAGGTTTTTCTGGATTCCATACCCGATGCCAGCATGATTTTCGGGATATCCGCTCCAGCATTTAATGGCCCCTCCAACTCCAATACAGGGTTTATCAGTACCATGTTGCCTGATCCGGATTTACGGCAAAGAAGCCAGCAACAGGTTTATGATCAATTGGTCAGAATCTCCAAAAGATTCACCGAAGTACGAGCATTCCCGAACCAGGAGCAGACTATTACCACCAGTTTGGCGGGTGGCAACCAGTTGCCGGTACAGTTGGTGATCCAGAATTTTTCTTTTGAAAAAATAGCACAGGTAGTACCCCAATTTCTCGAAGAAGCCCGCAAAACGGGTGCATTTGCCAATGTGGACGTCAATCTGAAGTTCAACAGGCCCGAACTCAATATCCAAATTGACCGGATCAAAGCAACGGCATTAGGGGTAAGTGCAGTCGATATTTCCCAGACGCTTCAATTGGCCTTAAGTGGCCGGCGGTTTGGTTATTTTAATATTGAAGGAAAGCAATATCAGGTTATCGGACAGGTGGACCGAATGGAAAGGAATGAGCCGCTTGATCTTACCGCACTATATGTGCGAAACAATCGTGGCGAAATGATCCAGCTCGACAACATCGTTTCTATGGAGGAAAACAGTAGCCCTCCTACACTTTTTCACTATAATCGTTTTAAATCTGCTACCTTTTCGGCTGCACCTGCACCCGGGAAAACCCTGGGCGATGGTATTGATGCAATGGAAGAAGTGAGCAAAAAACTATTGGATGAATCATTTCAGACAGACCTTAGCGGCGCTTCCCGCGATTTCAGGGAAAGTTCGGGCAATACCAGTTTCGCATTTATTCTGGCTATTTTGTTGGTATATCTCATTCTGGCTGCCCAATTTGAAAGTTTTATTGACCCTTTAATTATCCTTATTACAGTGCCATTAGCCATTGCCGGCGCGTTTCTGGCACTTACCTGGTCGGGCCAAACCATCAATATCTTTTCTCAGATCGGTATGATCATGCTCATTGGACTTGTTACCAAAAACGGGATTCTGATTGTAGAGTTTGCCAATCAAAAACGGGACCAGGGCATCAACACGATGGATGCCGTATTCGAAGCAGCTTCCCAACGTTTCCGGCCGATTCTGATGACCTCATTGGCCACTATCCTCGGCGCGATGCCTATCGCTTTTGCTTTGGGGAGCGCTGGACGAAGCCGTATTCCGCTGGGTGTGGTGATTACCGGCGGTTTGGCATTCTCCCTCCTCCTTACCTTGCTGGTAATCCCGGCGATGTATGTATTTTTGTCGAGAAGAGGAAAGAAAAGAAAGGAGGAATGAGGATCACACTTGTTGCGGTGGGAGACGCCTCCCACCGCAACAAGTATTAATTAAACAACCCCGCTAAATCTTCCCGCGTAAATTCCGGCAGTTCATTGCCCGGGGCAAATAGTTCCTGTCCCAGGGCTTTTTTGCGCCCCTGCAACTGCCTGATTTTCTCTTCGATAGAATCTTTGCTGATGAACCGGATTGCATGCACCGGTTTGTTTTGCCCAATCCGGTGCGCCCGGGCGATGGCCTGATCTTCCGATGCGGGGTTCCACCACGGATCGAGCAGGAATACATAACTCGCGGCAGTGAGATTAAGTCCAACACCGCCTGCTTTGATGCTGCAGAAAAAAGCTTGAATGGTATCCTCTTTTTGAAAACGCTCGATAATCGCGCCCCGTTCGGCTTGCGGGGTTTCACCGGTAAGCCACACATAAGGTGTGCCTTCTTTGTCAAATATGCGCCGAAAAACTTCCAAATGCTGCGTAAAACTGCTGAAAAACAATACTTTATGACCGTCGCGCCGGATAGTATCCCATTGCGCCAGTACATCATCGGTTTTGCCGGATTCTCCTTCGTATTCGCGGTCGGTCAATACCGGATGATTGGCCAATTGCCTAAGGCGCGTGAGTGCCTGAATGGCCAGCATGCGCGTTTTGGGGTCGTCGAAAAGGTTCAGTATCTCATTGCGCATCGCAGCTTTTATTTCCTCATAAAGCGTGCGCTGCGCGGAACTCATCTCGGAATAAAATATCTGCTCCGTTAATAATGGCAAATCAGGGGCCACCTCTTCTTTGGTTCGCCGCAGAAAAAACGGCCGTACCCGACCGAACAATTGCTCCCGGGCACGCGCATCATTATTCCGCTCAATCGGTATTTGAAACTGATCGCGAAAGGATTTGTAACTGCCCAAAATGGAAGGGTTGATAAATTCCAGCTGCGTCCACAGGTCCGCCAGCGAATTTTCAATAGGTGTACCCGACAGCGAAATTTTATGGTTCGCTTCTAGCGACCGCACGACTTTAGAAATTTCCGAATCCCGGTTTTTAATCTGCTGGCTTTCATCGAGAATGATAAAATGCCAGTTGATTTTGTGCAACAACTCAAGATCCTGCCGGGCAGTGTGGTAAGTGGTGAGTACCACATCGTGCATGGATAATGCCCGATGATCTTTTTCCCGTTGTGCACCCGTGTGTACCCGCACGAACAAAGACGGAGCAAACCGCTCTAATTCATTTTGCCAGTTGAAGACTAAGGAAGCAGGCAAAATAACCAGTGCCGGGTGGGGCATCTGCCGCGTGATTACTGGCATCGGTTCGTAAATTGCCTCCGGCACTACCTCCAGCACCTGGTGATGTGGATTGAACAAATCCAACTGCAGAGTGGAGGCCGGCGCTGATAATTTTATTGTTTTTTTAATTTTGGGCTCATCTATGGCTGGTATTGCCGTAGCATTTTGGGCTTTTGCGTGCAGTAGTACGGCAATTGTTTGGAGTGTTTTACCCAGGCCCATCGAATCGGCCAGACATGCCCCGAAGCCGTGCCGGTAATGCCCGATCAGCCATTTTACCCCAAAAAGCTGATAAGGCCGGAGTGTCGCTTTCAGGTCATCCCCAGGTTCGTAGTCGATCGTCTCCGGGTCAATCACTGGGAAATCAGCTGAATGCAGGAGGTTTTCCTCGCCCACCTCCTGCAATAAAGTAAACAACACTTTTGGCAACCGGTCACCGTCAGGTGTTTCTTTAAGCGCTTTGGCCAAATCTGTATACTTGGTAAACCACTCTTCCGGAATCAGGAACCATGTGCCGTTGGGTAGCGGATAAAGTGGGTCGTTTTTTCGCAAATAAGGAATCAAATGACTGAAGGTAAATGAAAATTCCCCCGCCGCTATTTTTCCATATACATCAAACCAATCGCCCACAGCTTTAGTTTGTACATCAATGGTACCAGCCAACAGCGCCACTGGTTTACCGTCTATTTCGGGTAATGACAGTATAAAACCTTCTTTTTCGAGTGCAGGACGGTGTTTGGACAACCAATGAATCCACCACGTCAATGAGGCATGGCCAGTACCCTCCGTTTGGGGCTGCGCAACCCGGTGTTCAAATTGAAGACCAAGCGCCAACAGGCAGTCCGATTGGATATTTTCGGTCGATATATCCCGCTTTATTTTTTTTACCAATACCGCATCGGCTTCATCGGAGAATTCGACTGTGGTAATATTGTCGCGTTTTTCACCGTAATCAAAAATAGCATTTTCATATTCAAAAACAGGCTTTAATACCCATATTTTATGTAAAATGTCCTCAATCAGGTCCAAGCGGGTGCGCAACAGCTGGTCTGAAACCAACACATTAAAACCCTCGGCGTCAATATGGTTGCGTCCGGCATTGCGGGCAATAAATTTTTTGAAATAGGTCCTTACCTGTTCCGGCGGAATGTTGACCACTTCTTTTTTCCGGAACGGATTTACCATAAAGCCATTTATTCCCGGCACATGGAACAGGGTGTAATCAACCAAAATCCACGCAGGATCGGTGTTGGTGAGGGCCACTACTTCATGTTTTGAAATGGGCCATTTTTCAGTTTCTGTACCGAGTTCGAACCGGTATTCAATCCCTGTTTCAATCCGCTTGAAAGAAAGATGAGGTACCAATGGAGCCGTTTGAGTAATCACCTGAATATCCTTCACCACCGATTTTCGTTCCGCATCCAATGCTAAGTGAAACCCATTTTTGACGATTTCACTCAAGAATATGGCCAAATTCCGGTAGATATAACTATCTACTATTGATTTGGTCGGATTTCGCGGTTTGAGTAGTTCGGCAAGTGGCGTGACCGTTTTAGCCTTTGCAGGTTTAAAATGGGTTTCAAGTGCCTTAGGGGTCAAGGCATCGATAATTCCCAGCAGCCGGCTGATCTCTGGTGTAATGACGATCCCATAAGGCGCACAGGTTACCAGAGTAGCTTTTTGAACGATATACGTCAGGTCGCCATTCCGATCGGTTTGCACTAAATATGCGCAAGGGAGATAAAGTGTTTCGGAAAAAGGATAGAGGTTAAATACGAATTCCACGAGTGTTTATTGGTTACTGATTTCCAACGTTCCTGACACCATCCCGCCATCGAACATTGAACATTAAAAATTTAAAGGGGCATGACCGCAATCCAAACGGTAAGATCTTTGTGCTTTGGCCGCAAAGTTAGCCATTCTTGCTCACTCATCACGCTTAACGCAGTTGCCCAGGCGTCGGCGGTGACTGCATTTGGTGCTTTGATCGTCACCAGGTTGCGGTGGGTCATTCCCCATCCGGTACGCGGATCGACAATATGAGAATACCGGGTGCCGCCTGATTCAAAATACCGGTATTGGGCACCCGATGTGGTGATACCACAATTTGCCAACATTAATATCTCTGTTGCTGCCGGAGCGGCAAGGCCGGTCGCCCGTTCAATAGACCACCCTTCCGTTCCCGGTGGGGCCTCCCCCAACGCAATATCGCCACCAGCATCGGCCAAAGCGCGAAAAACACTTGCTTTTTTTAAAATATGGAGGCATTCATCGGCCGCAAACCCCTGAGCAATACCCCCCAGATCAAGCCGGGTCCCTTTTTTCTCCAACTGCACTTGTTGCCCGCTGCTGCAATGAATGAATTCCGAACCTACTGTCGCTAAAGCAGCCTGAATACGCACCGAATCAGGTAATTCTTTCATGTTTCGGGCTTTTCGCCAGAGCCTTGTGAGTGCCCCTACTGTGATGTCAAAGGAGCCATTGGACACCCGGGAAAAGCCTTTTGACAAGCGCAGTATTTGCCAAAGATCATCGGAAACTTTGATTTTTTTTCCCGAACCCGCCATATCACTAAGACGGCTCAGTTCGCTTTCTGGCAGGTAGTCCGAATATACTCCGTTGAGCGTATCCACCCGGGCAAATACGCGTTCGGCCAGCGCATTGGCAAAGGAGGAGTCTTTGTCGGTATAAAATATTAATTTGAAAACGGTACCCATTTGAGGATGCGAATAGGTGTAGCGCTGCTCCACCGACTGGGCATCCATTTTCCCGAAAAAGAGGACCAACAAGACGGTAATCAATGTAATGCGGCGACATTGGAGGGAAAATATCTGCCAAGAGCCGTCACCGTTATTTTTCTTGGGTAACAATACCTGCCAAGAGCCGTCACCGTTATTTTTCGCGGTACGCGAAAAATAAGGTAACGCCTCTTGGCAGGTGGGGAATACACGCAGTTGAATCATTAAAGCGTTTTTTAGATAACCTTTGTCACTCCCGGTATGGCACATGGATACAGTCCATCGGCACCCGGAAGTACCTTTGGCATGGCATTCCAGTCGAATTTATCTGGTGCTAGATTGATATTGGAATTGATGGCAGCATCCCATTCCACTTGCTGCCCTGAATAGGTAGCCATCCTGCCCAAAATAGCAGTCATTGTACTTTTGGCGGCATTTTCAGCGTCGGCAAATTTATATTCAGATTTGGCAATTGCGGCAAAAAGTTCATCATGCTCCACCTGATATGGATTCGGATCTTTTTTGTCATCGTAACTCCAGATGGAATAACCGTTGCGCGTTTGAATTTGTCCGGGAAAAGGCGCGGAACCATTGGTGCCGTGGAATCCTTCTGTAACGGCATCTTTCGTACCAGGCATCTGGCGGCATTGGCTGAACATCCTTGAACCATCGGCATATTCAAATTCTACGGAGTGATGGTCAAATATTTCCCCATATTGTTTGCCCACACGAACCTGCCGGCCACCGCTGCCTACTGCGCGCACGGGGTAAGCTTGTTTCACCCAGTTGGAAACATCCAGGTTGTGTACGTGCTGCTCCACAATATGATCGCCGCACATCCAGGTGAAATAATACCAGTTTTCCATCTGATACTGCATTTCCGTTGCATCGGGTTTGCGATCGCGCACCCAAAGGGCCCCCATGTTCCAGTATACGCGGGAAGCCACGATGTCGCCGATTACACCGTGCTGGAGCCGGTCGACCCATTCGCGGTAAATATGCTGATAATGGCGTTGGAGACCTACCACCACATTGAGGCGTTTCTTCTTGGCCAATTCAGCAGCTTCCAGCACTTTCCGGATACCTGGCGCATCCGTAGCAACGGGTTTTTCCATAAAGATCTGTTTCCCCTGGTCCACTGCCTCAGCGAAATGCGTGGGGCGAAACCCCGGCGGTGTGGCAAGAATGACCACATCAGCGTGTTTCATTGCTTTTTTGTAAGCATCAAAGCCAACATACCTGCGTTCTTCCGGCACATCGACGCGACTTTTTACATTGCCGTCCACGCCAATAATATCCTGAAGATCATCGGCAGTGATGTTTTTGTAAGCGGCATCGAGGCGATGCTGGAAAGCGTCGGCCATAGCGACGAGTTTTACATTTTGCTTGGTCAAAAGCGCTTGCACAGCAGCTCCGGTACCACGCCCCCCACAACCAATGAGGGCTATTTTAATAGTATCATCGGTGAGGCTGTTGACGGCCTGTGCCAGCGGGAGTCCGCTGAGCATAGCGCCGCCGGTGAGCACCGTAGAAGCTTTGAGAAATGTGCGTCTAGTTGATTTAGTCATAATAAATTGAATATGAAATGAGATAAAAATGCTATTCTTTAATCACTTTGTTAAAATAGGCATCGCGTTCGGCCTTTGAAACAGCTTTGCATTCCCGAACAATCCGGAATCCGGCAAAAGGTGATTCGGGGTTCCACCACTTACTTTTGGGAATCTGGGGGTCCCGTGCCTGCCATTTCGGATCGCTTTTGCGACGGGCCGCATTGCGCATTGCCGTTACATCATCTTCAAAACAGCCGCCCTTTACGGTACGGGAATGTTTTTTCATGGGCACCACGAATGGATTCAAAGATGCCGTATCAAGCCGGGCAAAATAATCGTCCACATAAAAATCCAGGCACCATTCCAGTACATTGCCGTGCATATCGTATAATCCCCAGGCATTGGGCTTCTTAGTACCCACTTTCTGGTAAGAGCCACTACTGTTGTCGAAGAACCAGGCATATTCGCCCGCTTTGGAGGGATCATCGCCCCACGAATAAGCAGTGGCGGAACCTGCCCGGCACGCGTATTCCCATTCCGCTTCGGTGGGGAGGCGGTACAAATCGCCGGTTTTATCGGACAGCCACTGGCAATACCTGAGCGCTCCCTGTTGGGTCATCGTAGCAGCTGGAAAGCCTCCTGCTTTCCCACGGCCGTAAGTGAAATCATAATAAGGCGGCGAAGGACGTACCACAGCATCCGCTTTGAAACCTTCGGTCGCCGCTGTATCATTATCGGAGGTGCGAAACTGATACAGAAAAAATTCGTCGAACGTCACTTCATACGCCCCCATCCAGAAACTATCAAGGGTCACTGTGTGGCGACCTTCGTTGGTATTGCGACTGGGTTCAGCAGCAGGGCTGCCCATTTGAAAAGCGCCCCCCGCCAATTTTTTCAGCGTAAAAGATTGCTGGGTACCCGGAATTACCACAATTGATTCCGGCAAAGCATTTGACTGTGCCGTAACAAAAACAGCACAGGTAATAAAAAAACCAAAAGCAAAAGGGCGCATGGCAGCAAAATTTTGTCGAGTTGAAAGAAGATGCAAGTGTACTGCAATTTTAAAAATTCCCGAACTATTTCGGCAGCTTCTCCTGTTTGGAACGTGTAAATAATAACTTGTTACTTTTGGCTGATTCCTTTCTTGCTCATACGGCTTATCTTTTTGCGAGAATAGTGGGGGCTATTTAAGCAAAAAGATAAGCCGTATGAGCAAGAAAGGAATCAGCCAAAAGTGATAAGTTATTATTTACACATTTCTTATTTAAAATTTCCCAAAAATATTCGCCGTTTTCCTGTTAATTTTGCGCTCTCATTTATACGGGGTATCCCCGAAATTATACCATGCAATCATCAAATACATCAAAGATCGACGTCATATTGGGACTTCAGTGGGGCGACGAGGGTAAAGGTAAAATTGTCGATTATTTAGCCACTGATTACGACATCGTGGCCCGTTTTCAGGGCGGCCCCAATGCCGGACATACGCTTGTTTTTGGCGGACATAAATATGTTTTACATACCGTACCATCAGGTATTTTTCGCCCGTACCTGATCAATGTCATCGGTAACGGGGTGGTTCTTGATCCTGTTGTTTTTGAAAAAGAATTGACCTCGCTTGCTGCAAGCAATGTGTCTTTTAAAAACCGTTTGTTGCTCTCCCGCAAAGCACATCTTATTCTCCCGACCCACCGCTGGCTCGATGCTGCGAGTGAGGCGCAAAAAGGAAAAGCCAAAATTGGCTCCACGCTGAAAGGGATAGGCCCCACGTACATGGACAAAACTGGTCGCAATGGGTTGCGTATCGGCGACCTCTATGCTTCGAACTTCATGGATCATTATAATAGTCTGAAAGCCAAGCACTTACAGCTTCTTCAAATATATCCAGAAGTTGCTTTTGATCTAGAAGTGGAAGAAAAACGCTGGTTCGATAGTCTTGATGCGCTCCATGAATTGACGAAAATCAATTGCGAATATTACCTCAATGATGCCATGAAAGCCGGAAAACGTATCCTGGCTGAAGGCGCGCAGGGTGCCATGCTCGATATTGATTTTGGTACTTATCCATTTGTAACTTCTTCTAATACCATCACTGCTGGTGTGTGTACAGGCCTTGGCGTGGCACCACAGGCCGTCGGTCGGGTAATCGGTATTACCAAAGCGTACTGTACGCGTGTTGGCGGTGGCCCGTTCCCTACAGAAGAAGATAATGCAACCGGAGAAAATCTTCGACAGTTGGGTTTTGAATTTGGCTCCACTACCGGCCGCGCACGCCGCTGCGGTTGGATTGATTTGCCTCAGTTGCGCTATACTTTGTTGCTTACAGGTACCACGGAAATCTGTATGACCAAAATTGATGTACTGAATACTTTTGCAGAAATCAAAGCCGCCACTCATTATCATTACGACGGTGCGGACCATACTGAACTGCCATTTGATTTGTGTAATATGGAGATCACGCCTGTTTATCAATCATTTAAAGGGTGGGAATCCTCCCTCGATCAGGCCACTCATCTGGAGGACCTCCCGGAAGCCGCCAAGTCATTCCTCTCGTTCTTGGAAAATTACTTGGGTGTGCCGGTAAAAATGATTTCCACCGGACCAGAGCGCGAGAAGTTGATTGTAAGGTAACTCTCTTTTTACCACATCGTGCACATAAGTGTTTTTCACATAGATTACATAGCGAAGAGTATACCTAAGAACACCCTACGCCTATGTGATCTATGTTAAAACACTTATGTGCACGGTGTGGTAAAAAAGATAAGTCCACTTAACAAGTGTCCAACGTTCTAATGAGAAGCATTGATCACTCTTCCACAAGCACAACCCACGTTCGTAAATCCTCCTCTACTGCACCACTGGCGTTCGCCAAATCACCGCAGCCATGACCTGGCCCACGGCTTTCAGTGTTTCGCGGTCAATCACGTCCATATTATCGCTGTGCTTATGGTGGTGATCCCCGAAAGGGTGCCGGCCGTCGTTGGGCATACTGATAATATCGAGCATAGGAATTCGCGCGTTGCGGTATACAAATACGTGGTCATCTGTAATGCCCGGGCCTGTGGTATTGATAAAATAATTGCCGTAATTAAGCGATCCTGCTAAGTTCCAGATACGGTCCACGGTGCTTGGTGCAATTTCCATAGAGCCGCCTTCCTTCGAAAAACGAGCTCCTTTTGCACCCACCATATCGAGTAAAATCGCATAAAATGGCATATAGTTCGGCCGGTGCAGATTTTTGGCCCAATATTGTGCACCGAGACACCAGGTCTCAGATGCTCCACCATTATCACCCTGATCTTCTCCATCGATACAGATCAGGTCGACCCCAACACCCGGAGGTAATGAAGTGGTTAAGCGGGCAATTTCGAGCAGCACCGCAACACCACTTGCGCCGTCGTCAGCGCCGTCTACAGGCTTAAGGGTATCCCGTGTATCATTTTCAGCCATAAAACGGCTATCCCAGTGAGACATGATCAGGATGCGGCGTACGGCTTCCGGTTTGTATTGTGCAATGATATTAACACAGTCAAATGTGCCTCCTTTGTAATGAGGGGCGGTAAAGCGCTGTTCGATGACGTTCAGCCCGTATCCTTTGAATTTGCCGATTAGCCACGCGGCACATTTTTTATGTGCTGACGTATTAGGTACCCGTGGTCCGAAATCCACTTGCTTTTTGACAAAAGTGTACGCACTATCCGCGTTAAAATCGGGGACATTTCCTTCGGGAAAAGGCGAAGGCATCGGTTTTAAAGGACTGTTGGAATCAGATTTTCCAATGCGGATGCCATTGGTACAGGTAGAAAAACCACGAAAAAGCATAGCTACCACCGCCAGGCCAATAATTATTATTGCAATTTTTGATCTCATTAGAGGATATTATCAGTACTTATTGTTAATCAATAACGTGTATCTCGTCGGCCTGAAGAATTTCTTTGTTTTCGGGGGCTCCATGTCTATGTACAAATGCGACGATCTGGCAGTGTTTAGCCTCCCAATTTTCTGGCAATACTGGCAAGTTTACGGTATAAGTCCGTATAAAAGGCAAGCCTAAACTAAGTGCTGACGTGATATCATCGCCAGCGGGGGCGCTTACAGCGTCGCGAAATACGTGGCGATGTACATATTCAAGAATAGTTTGTGTTCCTTTTTTCTGAACATCCACTATACTGTCTTCGGTAATGAAAACAGATAGCCGCACTTCTCCAGTCTGTGGAATATCAGGTGATACATTAACTGTAATTTCTAATTTTCGTTCATTTTCCGTGTATTTTTTGGACAAAAATAAGCCCAATTCCGGATCAACTGCGGCGCGGGCATTAATAGTGCCGATCCAGGGGCGATTGATAAAAATAGAGGTAAAAGTTTGTCCGCCACCAACATCTTCCGTCACCGATTTTCGGTCGATGGATGCCGCAGGAGCACCGGGGTCGCCATTGACATACAGGTAATCAGCAACAGCGCGACAGTCCGCAGATCGAAATTCATGTTTACTATTGCCAAAAGGCGTATCATAACCGGCCGCCGCATGGAGGCTCACTACAATCAGTTTTTCACCCAGTGTTTGGCCCAGCACCCGAAGATCTTCTGCGCCATCAGGACAGTTCTGGCACTGTACCCCGGTTAGTTCTTCCACCAGAATTTTGCGTTCGCCTACCTCAAGAGCAGGAATCACAATAGGTTTTTCTGTGCAACCCGCTACAAAGGCGGCGGCAACGAAGCCAATGAAAAAATGTATGATTTTCATATTTTTAATAATTTTTTATGTTAGAACGAAGAGATGATTTGCATCCGCACACCATGGAAAGTCGGCTCATACCGACAAATGCCGCCAGCGCAGTTAATACCTTCTACCTGCTTGACGTAGGCAATAGTAAACCGGTTGGTTTTGTACGAATAAACGACCCCTACGCTGGGGTAGTGTAAACCGTCAAATTTTGTTTTTTCTTTAGGTAGATTTTTCTCCCGGATTTCTGCTTCAGAGTGTTTTACCTTATACATATCAGAGATGTAAAACAGCCAATGCGGGGCCAGGCCTACTTCTGCCAGTGCAAATGCCCAGGATCCGAACTCTTCTTTTGTTGCTAAGTACGACGCTTCCACACGCAGCGAGCGGCGGGGCGTAAACCGGTACAATACTTCGGTGTATGGCGTAATCGCATGCACATAGCCGCTTTTGCCCTGATAGGTTTCAATATCGTATTTCAATACCTGCAAACCAACCAGGGTTTGCCATTTCCGCTTGTATTTGTACAATACTTCAGGGGCAATTTCGCGGTATAATTCGCGGCCATCAAGGTTTTGAATATCAGAAACATTGAGGTTGAAGGACAGTTTTTTGTTTACTGCATATTTCAAATCAGCCTGAAAAGCTTGCTCGCCGAGTTCCTGTGTATTCGGACTAAAACGCGCGGTGAGGCGATAGGTATTCTGCCGGGCCATCGGTGTCAGGTAATTAATTTGGCCCTGAACGCCGGTAAGGAAAGGATCGGAGCGAAAACGAAAATTCTTGGTGCGCTTGGCTTCGATCGTACCGCCTAGTTTATGGCCAGCCCACGACATACTGGTGTACACATTATAACCATCGGTATTGACTAATTTGCCTTGTAATCCATTCGCTTGTTTGAGAAACGTATTATAAATATCGTCTTTGGTCTTGTACGCTCCTTCCACGTACCACGTAAAATTGCCGGCAGAAAGCGTATTGTAGACTGTTGCTGCATAAGTATTGTACTGCGCACCGGTACTGTCAGCAGGCTGGTAACTGGCAATTTCATTTACAATTTTATTGACCGCTTCATTATCCCAGGTGCGGCCCACAACGCCCACTCCGGGGGCCAGCGAAAAAGAGGAAGCAGAGTCGGGTTTAATAAATCCTTCTAATGCAGCACCGCGCATAACAGGACCAAAGGTGCTAAATTGGCGTTTTTGCCTTCCGGTAAATGCGCGAACATTCCAGTTCTCGTTAATTTCATAACCTACTTTTACGCCCAACAAAGCATTGTCAATCATCAATGACCGTTCTTCATAGGACCGGAAAATCATTCCCGAACCAATCTGGTCGTATAAGTAACCACCAGAAATGTCAAATTTATTGACCTTTTTATGCACAAACCAACGACCAATGCCTTGATCGGTATAAGACCCTGTGGGGTTGAGCAGGTTGGAATTGTTAAACATGTCGAAGCGGACGCCCATGTCGAAACCCCAGTTGGAGTAATTCAGGTTGAGCCAACTTTCAGCGCCAAATTTCTGATAATCATATTGCGGGGTACCAGTTGCGCCAATTTTTTCATCAGTAATAAAAAAATTGCCGTTGGTCATCAAATTGCCGGTAATGCGCGAAGCACTGTTTTGGGCATCTAACCGGGAAAAAGAAAAAACGACTGCTAAAGTCAGTAACAAAAGTCTCATGTGACAGGAAACGACAGTGGTTGGTGAAAAATAGTAACAGGGCTACGTCGACTAATTGCTGTGACCGCATGCCGCAAATAGCCAATTATTGAGCTAAGGTAGCACAGAGTTAACAATCGTTTATAAAAAGCCTTTGAAACGGTGTGCCCATGACAAAAACAAGCATTTAATGGGGTTTAAAAAACTAATTGTTTTATCTTTGCGGTGTCAGTCGGTTAGTTCCAGGTCGGTTAGTCCCAAGCCCGTAGAACGTACCTTAAATATGACGATTTTACTTCCAAACGTCCCGGCTTGAGGTACAATCTACCGACTTGAGACTAACCGACCTGGGACTAACTGAGTAACCGACTAAACTTATGTACGCTATCATCGACGTTGAAACTACTGGAGGGAGCGCCCGTTTTGAGCGCATTACGGAGATCGCGATCGTGCGGCACGATGGCGAACGCGTGGTCGATTCTTTCAGTACATTGATTAACCCAGAGCGGCCCATTCCCTGGAATATTACCCAGATAACGGGCATTACCGACGACATGGTCGTCGATGCGCCGCATTTCTATGAGGTGGCCAAAAAAATAGTGGAAATGACGGAAGATGCCATTTTTGTGGCTCATAATGTCAGTTTTGACTACAATTTTGTGCGGGAGGAGTTTTTGCGCTTAGGATATACTTTTACCCGCAAGCAACTTTGTACGGTGCGGCTTTCCCGTAAAACGTTCCCGGGTCTTCCAAGTTACAGTTTAAGTAATCTCAAAAAACATTTTGGCATTCATGCCGATCGCAGCCACCGCGCATTGGATGATACCCTTGCTACTGTGCAGGTTTTTGAAAATATATTACATGCACAGGGCAGGGACAGTTTAAAATCTTTTGTCAATGTGGGGATTAAAGAAAGTAAATTACCTAAAAATATCACCCTCGAAAAACTACACAGTATACCGGAGGCCTGCGGTGTTTATTACCTGTACAATGAAGACAAAGATGTTATTTATGTAGGGAAAAGCATTAATATTCGCAAGAGGCTTTTCGAGCATTTTGCTGATCCTACTGAAAAAGGCGAAAAAATGCGACTTGGGGTTTCAGACCTCAGTTATGAAGTTACCGGCAGCGAATTAGTGGCTCTTTTGCTGGAAAGCACTGAGATCAAACGGCTGCAACCTCCTATTAATCGGGCACAAAGGATTAAAAACTACGCAGGCGCCATTTACGCCTATACCAATCAGAATGGTTATCAATGTTTAGCCATCGGTAAACGCACCACCCAAAAAAATGCAGACCTGATTTTGGTGGCGGATTATCCAAAATTGGAAAGCGCCAAGGCGCACCTGGAAAGTATCAGGCGGCAGTTTGAACTTTGTCACAGGCTGTGTAATTTAGACTACAGTGAACACGCCTGTTTTTATTACAATATCAAACAATGCCGCGGTGCTTGTGTCGGAGAGGAATCGGTCGAGTCGTACAACGAACGCGCCACTGCTGCGTTGACTGTCTTACACCGCAGGCTTAATGGCACCTTTTTTATTATCGAAAATGGCCGTACGCCCGACGAAAAAGTGGTGGTAGCGGTAGAAAACGGCTACTATAAAGGATATGCGTTCCTTCAGGAAGATGTTCACCAGATGACCTCGGAGGACATTCTGGAGAATATTACTCCCGCGCCAGCCGACCCTGAAGCGCAGCGCATTATTCGCACTTATATGGACAGTGAGACCCGCCCGCGCCCTGTAAAAATTTTACGATAGAGAGCCTTACGGCCCCGCTGGAGCCCAATGGTTCTTGAGTGGTCCGTCAGAAAAAAATTATAATTTCAGTTTCCCAACCCAACCCTTTTACCCAATCTTACTGTCTTTACAGCACAAACTCATTCTATATTCATTCTATTGTAGCACTCCCCCGGGCAGTAAATGTGGCCGGGGGATTTTTTTTATCCTAAATTTTCTTTTTTATATTCAACCAAAGTATTACCTTCGCCGCCCATTTTTAAACTGAATAGGACCATGGGAGCCTTTAAAGAGTTTTCCATTCCAGTTCATGGACTCAAAGCAGGAGTTCATCAGTTC
>JBILHQ010000117.1:0-19424 GCA_044350415.1 Saprospiraceae bacterium | reverse complement strand
GAATTGAAAGGAAAAAGTAGAAGAAAAAATTTAAACTAACTACATTAGCGCCTAAATTATGCCGTAGTTATCCACATGGGGGTCAAACCTCCGGAATAGAGGGGTCAAACCGACCGGAATAAACACTTGACAATAACGTTAGGAATCGACCTGTCTTTGGCATTCTCTACTGCCGTTTTGAAGGTGCTTTTTGCGTTAGAGAAACTCTGCGAGATCAATCTATTGAAGTGAGAGTATGTCATTCAAAACAGGGAAAAGTGCTTGTATTACAAACATTTTCTCTATTTTGACCAACACTTTTGTTTGCTTAAGCCAAATTTTTGGCGGTATCCCGCAGTTTATCCGACTATAATTCCCAGACATGCTCTAATCAATTTTTAAGATTTTCAATACTGTGCTTGCCTTACTTTTTGTATTCAAACGCACAGTGTATATCCCTTCTTGGATAGATGATACATCTATCTGGCAAAAATGTCCATTCCAGGAGGTATTTAGCACTGCCCGCCCCAGCATGTCATTAAATGTTGTAATTACTTGTTCATTGGGCATAACGCCATTAACTTCAAAAGTTAAGAGGTGGCTAACTGGATTGGGATATGCGACTATTTGCAGGGTTGTTGAAGAAATACTGGGCTCTTCAGTTTCAACCACAGGAGCCACTACTGTTACATTATTACAAATTGTGTCCGAACTATTGGAATTACTTACAATTAAACATACAGGATAGGTTCCGGCAGCGGAGAAGGTGTGAATGGGGCTTGTATCCTGGCTTATTGTTCCATCACCAAAGGTCCAGTACCAGGAAGTAGGTTCATAAGCAGAAAGGTCAGTAAATGAAACGGATAAGGATGCAAGTGTATCCTCCACCTCCCAACGAAAGTGAGCCAGTGGGTGATTATTAATGCCGAGTGTATCGCAATCACTCCCATCCAACGGACCTAATCGAAAGTTCGGAAGTGTGGGAATATCATACTGCATTATTGTTGGTGTTTTGATGTCATTTTGTACAAATTGGCAGTCTGTTCCCTTACGATTTGGATACCTGATACGATGTATGGATGCTCGGCTATTGTTTGTCCCAATATAAATTCTGCCATCAGGTCCAAGTTGGCCCAGATAAAAGTCTTGTGGCCAACCATAATAATAGGAATTATTAAACTCTGCCACAACTGTTTCAGTGTCAAAAATATCGGGAGCAGTTAAGTCATATTGGTAACAAATTCGATCAAAACTCATATACATAAATCGAGAGTCTGAGGAAACAGATACTCCGCAAACAAAAAAATTATTATGTCCAACCAAATGTCTTTGCCTATTGGATAAGGTTCCTGTACAACGATCGAAATGAAAAATATCAATGGCACCAGGTGAAGCAAAATTTTGGTGATCAACATTAATATACCAATTGCCATCAGTTGAAAATGTTGCCGCGCCTCCACCGTCAGTGACAATTTGACCTACATCCTCAATATGATAATCAATTTTATCAGGAGCCGCAAGAACGACATAGAATTTACTGTCCCGGTATCTATGCAAAATTACCCACCAGTCGCGTCCATTAGCATGTTTCGTAGCAGATAATCGCCCCCAGGCAAACGAATCTTGCGCAATTAGTTTTCTTTTTTCGATTACTTTGCCTAATCCACCATTTAGGTTCATATCTATTTTATGATAAAAAAATTTCCATGGTACTCCGAGATTAGGTGATAATTCGGTTGTAAAGATCAAATATTGATTGTTATGATTGGGGTTGGGTATTGCAATAGCACCTTGCGGCAGGCCGTATCCCCAGCCATTTCCGCTAGTAATGGAGTTCCCATTATCCATAACCTGATGGTTGTGTGAATAAATTTTTTCACCATTTGTATAAAATAATAAATTACCGGAAGAGTCACACATACTCGTATTCGTAACTGTGAAATTGGCCATATTTTCCTGTGATTCCAATACTTGTGGGCCATTCAATACATTAAAATCAAGCATGGTCATACCGAATGAATCAGTAGGCAGTGATTGATTTCCGCCGCCACCGCCGAACAACCAAAAATTATCATGTTGTTGAGCTGAAATTTGAGGGATGAACCCAAATAGTAATGCAATATAGACAAATTTCATATTCAATATTTTGGGCCAGCCAAAAATGCATTTGGCTGGCCAATTAATGACACTAGTGCGAGATGATCAGTTTGCCCTTTTTAACTATGGCATTTTGATTGCATATCCTGTAAAAATAAATGCCCGTCGGCAAATCATTTACATTGATAACAGATGTATTTGAGTTAGCGGGTATCTTAGAGAAGGCTATAACTTTTCCTGTAACGGAGTAAATTTCAATTTTGCCACCTTGGGCTAATGGTATCGAGGAATGAACATATACTTTTTGATCTGCTGGATTTGGCCAAACTTCATAAGTTATATCCTCTGCTTTGGATAAAAACAAACGACTGCCTAAGTCATTCCCCGAACAATTACTTCGGTCATCCCAAAAAGATTCAGGATGATACCTGTGATAATAGCATCGGGCTTTGTAAACCGCCAAACCACCAGTTATTGGGCATTGATCAGCAATATTTTTTAAAACAATCAAAGCCGATGAATCCGGATGCAAATTTGTTAAAAAATAGTCATTTTGAAAATCTAGCGCGTTCAATGTTTTCTCATTTGCAGAACAAGTATTATTTGCAACAATGCCAGAATTCTCTACAAAAAGGTTTGACGCAGTATTTACCCTCTGTTCGTCAATCCAGGCAAAATAGCCTGACAATTGGTTTATCTTTTGAGAAATTTGTGCTTGGATAACCTCCATTTTATTGGTTTGGTAATGTGATGTACTGTCTCCAAATTCACGGATTTTATTCAAGGAATCACAGAATATAATGGCACTATTTTGTATTTCGTTCAAGATACTTTGTTCAACTTCACTACGGGATAAAAGTAGATTTGTTTTTTGATGAAGATTATAAAATTGACCAATTGATGAGGAAGATGCGGATAAATAAAAATTGCTTATATCTTCTTCAGAAAGTAACAAATTCTGGTACGCTTTTAATCTTGCGTAGAGCCTTTCCTGACTCATCCAGTTAATCCCAATGCCAAAGTGCCCACTGTTTGCAGTGCGTATATCACTATCGGTAATTTCAGAATCATTACCTTCTCCAATCACTGTTGGAGGGACAGGGTCGTTATCTATTGATAATGGACATGCATCCGTACAAGACAATTCTGTGCCTAAAAATGAGCTGAACCAAAGAATCTGCCCTGATCCAGTATTCCAGGAAGGTATTGCACTTGGTTTCATCAAGAAGCGTGAAAGGCTTAAAGGTGTTACGTCGTTGAGGTTTGTTGATGCATCATAGGCATTATAAGCACCTAATGTACTATAATTGCCCGTCCATGTATTACCTCTATTTTCCTGTAACCCAATTTCAGTATAAAAAGATCCTCCATCAAGATACAGTCCATAATTTGCAGTGCCAATATTATTACACTTAAAATTTGTATGACCGCATTCCCCACTAAAAAAGAAACCTTCAAGTGTCTGATTAACTGACACATTCTGGCAGAAAAGATTATTCCCACTATTTGCAATATTAAACCCAGTTGGGTTTGTGCCTGTTGTTGTCAGGGCATAGTTTGAGTTGAACTCATTGCCATATCCACCTTGAACATCGATGTTTATTTCAAAGTCATAGGTGTAATTTTTTTGGATAAGATTTCTGGAATAGCAATTAATAAGACTTATCCCTCTACCGGCAAAATGTGGGAATTTATTATAAACATAATTATTATACATGAACAATCTACCGCACGATTCTAATAGGATGCAAGAGGCTGATGAAATGCTTGGAGTAGGTGCATAATTTTTATAATAAATATAGTTTCCTCTAATTCTCAATAGACTTGGGTTAAGGCAATTCGAAACCCACACCCCATTTCCTTGTATCCAGATGGTATTATCCCGAATGCGGGTTTGTTTGTTATTGCCATTTTCTACACGAATACCAATATCAAAATCACTACCTGCTCCACTCAGATTTTCAATGTTATTGCCATCTGCTTGAATATTAGATTGGAAAGAATAAATACTTTCATGGATTTTTTCAAATCGTGATTGAATTACCTTTGCCAATAAACAATTTTCAGCATATACTCCTCTATTACTAAAAGCAGGTATCGGATTATTTCTTAAATTCTTTAGAGTGCATCTTGTAATACTAAAACTGCTTTTATATGCGATAAGTCCGTTGCTGATTCCATCAACAGTATTATTTTTCCCAAAATCTATTCCTACTGTATTATTTAAGACTGCCGTTGCATAGGAAATGTTTCCTAATGCTGGTCCTGAATTGCTATAATGAGGTAATAATTGTGAAGAGCATGTAAAGGTATTAAATGAGAGTCCCATTGTTGTTATACTCTGGGATGAACCATTTGCTGTTGGTTCAGTATATATACCAATATAATCTTTATCGAAATTAGTACTCAATAAACGAATCTTTGCCCCAGATTTAGGTTTGATAGCATGTATTGCATCAGCGATTTTATTTTCTGAAAATCCACCCTCAGAAATAAATGTACTTCCGGACTCTACTGTTATGCCCTGCCATAGCGTCGTGCATCCTTCAAAAGTTGTTCCATTATAAACTTCAAACTTACTACCATTCGTTACAACAATTTGAGCTCCACTTTGTAAAATTAGCCTACAATTAGTTAAAGACCAATCTTGATCAATTTTTAGAATACCGGTAATACTGATACATTTATTTGTGATAACTTGAGGTATATTTGTCAGTGAATGAAGTTCATTTACTGACAAAGAATTATATCCAATTGTTATATCATTTCCAGCAATTGAACATATACATGCTTGCTCTGGTGGATCTACGGGGCCGCAATCATCTAATACTACATCGATGGACATCACTCCACTTGGAACATCAGCGCAAAAGTCCGGTGATACATCAACTGTCATCCCAATACTAAGAACATCGCCTACAGAGTAATTTACTGGAATATTTACTGTCAACGTACATGTCTCACATAAGTTTTGTGAAGAAAGGTGAACCTTGCCTATACCGCTATTGTTAAAACAACTGCCTGGAATAACTGTAACTCCAATAGGGGGAGGGAGGCTCGGTATAAGATTTACATCTACATTAAGATCAGTATTATTCAGACCGGGTTCCAGGCAAACTTCATAAGAAATTTGTACCTCTCCTGGGTCTCCGGCACATTTCTTTACTACAGACGGTGTAATGGTTATCTTATTTTGGCAATCAGTTTTAACAGATACGTTGTCAATAAAGAATCTAACCCCTGGAGGTATGGTTGAAGCATATGGATCAAATCCATCGAATGTACCAAAAATAATCAAATAATTTATTGGTTGACCATTTGGAGGGTTTATCCAGTCAATAGTGCCATTAACCAAGTCTAAATTTACATAAACGTAAGCAGGATTGTCAGAATACCCAAATAAGTCGAAATCTCTTTCTACGGCACTACTTCCTATACAATATGCATCTGATTGCCCTGTACACTGTTCAAATGTGGGGCAAATTGGGTATTTTATCAATTCTATAGGACCTGGAGAAGTGCAGACTCCATATTCATTTAATCCTACAAAATTTATATATGTATGGGGCATTGTTGGATGTAGTAGAATATCATAATCAGAGGCAGCAGTATATGATATTTTTGCAGTACATCCAGGAAGGATCGGCTCTTTTAATGGTAAAATGAACCCTTCAATATTTTGTAGCCCACTTCCATAGTCTGATCCAGTATATAATCCCAAAATTTTATTGAAAATAGTGCCAAAATTGCTATTAGATTGACCAAAAATATCAGGCGTATTTTGCTGAGTTTGGATAAATTTAAATTTATTTAAGCCTAACTGATTAAAATTAACCGATGTTGTAAAGGGAAATTGTTCAAAATCCCCCATGCAAACCAAATCGCACCCTTCACAGTCAGAACTAATGCTTTCAAGTATCTTGATGTTAAGCTTTGCTTGATCACAGTATGTTATTCCATTACAAACTGTTGTAATGGAATAACATACTGTCCAATTACCAATATGTAGATCAGGATCAATAACTTTAAACCCGTTTGGTATCTGTTGGATCATGTCTGGAGGAAAAGAACTACAGTTCATTTCAATTCCAATTACAAAACTGTTCGGCACCCAGTCATTTAAAGTGACGTCAATTTCATATGGGGGCTGTAAACCAAACCCAATTACAAAAGGTACTATTATTGTCGCATTGTCATTATTCGTAATTGGTTGACATGAATTATTAGAATTGCAGGATGCTGTCCCTGAGTAACCTAGTACACAAAGTATTTTTTCTTCATCTTGTAAAAAAGTTCGTCTGACTACCCCCTCGTCAATAAACCCATTCATAACGTACAACATTCCACCAGAACAGACACCATCTAGGTGAGATAGTTTATTGCGCATTTCATTGTCATCCTGAACAGGTTGGTTTCCTAAGATTGGATGTACTCGATTTACTTCAGGAGAAGGTAAAATATTAGGATGGTCAAAAACAATGTCTGCTTCGCAGCCAAAATCTATAGCATCAGGCATTATTGGAAAATCAGTAGAATTAAATTCATGTTTATCACAACAACCTGTCGCCCCGGTTACAGGTAATATAAGATGTTTCCCATTTACCGAAAGATAACGATCCCAACTAGCATAATTCCCATTTATTCCATTACCATTTTTACCAATCCGTGAAGCAATACCTAGTAAATGACCAATTTCATGCAGCACTACTGAATGCAAATCAAACATTCCTGGTGTACTTAAGGGTGGATTGTTTATTGGGCTGATCTCTCCTTCTGTCGTATGCCATGGGATGCCTGGATTAATAAACAAATAACCAGCTGGAACATTTGCACCCAAAGGATTAACACCAGTTTTTAATATCTCAAGTATGTTGCTGTTGGCTAACCCGCATTCGTATCCGTAATATCCAGATGCAAATCCTGCTGGGTCATTTTGTTGAGGAATAAATTTTGCAATGTTAATTCTAATTGTGCCGAAAGTACTTCCAGAAGGAGCAATCAGATCTGAGACTTGTTTAAAAACCAAACAAATAGTGTACTGTTCGGCTGCAGTAAATGCCCCTCCAGATGTAATAAAATGAAGGTCAAAAATGCTGCTGAACGAACAGGTATTTAATTGTTCAGGTAAATTTTGAATTTCATTTAAAGTATACTCGTTACTAAATCGATCTGTGATTATCGGACCATTATAACCTTTCGGTAATCCTCCAAATTTTTTATAAACTTCGCATATTGGTATTGTTGTTTGCCCTGACAGTGATTTACCGAATCCACCGCAAAATATAATTAGAGACAATATCCAGAATTTAAGGGTTTTAGAATTAGAAGAAAACAGAAAAAAAGATGCTCTCATAAAATTAGAATCTTGAATGAAAAGATGATTGTGTTAGTTATTTTATAATTACCAGTTTCAGCATTGTAATAAAGGTTAACCCTTTTTTCAGGTGGATATAATAAACACCTTCTGGGTGGTTACTCAAATCTATGGTCATGCCGGGTATAATCATGCGCTCCGATGATATTGTATTGCCTAATAAATCAGTGATTATCATTTGATAGTCAGGGTAGCCTTGTATTGTTGTAGAGAGTCGTACCACTCCTGATGACGGATTAGGATAAATTGAAAAATCATCAATTGTTGTCTCCATATTTTTTGTAACAACAGGCGTATCAATGTCCAACGTATCACAGGGGCTGTCTGCAAAATCATAGAGGCGGTAATTGGGGAAATGGGGTAATGACCGCACTGAATATACCGGCAGCTGCAATCCTGTTTTATTGAATGATATATTATCATCATCTAATCCTTCTAAGACTGGGATGGCGCGGCCCCGATGCGGTAATGAAAAATAGAGTTTTCCGTTGGGGCCCCGTTCCATAATTTGCAGCCCCCTGCCGATCAAACTATCAAAAGGCACTACTGTATCTAACTGCGGACTGGCAGCGGTAAGATCGGCTTGCAAAATAGCCATGTGCTCGCTTACTAGCAGCCGTTCTCCATTTTCCGAAAAGGCTGCACCACCGCCAGCAAAAGTATAAGGTGAGCGTTCAAAAATAATTGGGTTCGTTAGCGAACCTGAACATCGGTCAAAATCCAGCACGACAGTCCGGCAATTTTGGGTGCGGGCTAATTTAGTTCCATCAGGTGATGCTGCTAAAACACCTGTACGTGTGCAATTGACAGATGGTCCTGTAAATGCTGCGCCTGCCGAAATAATCCCTTCGGGTACCAATAAAAACCGTTCATACTGATTAGTACCATAAATAGGACAAACTACCCACCAATCACGACCATTTCCATGTCGAATTGCAGTGAATGATTCTGGCAAACTGTCCAATAGTACATTGTTTTTACTGATTACCGCGCCAACTCCGTTTTCCACAGACATGTCAATTAATGAGTAATACAATGGCCCGGTACTTAGTCCATCATTTGGGGTATAGCGGGCACCCAAATGGAACAGGTAATACCGCATAGAATTACCCGGATCAGGAAGTACTAACATTCCGCGCTGAACATTATAGCCATTTTCAGGACAAACCCAATCATGCATAGTTCCTGGATTGATTTCAGCACCATTGAGCATGGTATCACCACTGGCAGTAGCAATATAACAACCATTGGAGTAAAAGAGCAGTGTGCCAAGACTGTCGCTCATTGCGGCTACAGTACGCTCGAAATTCATCTTCAGGTCGTGTTTTTTAACTATGGGTGTACTGCCTTCAAAACGAATAATGGCATTTCCATATAAGGAGTTTCCAGGGTATTCCAGGATACCAACAGGCCAGTTTTGATCATATTGTTGCCCTTGCAGCGGAACAAGTCCAGGAAAGAGGGTAATACAGACCAGTAATAATAGCAGACTATTTTTTATCATTTTCGATTACTTTAATTTTCCTCAGTTCGACTTTTTTTAGATCTTCCATCATTAAATGCTCAAGTGTTTCGGGTTTAAATGGAACATTTCGTTTTCCGGAATATGGCGGTGCTTGTCGGAAAATTTGTCGTCGACTCAAAGTCTGCTGCTCTAAAAATGCCTCATAAGAAGTATTCACAAACCTTGGTTGCTTTTTATATACAATGGTATCGCAAGGAGATCCTTCCAAGGCACTGAGGCGGTAATTGGGGAAATTATAGTAGGTCCGACCATTGAATCTGGGAAGCCTGAGCCCCGCAACCTCAAAATCGCAGGAACTGCCAGGAAGATTGGGACGATGCAGAAGGTTCATATAAACAGTCGTGCCTGAAGAAATATAATATATTTTCCCATCTGGTGTAATAACAGGATCAGCAAAACCAGCGTAGAATGGCGGAAATGGATAATTTGTATAGTCGAATTCCTGTATTGTGTCCAATTCAGTAGGCGATATCGTGTCAGCCAATAAATCATATTGGGTGATTGTGCGGCTGGTACTAGCATAAAGCAATCGGGAATCTGGTGAAAAGGACAAGTAATTGAAAAAGAAAGTCGAATCAAATTTAAGTACTCTTTGGTTTGACAACAATCCGTTACAGCGGTCAAAATCATATAAGGAAATAAAGTCATTCAACATAGCAAACCTTGTTCCGTCGGGGGATATTCTGCATCTCGTAATGCCTATATTTAATGGGAGAGGTAACGTGACAATTTGTTCACCTGAAAATACAACTCCATTCGGGTCAATCAGATAGCGCAGTATGACCGATGTGCCGACCACTCGCAGAAGCACCCACCAATCGCGACCATTAGCGTGTTTGACAGCTACCGGCTCCGAAAACCCGCCCTCATGCAGCAGGTTGTTTTTACTAATCACTTTTCCGCTGCCGTTATTCGCTTCCATATCAATTAAAGTATAATACAACGGGCCATATTTTACAGAAGACTCAATGTAAACACCTGTATGAATCAAGTAGTACCTATTATGCCCTGCCGGATCTGGCAAAGCGATTGGAGAACGCCCTATGTAACCCAGATTTGTTTCATTAAAATTTTCCCATTTATCACCTGGATTGATCGTGTCACCATTCTCCATCAATTGGTAGTTTTTATTAAATATGTGCATGCCATTAGTATAAAACTGCAGGTGTCCGGAAGAATCTGAACAGGTAGCGGCATATCCCCCAAAATTTAATACCGTATTCAGTTTTGTCATTTTAGGGGGATTGTAGTTAAAATCAATAATACAGCCACCATTTTCAATAACTGTATCAATGTAATTGGACGCATAACCAAATGTCCAGACAAAATCATGGTTTTGAGCAAATGCTCCAGGGCTTAGACAAAGCAAAGTCAATAATACTGCGAAACGCATTATTAAGAAATAAAGTGCGGGGTTGTTCGGGCTATGCCGAACAACCCCGCAGGTGAGATTAATGATGTGTAATTATGACCTTAACTGTTTGGAAAATGCTATTCTCGGATCGAACCACTAAATAATAAAGACCATTAGGTATCTTAGCCGTCGGAATATTAGTTGTTGAGCCGGAGACAGGCGTATTGTAAACCACCCGGCCAGTCAAATCTGTCATAAAAATAGTGCCCCGGCCTATTTCTCCGGCAACAGTTATGCGCATAAAATCATCAGCCGGATTTGGGCTTGCGATAACAACTGTGCTAAAATGTTGGAATGTAGGCGAATTCCGTTCTGTGCTGCAAGCCTCATCTATCGCTGCACAGGCTACAGCGGTCAACAGATTGTTTACATCATAAGAGTGGTATAATGAACGGGCAAGCAGTACGCCAAAACCACCGGCATATCGACATTGCGATGCAATGTTTTGAAGAGTTATCTGTTGATTCTCAGTTGGTGCTGTGCCATTTGCCTGCATATTAAGAATAATGGATACAACATCTTTCAAATTTTGCTCCCAGGAATCTGTTACTGCCAGACTGTTGAGGATTGTCAATTGGGAGTTTGCTGCCAGAATCTCTGTCGCGGTTAACTGTTCAGTGAGATTTTGCATCGCACTTTGCTTCGTCTCATAAGTAGTCAGCAATGCATCACGCTGTGCAATAAGGTCTGTAGCAGATTGGCTAGATATACCGCCATCACTCAAAGTTTCGTCGATTGTACTCATTTGGGTTAATAAATCAGATATCTCACCGGATAATTGACGCATTTGATTGGCTGTTGAACCCGTTGGTACTCCAAAAGTTACTGATTTCTTCCATGCACTATGTAATGTGCCCAGTGTGGTGCCTCCGGAATTGGCATCGTAAAAAGTTTTCTCCGGGCTACCATTTGGGGCTAACAATGCCGATTGACGGGCTAATTGATCGTAAAGCCGGAATCGGGCATCCCACTGCGTTGCAGTAAATCCTCTGTATGCTGGAAATAGTCCTTCCACGACGGAATGATCTGCTTTACTCAGCCGTATATCCGGATCAACAGTAGTTGGCCCGCCTCCGATAGGGGTGCAATTGATTGAGGCATTATCATCAATTGGAGTAGAAGTTAAATCGAACTTAAACCAATCCTCATCATTTGTGTTACTGCCTACCGCTCTTGGATTCGCCCAAAATACGGAAGTCTGATTTGAATTATTAATTAAGAACTGAGACATTATGGGATCATTTCCAAGGCCAGGATTTTCAAACTTTGCCTCAGTTTGTCCTGCACTTCCAAACCATCGGTTTTCTTTTGCCGGTTGCTGGCCAATAATTGCGTCAGAACTTAGCAATAGCCCTTTAACATGATTACGGAAGAGGTTAGTGGAAATTTCAGAATCATCACATCCTGATCCTGAAAAAGAAATGCCTGTTTTAACATTATTTAAGTCATTGCAGGTGTAAGTTCCGCCAGTTGATTCAATTACCTCAATGCCTTCAGAGTCATTAGAAGCAACATTAAATGCCGCATTTGAACCATCAATTAAATTATCCGAAAGTATATTCCTGTCACACAAATTTAGATAGATAGCGCGAAATTTTGTACTGGTGGGTGCTGTTAGTGCATTGTTATCAAAAAAGGTATTGTCAAAAATATTTCCATCACTACAATTTTGGAGAACTATACCATAGCAGTTGTTTGACCCACAACCGGATTTGTTGAAATTGGTTATGGTGTTATCATGAATCGAAGCATGGATATTTCTGGAGGATGCTATTACTTCAACATTTATGGCTCGTCTACCATTAACAAAATTCATAAGACCTCCAGGGCAATCTGCCTTATTGTCAATAAAATTATTGCCTGCTAACAGAAATTGATCGACAATATCCGTGTTATGAAAATTAAACCCAATTCCATAGTCTCTGTAGTTACTGATTTCACACCCCGAAATTTCGACTCTTGACGGGACTATCAAAAAATTGGGTAAGCTTTGTTCAAAAGACATTCCTGCTATTGAATTGGTAATATCAAATCCAAGAATACTTAACCCTCCAAAACGTTTGCGTGCTCTAATCCCACAAGAAACATTAGTTGCATTGCCGCCCCAAATTCTGATATTTTGCTCTCGACTGTTATGAATATCAATTGCACTGGCTGCTGCATTCACATTTACAGGCGAAAGCTTACCAATATTAATGAAAATGTGGTTAACCAAACGTACACTGCAATTGATTATTTTAATTCCTACAGGCTCGTTGTCAGTCATTGGAGCAATATCAGTAAGGCCGTAGTTTTTGAATTGGTTACTAATCAAAGTAATTGGTTTCAAGCCATTAATATGTATTCCTCTTAAGCACCTTTTGTTGTTATCCGGATTAGGTTTGAGTACTCCATCTCCATTAAAAGTATTTCCTTTCAATCCATCAAGGGCAATTCTGATATTACGCAGAGGGGAAAATGGCTCATCTACTTCATCTCCCATCGAAATACCTGTCCTGCACAAATTAAAAGTGCAGTTTTTTATAGTCATATCGGAGCCAGTTACATTGGCACCACTCATATTGATTATTCCCATACTCACTCCAATGAAGGCATCTTCTACGGTTACAGTTTTTAGTTCAATAGCACCGCCATAATTTATAACAAGACCTCTCCACATATTCTCGCATCCTTTTATAGTTGAATTCCCGAGAACACTAAACTTGATAAATTCCATCACTTTTATTGTATTATATCCCGCGACTACAATGTTAGATCCCGGAGCAAATGTATAATCATTGTCAATGATAAGATTGCCAAAAAGTATAACATTCTGAGGTATTTGTGCCGCAGAAGGCATGGGTAAAAGAATAGAAGACGTTCCGGTGGTGAGGTTACTGATAAAGTTGTCTCCAGAATTCACACACCTTAATTCAGGAAGTGAAGTTACGCAAGAAGGTAGATTGCCACAGTTAAAATCTGACGTTCCTTCTGTTCCTGTTGCGCCGTCTTGTGCTCTTAACAATGAAGCAGAACAGGTTACTAATATTAATATTAAATAAAAATTGAAGGAGAATAAGTAATTATACAATATATAAAAACGGCATTGTGAAAATCTCATAATTTTTGAAATTATTTAAAGTGAAGTAAAATTGTTTAGGAAATTATTTATTAAATAAAAAACAAAATGGCTCTTGTTTAAATTCCGGAGCGGTGATAAGCCTATGAGTCAGGGTTATTGGTGCTTGGAGGTAACGTAGTATAGCTCCCACAGAAGGGTTGTGCCCATAATCCATTTCCGAAACCATTGAAAATTAAAATTAGAGAGATTGTTAAAAGTTGCAGAAAATTGCAATTTACAAAATGGAATTTGTGTTTTTTCATAATTTATGGTTATTAACAATGAATGAATTCAATTTTAGCCAATCATGAGCATTTCATGAATTGTAGAAAGTCGCTACTGGTCGCTTATTAGCAACTCATACAAATTCATTGGGGAAAGACTGAATATTACGTAAAACCGAATGTCATGTTAGTGGTAGGCTAACATGAATTAATATTTTTAATAAAATTAAGCAACGGAATCAGCCAATGGTAATGCTGAAAAGAAGGGAAGTGAGGAATTGTTTTTTCTGGCATGGTTGTTGGAATGTTTTGTGCATGATTGGAATAAATAGATTTACAAAGATGTGAAAAATATTCCACATCCTCAACCATTGAATTAAGCTTTAACATAATTCAGATCAAAAATGTCAGGAATAGCAAATTTCAATCTGATTGCTTGAATATTAATTGTCCACAATTTCTACCTTAGTATTCTGCTTCAAATCACGTCTATTATGAGCCGAACTAAAAAGGTTTGGGTGTATAGAAATTTTTGTTAATGTTGGTTGACGAAAATACCTTAGCCCTGTTAGCGAAAAAAAACTTCAGGGACGAGGCCAGCAAACAAGGTGCCAAAGTACGGATTTTTGGCTGTTTATTTATTATACCGGTTACCGGGTTAACGAAGCATTTGACATACTCCGCAGCCGGATTGATTTCGATTGTCAGACCATCACAGAGGAAAATAACACGCTCCGGGGACCGATGGAATTTATGACTTTTTTGCTTCAAAATAGGATGCAGCAGCGATAAGAAAATCACTGTTTCTCATTTAAGGCGTTATATTAACCTCCGACAAAATCATGAAAAAAGAAATAACTTTATTCATGAATCTGAAGGATAGTCCATTTGAGAAGTGAACAAATGTAACCTCGCAGAATTGATAAAATCCTGAATTTTTTGCAGCGTCTTTGGCGTTGGCTTCCTTTTGTCAAGTTCGATCCGCCTCAAATTCGACTCATCACATCCGATCAAATCAGCAACCTGCTTTTGAGTTTTCCCAGTAATCAGCCTGGTGTAATACAATTGTTCTCCCAAAGAAGTGCCATTGAAAGGGAAGTACCCAATGAAATCAATTATCGCTTTAGCAAACTTGGCAGTGGGTTGATTACGGTTGAGTTCCCAACAAGTTACCATATCAGTAGTGACTTTCAGAGTCCTGGCTACATCCGGTTGAGACAAACCTCGGTCAAGACGGACTTTGCGTAAATGATCTCCCAAGGTATTCAATTCCGCCGGATATGCTGGATTTGTGGGCCTTTTACCTGTTAATTCAATTTGACAACTATGCAACGCAACCATGTCCGTGCGGTTATTACAACGGGATGAAAAGGGGTGTTGTAAAATTTGATTTGCCTTTAGGTCTTATTCCAAATCTCAGTGTTACATCTTATACGCAAATTAAATTTGACAAATTACCGTATTCTAATTTATTTCACCGCCTCCAGTAAAAACCGATTCACCGGCAACGCAGCCTGGAAATAGCTTGCCACAAATTTCGGAAAGTCAGACTCGAGTATCATCTTGGGATCTAATTCAGCCATATAATAAAACTGCTTGTTGAGTAACAACGGTTCTACCGCTACAGCCTCCTTGAATGGTGTGGAAAGGATTTTGTTTTTCTCACCTTTTATTTCTTCAAACTTGTCTACAAATTCAGACGCTTCAATTAACTGTCGAAAAGCACTTGGGTTTTGCATAATCCTTGTACGCACTTTTTGTAAAGGTTCTTTATCCAGAAAGTATGCTCCTCCACCCAATTGAAGAAAGCCATATTCGATGTGAAGATAATAACCTGGATCATGCATGTTCTGCCGTCCTCCGTTGGTAAACACTGCTGCCATGTGTGTTTTGTACGGCGTCTTATCATTTGAGAATCGGACATCTCTGTAAATCCGAAAAGCAGCCTGTTTAGGATCCATACTAAAGTTAGGATCAAAGGCTTTTATCTCTTTAATAATCTCAGACACTAATACTTCAAAAGGCTGCTGAACTTCCTTCTGGAATCTTGTCTTATTTTTCTCGAACCAACCTCGATTATTGTTTTGAGAGAGTTCGTAAAGAAATTCGAGAAAGGATGGATTCAACATATCTTTTGTCTGTTTTTAGATTTTTTGCGAATGTATGTATTTCTCAATTTTTGACCTTGTATTTGCGTGGGGATTAACAAGGTTTTTTTCAATCCTACTGAGGGCAGTAGGGTCACATCCAATCTTCAGTGCTGCCTCTTTAAGATTATCACCCTTTTGTATCCTGGCTGCACGGATTAACTCATGGAATTTTTGGTAACTTTCTTCAAATGGTACGTAGCCCAAAAAAATCATAATGTTGTTACTGTGTTTGGGTAGGGGAGGGAATAAATTTGACTCCCATTTGTAAATCGTATCACTTGTCACATTCAAAATCCTTGCGACATCGAGTTGCGTTAACCCTCGATCAAGCCGAATCTTACGAAGATGATCGCCTAAAGTACTTAATTTGTCAGGATATGCCGGATTTTGCCGCTTCGAAGCCTTCAAACTGCATTTTACAACTATGCAACAAACCAGTCGCGGTTGTTGTTTTGGCTCAGTTCGTAAAGAAACTGGAGAAAATCAGGCGTTAGCATAGTAGTAAAATTTTGGACAAATATAGATGGCAGGAACGAAATTATGCAGATTATTCCCATTTTTGCCTTCTTATTTAGAATCACCCTGTTGTGATGACCGCAACAGGCATTTGTTGTCCTGTTACTACCTTTTATGTCAAAGCAAACGAAGAAAAAAACTGCGGCTACTGCCCCGCCCATCAAATCCAATGCAGACCATGCTGCACCGGCTGCCGGGAAGGGGCCTTTGTTTTTTGCAGGTATTTTGGCTGCCATTGCCGTCGTACTTTATCTCCCCACTTTGGGACATGGATTTGTTTTAGATGATCCGTTGGTCATCAATATGAATAAATTTGTACAGCAGGGGTTTGGAGGGCTGGGTAATATTTTCAGCCATAGTTACCGGGCAGGGGCGGCAGTTTCGACCGACTCAGAATATATGTACCGACCGCTTTCCGTGGCTTTCTTTGCTATTGAATGGGCAGTTTCGCCCAATACGCCCGGTATGCATCACTTTATGAATGTGCTGTGGTACGGCCTTTCTGTTGGGTTACTTTTCTTAATGCTCCGAAGAATGTTGGGAGAACAATGGACATTGGTGGCTTTTGGTGCTGCGCTATTATTTGCAGTCCATCCGATCCATACAGAAGTGGTGGCCAACATAAAAAGCCGGGATGAGATCCTGAGTTTTTTCTTCGGCACATTGACTTTGTATTGGTTGTGGGACGTTGCTTCGGGGCAAATGAAAAAACTATGGTGGGCATTGGGGGCATTTTTTTTGGCCTTATTGGCGAAAGAAGGTGCCGCGACGATGGTGGTGATTGCACCATTGGCCTTGTATTTTTTTCATGAAAAGAAGATCTGGCGAACAGCCTTGCCGATGGTGGGCGTGTTTTTGTTGTGGTTTATGATTCGGTTCCTGGTAATGGCCAAAACGGCTTATACCCCCAATTTTAATGATAATCAATTGGTGGCTGCAACCTTGAGCGACCGGTGGGCGACAGGTTTTGTCGCCTTGGGCCGGTACCTGCAATTGCTGGTTTGGCCTTCCAACCTGTCGTGGGATTATTCCTTTAATCAGATTCCGACAGTAGGGTGGGGGAACGTAAAGGCGTTGCTCTTCTTTGGGACATACGCGGGCATACTACTCGGTGGAATATGGGGTTTTAGCCGCCGCAACATATTGGCATTCTGTGGATTGGCATTTTTGGCATCAATAGGATTATACAGTAACCTGTTCCTGCTGATTGGTACTGTTTTTGGGGAACGGCTCGTATATCAAGGCTCTGCCTGGTTTTGTCTGGCGGCGGCATTTGTATTAAGCCGGCTTTTAAAAGTCCAACCAGAGGATGATCCGGAAAAATTACTTTCGGGCAAAAATGCGGTATCTTTTGTCAGCGTCATTGGCGTCTTAGGACTGTTGGGGATGGGCGCTACATTTGTCAGAAATCCTGCCTGGAAAAGCAACTACACTTTGGTCACTACCGACAGGGCGCATGTACCGAACAGTTTTCGGGTCCAGCAATCGGTAGGCGAAGAAACGTTATTGAAATATGTGGACAAACAAACGCCCCCTGCCGATACCGCAGCGTTGTTGCAACAAGCCCTGGAAGGTTTTGAAATCAGTTACAGCATTCGTCCAACTTTCAATAACCTATTGGGTATGGGAAATGTGGCCTATTTCCGAAAGGATTATACCAAAGCTGCCGATTATTTTGCAAAATCCTACGAAATGCAACCTGGTAGTATGGCTACGGAGCGTTTGGCGACAGTGTACCGCGAATGGGGACGATACGAAGGGCAAGTGAAAAATAACCTTCCCAAGGCCGTGGAATATTTAGAGAAATCTTACCGGTATGACAGTACGGAAGTACAAACCCAACGGGATTTGGGGGCTGCCTGTGGTATGATGCAACAGCCTGCAAAAGCCGTTTATTATCTGGAGCGTGCGGTGAAAAAAGACCCGACTGATGAAACGCTATTAAGGAACCTGGCGCTTGCCCGGCAGCAACTTGCTGCTGCACCTAAATAATGGAATATCGAACACCGAATATCGAAGTAGCTCCCCCAGGTGGGCTAATTTTAGGTAAGTCCCGAAAATAATCCAATAAACGGCGGACTCTACTTCGACATTCGGTGTTCGACATTCGATATTCTTCAGATTTCAATCGTTTTTAAAAAACCTTCACTAAATTTTTCCGCGCTCGCTTTACCCCTTGTATTGGAGTGGTCACATAGTTTTCCAGTTCTACGATATAATATTTGAGGCCTGCCTGATCAGCATGTTTGAATATTTTTTTGAAGTTGATGGTGCCGTCACCAACCTCGATACTTTCCCGTTTATCTGTGGCTGCTAAGTCTTTGGCATGGCAGAGTTCCCAACGGCCCGGATAGAGCCGAAACATATCCAGCGGATTATAATTGGCATTAACCACCCAATAAATATCCATTTCAAAAGTTACCAAAGATGGGTCGGTATCGTGTAACAGGCATTCGATTAACAAGCGGCCATCAGCGGCTTTTTGCTCAAATTCGAAATTGTGGTTATGGTAAGCCTGGCGGATGCCAGCTTTTTTGGCATATTTACCGGCAGCATTGAGGGCTTTGGCCATCTTGTCTATTGATTTGCGGTCTTCTTCTTTCATCCATGGGGCGATGATGTATTTAGCCCCGTATTTGGCGGCATTGTCAATAATTTTTTTTGCGTCATCCGTGATATCGTTAGTGGCCTCATTGTAATGAGCAAGGGTGAACATGCTGTGGGTGCTTGGCATAGTAAGGCCGTTGCTTTTGAGCAGGCTGTTAAAGTCAGCATAGCTCAACCCGAATAAATTGCCACCGTCGAATCCAAATGGTTCCACCTGGCGGTATCCCATTTTGGCAATAGCCTCGATGGTACCTTTGGCATCTTTTTTCATGTCATCGCGTACACTCCAAAGTTGTACGCCGATATTTTTGGGCACAGGGTTAATGAGTTCGGATGCGGATAAAAAAGGAACAGCGGAGGCCGTAAGTGCGGCATTTCTTAAAAAAGAACGTCTAGTCAGCATAATGAATAAAATTTTAATTGAAGCTGCAAGGTATT
>JBILHQ010000293.1:0-6043 GCA_044350415.1 Saprospiraceae bacterium | reverse complement strand
GATGCTACGGAGTTGTTGCTCAGTTCATTGATACCGACAACGCCAGTTTTTAATTGAAGGTTGTTGAACGTTCCGGAAACATCACCGCCTGCAATGGATGCATTGGTAACATCATCAAGTGGATCGGTGTCGCCTTCGTTGGAAATCGTAAAGGAGTTAGCGCCATTGTTAAACACAGCGATACCGTTACCAGCAGTAATACTAACATTTCCGCCACCTGTTCCCGTATTATCAGCCGCAGGTGCCCAGATGGTACCGTTCCATTTCAGGACCTGTCCGTTGGTAGCGCCCATATCGTCTATTTTAGCACCGGTAACAGCCTGGTCAGCCACATCCGCAGTGGCAATAGTGCCGGTGGCTATTTCATTGGTAGTCACTGCATTGGCGGCAATCTGTAGATTGCTGAATGGGCCTGTTACATCGCCGGCTGCTTGTGTGGCGGTGGTAATATCGTCAGCGGCATTGGTGTCGCCGGCGTTGGTGATGGTAAAGTTAGGCGCAACACCCGAAACGGTGATTCCCGGGCCTCCTGTTAAGGTGCCACTACCTGTCTGGTCGGCTGCAGGAGCCCAGACTGTGCCATTCCATTTGAGTACCTGTCCATTGGTAGCGCTCATGCTGTTCAGTTTTACAGCAGTCACTGCACCATTGGCAATATTGGCAGTGTTTACGGCATTGGTGGCCAATTCAGTCGTGCCTACCGCTCCGCTGGCAATTTCGGGAGCTCCAACAGCATCCTGGGCAATTTGCAGATTGGAGAAAGGGCCGGTTACATCGCCGTTTGCCTGGGTGGCGGTGGTAAGGTCGTCGCTGGCATTGGTATCTCCGATATTGGTAATAGTAAAGTTGGTGCCATTTTGCTGCACGGCAATACCAGCACCGCCATTAATGCCGACGGTTCCGGGTGATGGGATAGCAAAAAACACATTGGAAATCCTGCCTTGTGCATCGACAGTAATAACCGGAATTTGGGTCGCAGAGCCATAAGTACCGGGTGCGACACCGGTATTCGACAGGCCGATAGTGCCGTTGGTGGTAATTGGTCCACCTACAATACCGCTATTGGTATTGATTTGGGTGATAGTACCGCCACTGGAGCCGGTATTAGTGATATCGTCCTGGGGAATCCACTTGGTGCCATCCCATTTGAGTACTTGTCCGGGTTGAGCTTCCTGTGCTGCCAATCCCAGCGGATTACCCACTGTTCCATTGCCTTTTAAAGTGTTGTCTGTTTGGGCCGTCTGGGTACCCCAGTTGTCGCCGGAGGGATTGCCCCCGCCGCCATTTAAGGCAAACAGGGCGTAAGGCACACTCATCAGTTGTGTTGAGCCCAGTTCTTCAAATACATTCGGGGATGTTTCTACTGAAACGCCGAGGTATTTCGGTCCGCCACCCCAGTTAACGGTAGCAAAATCGCCTTGAAGTACAGTGCCTTGGCCAACGATCAGATTGACAAGTCCATACTCATTGGTATTGGTAATATGTCTCTCCGTGTAAGAAATGGGACCATTAGCGGAGCCGCTTCTGATCGTAAAAACAAGGGTAACCGTTTGGTTCGCATATCCGGAGCCACTGGCATCGCGGACTACGCTTTGGTAATTAAATCCTTGCGGGACACTTTGTCCCCAGCCAGTGGTTACAAATGCTGCTGTCAGCAAAAGTAAAAGGGTAATAAATCGATTCATGGAATGTATTATTATAAAGTGATGAGATGGCGGAGCAATAAAATACTGTGGGATATATAAGGTGAACCTGGTGGGATAGACATAACAATATTATTGAATGGTCTGCAGGAACACATTCCGCGATGGATTAATATCCTGATTTAAAAAACCGAACACTACTAACAGCGCCGGAAACCGGGTCGCGGAGTTGCAGGTAATAAAGTCCAGCCAGAAGGGTTGATACATCAATTTGTTTGCCCGATGAGGTAACAAGGGCATTGTCAATGACAATTTTACCATCGGTACTGATCACTTGAGCGGTGAGATCCTGCGTGTCGGGGGCGGTAAATTGTACCGTAAGCCATTGAGATACCGGGTTGGGGTAAACCTGAATGTCCCAGCCTATCCATAATTCAGGGTGTGTGGAGGTGACCGGCAAACAAATATCGGGTTGGTGAAAACCCTGGGTAAGCACGGTATTCACACCCTGTTTTTTTAAAGTCATTACCACAGGTTCCCCTACGGTATAGGCATAATAAAGTCCGCTTTCAGTAGCAGACTTACCGGTAATGCCAATGACTTCCTGGCAAGTGCTTAATCCTTGCGATACAGCAGGAAAGGCCGCAAGAAGTGCGGCGGAAAAAAGAATAAATCGGGTCATGGTAAATCGATTATTTTTGGAAAAAGTACTCAAAGATCCAGTGGTTCGCCAAGTTTCAGAACAAATTAACATATCTTTCTCCTGTCAAATACGAGCAAATTTGCTATTATTGTTCCGTCTTTTGAAAATCTGTTGTTGTTTTGCAGCAAAAATCAAACCAAGTTTTGTTTTGGGAAAATATTAAACAGGCTATTCAAACACTATTTTCAGTAATATCTGGAACGATAAAATTATTATTATGCATAAATTAATAACTGGAATCATTTGTTGTATGTTGTTGAGCGGTTGTGTAAAGAAACGAATTTACCAGACGGAAGTCACTGGCCGACAGATAAGCGAAGCGCGCGAAAAGGTATTGTCAGCAGAACTGACCGACCGGAAAGCAGAAGCTGAAAAAATGATCGCGAGTATCGGCGACCTGAATAAAACTATCGGAAAACAGGAAGGCGATATTGCTGAATTACGCTCCAGAATCGTGCAGCTGGGCACCAATGCCGACAAAACTTCCACCACGCTTTTGGAGGAAAAAACGAAATTGGAAAAACAACTGTCAGAAAAAAGCAACCTCCTGATAAAAAGTAATGAGGAACTTTCCCGTCTCCAAAAAATAATTACCCAACGCAACACGGTGCTTAATACCCTCCAAAAAGTAGTGGACGAGGCATTTAAAGGTGCTGCAGAGGTAAAAACGGTTATTGCCGGTGAAACTATCGTACTAACATTGCCAGACAAAACCCTGTTTGATCAGTCTGGGGTGAATATCCCCGCATCAGGCAAAAGCCTCATTGAACTGGTGGCGGGAATTCTGGCCGAACGCCCCGCATTAACCATTGATATCGTGTCTTGTACGGACAATCAATTGCCAAAAGGGAATAAAACACTTACAGATACCTGGGACTGGAGTTTAAGGCGTGCCACTGCCCTTACCCGTTTACTGATCAGTGATTTCAGTATCAATGCCAACCAGCTGACGCCGGTTGCGAAAGGGGAGTTTTATCCTGTATCAACCAATGAAACCCCTGAAGGCCGTGCCCAAAACCGGCGTACGGAAATTATATTTAAACCGAAATTGCCGGATACACACTAAGCTTCAACCAGTTCCCTGGAAACAGCGTGTACTTTTTTTCCTGCTTCAAGGGCTTCGAATGTATACCCTCTTGCTGAAAAATGTTCTAATATTTTAGGAAGTATGTAGTGGACTTTATCGGCTGCTTTTAGGCTATCGTGCATCACCACGATGGAACCGCGGCGGGCATTGTCCAATACATTAGTCAGGCATTGGTCGGCAGTAATATCGGGGTCAAAGTCGCCGCTAAGTACATCCCACATGACGATTTGGTAATGCCGTTCCAGGAAATTCCGTTGCCCGGGCGTGATTCTGCCATAAGGCGGACGAAACAATTCGCTTTTGACGAACTGCGCACAATGCCGGATATTGTGGAAATAAGGAATATTTTCTGTTTCCCAACCGTTCAGATGGTTGAAAGTGTGGTTACCTACGGCATGCCCTTCTGCTTCGAGCCGCCGGAAGAGTTCAGGGTGGCGTTGAACGTTTTCTCCTACACAAAAAAAAGTAGCTTTGGCCTTGGATGCCTCTAAAGTGTCCAGGATCCATGGCGTAACCTCTGGAATTGGACCGTCGTCGAAGGTGAGGTGAAGTACTTTTTCCCCTGTTGAAATCCTCCAGGTGTAAGCAGGCATGAGTGCCTGTAATAGTTTTGGCGTTTTTACTAAATACATATTTAAGATTGCTGCGAATTAAAAACAATTAAAAAAGAAGAAAACCGCTACTTTTGCGGTCCTTTCTCATATAGACCCTATTCCAGCCCTTTTGGTTTGGTGTCAAGGGGATCTTTTTTGTTAAATATTTGATAACGTGGTAAGAGTTAGATTCGCTCCTTCGCCGACTGGGACCCTCCATATTGGGGGTGTTCGCACGGCATTGTACAATTATCTTTTGGCCCGGAAACTTGGCGGGCAATTTATCCTCAGGATTGAGGATACTGACCAAACCCGGTATGTGGATGGTGCTGAAGAATATATCATTGAAACATTACGCTGGACAGGCCTCGTGCCTGATGAAGGCGTTGGGTTCGGTGGGGAATACGGGCCCTATCGCCAAAGTGACCGTAAAGCTATTTACAGGGAATATGCCGAAAAATTATTGGAAAGCGGTCATGCCTATTACGCCTTTGATACGCCGGAAGAACTTACTGCTCACCGGGAAGCTGTCGATAATTTTACCTGCAACAGCCAAACCCGCGGCGCACTGCGCAACAGCCTGACCCTCCCTAAAGCAGAAGTGGATGCCCTGTTGGCCAGCGGAACGCCTGCTGTCATCAGGCTAAAGATCGAGCCCGGACAATCTATTCATATCAATGACCTGATCCGTAGTGAAGTGGTGTTTCAAAGCGATGAACTGGATGATAAGGTGTTGCTGAAGGCCGATGGTATGCCTACCTACCACCTGGCTAATGTAGTGGATGACCGGTTAATGAAAATTACACACGTGATCAGGGGGGAGGAGTGGCTGTCGAGTACAGCCCACCACGTATTGTTGTACCGCGGGTTTGGCTGGGAAGATGCCATGCCAGTATTTGCACATTTACCCCTGATAATGAAGCCTGTGGGGAATGGCAAACTCAGCAAACGCGATGGTGCAAAATTCGGATTTCCTGTGTTCCCGCTAGCTTGGGAAGGTGCCACCGCAGAAGAAAATGCCCCGGGTTTCCGCGAAATGGGATTCCTGCCGGAAGCGGTCATTAACTTTCTGGCACTCTTAGGCTGGCACCCGGAAACGGATCAGGAAATTTTTTCGATCGATCAGCTGGTCGATGCATTTTCATTGGAAAAGGTGAGTAAAGGCGGTGCCAGATTTGATTATGAAAAAGCAAAATGGTTCAATCAAAAATACATCCAGGCATTAGACAATGTGTCTTTGGCTAGGATGATTCGTCCTTATGCAGAAAAGAAAAATTACGCGGTATCGGAAGATTTTTTAGAGAAAGTGGCTGCATTAATGAAAGAAAGGGTAACTTTAGTCCCAGATTTTGTAGAGGACGGATATTACCTTTTTGAGCCGGTAAAGGCGTATGATCAGGAAACGATAGCCAAAAAATGGAAACCTGAATTGGCTACGGTTTTTGAATCGCTGTCAGCGCGCATTGGTAAGATTCCAGCGTTTTCTGCGATAGTAGTGGAGGAAAATGTAAAAGCCTTTATGCAGGAAAATGAACTTAAACCAGGCGATATCATGTCTTTGTTGCGACTTATTTTAGCAGGTACTATGAAAGGTCCTGCTGTTTTTGATATGATGGCATTGCTTGGGAAAGAAGAGACAATTGAAAGAATTGCTAAATTTTTGAAATTACAAGTTCCTTAGATATTTGGACTTGTTGCGGTGAACGGCCCTGATGCTCTTGCCGCAACAAGTCTTTCGTAATAAAATAAGTCCAATTTTCTTTAATCCCTTCGTTTCACCATGAACATAAATATCCGGAGGCGAACCCCGTGCGCTTTTCAGGATATTAAAGAATTCGTGTATGCAAAACCGGTCTATTTACCTCCCCCCCCGGCTTTTTGCGGCAATTGCCGTTTTATTGTTGTTTGCAGCTGTTGCCCAAGGGCAATCCGGCGCATTTGTTTTTACGCCTCCGCCGCCCAATATTGCTGTTAACAGCGAGTGCGAGGCGGCTTTTTCATTCGGGCCACCGCCAAC
>JBILHQ010000292.1:0-6059 GCA_044350415.1 Saprospiraceae bacterium | reverse complement strand
ATCTATTCCGTGTTTCTCCAGGTATTGCCTGATTGCACTGACCTGTACTTTGTCCTCGTGATTATAAGAAATGAAAACTTTGGGCCCATTAACCACCTGGCTTTCTGCAAACGATGCAGCAACAGGTGCTTGCTGTTTTCTATCGATGGTTTCCGCCAAATCCATTGCACTGGCGTTAACCCCGGACTGAATCCGCAGCCATTCATCAAACCCAATGATCCCCATATTGTATTGCTTTTTGCCACTGTTGTAGCGGGCCAGCAGCAATATTCCGTCACTGGAGTATTTCACCAGCTCGTTGAGGGCATCCGCTGTTTGGCCTTCACCGATGAGTTGCTCAATAATGTCTTTCATGTTGCGATGATGTGGTGTTCCGAATCCTGAAAAGTTAAGAAAGACCAAATATAATAGAGTTTTATATTCCCATCGGTCCTGTTTTTCGCCAGGCTTTGTAAACGCCCTTTCCAAATTTCGAGCCGTTAAACACCATAGTCGGTGCTTTCATTACTTTTTCTTCTTCCGGCAGTTGGTTAAATGCTGCGCAAAGCACCGAACAACACCCTGCATATTTTGCCTGACAGTTGGGACACTGGATAAAAAGAATATGGCAGTAGGGGTTGGCACAATTGGCATGGTCGTCATTGGGCGTACCACATTGGTGGCATTTGGCAATTATTTGATCACTAATACGCTCACCAAGGCGCTCATCGAAAACGAAATTTTTTCCCAAAAACTTATTCGGCAATCCCTGGCTTTTTACCTGCCTGGCATACTCAATAATGCCGCCTTCCAACTGAAATACATTTTCAAAACCCCTGTATTTCATATAAGCACTGGCTTTTTCGCACCGAATCCCACCCGTACAATACATCACGATATTTTTTTCTTTATGCGGTGCAAGCAAGTCGGCCACCTGTGGCAATTCCTCCCGGAAAGTGGCTACATCAGGTGTAATCGCGTTTTCGAAATGCCCCACTTCGCTTTCGTAATGGTTACGCATATCCACCAATATAGTATTCGGATCACTTGTGAGTGCATTGAATTCGGCTGCACTGAGATGGCGACCGGTATTGGAGGGATTGAAGTTGGGATCGTCAATGCCATCTGCCACGATTTTATGGCGCACCTTGATAATCAATGCGAAGAATGATTTTCCATCGTCTTCCACGGCAATATTCAGGCGCATACCCCGGAAAAAGTCCCAATTGTCCAGCGCGACCTTAAAAGTCCCGAACTTTTCCGTAGGTACTGACAATTGTGCGTTGACACCTTCTTGCGCCACATAAATACGTCCGAGTGTACCTACTTCCTCCAATGCAAGATACAGGTCGTCCCTGAACTGCTGCGGATTTTCTAATTGAACATATTTGTAAAAGGAAAGTGTGGTGCGCGCTTCATTGCTTGCTGCAATACGCGCTTTCAATTCGCGCCGGTTGACGCGATTAAATAAGAGTTTACCCATTGTTTTTGTGCCCCTCCCGTTTGCAATGCAGGCGGCGGCGCAAAGATAGTACGGTTTACGATTAATTCGATTTACGATTTTACAAAATTATCACCATATAACCCGTCGGATCGTAGGCGCTGATCTTGTACAATCGTAAATCGAATTAATCATAAATGGTAAATCCAAGCTATACTGCGAAGCTTTCGCCGCAGCTACAGGTGCGGGAGGCATTCGGATTGCTGAACGCGAAGCCTTTGCCATCGAGACCGCCCGAAAACTCGAGGGTGGTATGGAACAGGTAGAGGAAGCTTTTCAGATCGGTAACCACCTTGATGCCGTTGTCCTCAAATACCTGATCATTGGGTTTCGACTCATTGTCGAAATCCAATTTGTATGAAAGCCCCGAACATCCGCCCGAAACCACACTGACCCTCAGAAAGAAGTCATCTTTCATCTGACTGGAACTGCGGATTTCAGAAATTTTTTCGCGGGCACTATCTGCTACGAATATCATTTATTTAGTGGTGAGTGGTGAGTGGTGAGTGGTGAGTGTTTAGATTTTTAGTGGTGAGCGTTTAGTGCTTAGTGAAACTCATCGTTAGACAGTAAGCACTAAACGTTCACCACTAAACACACACCACTAAGCACTCACCACTAAACTTGCATTTTTTTCCTGGTAATCTTTGATTGCTGCTTTGATTGCATCTTCGGCCAATACCGAGCAGTGGATTTTTACCGGCGGGAGTGCCAGTTCTTCCACAATATCCATATTGTCGATACCCGCAGCTTCATCGAGGCTTTTGCCTTTGAGCCATTCTGTGGCCAAAGATGAAGAAGCGATAGCAGAACCGCAGCCGAATGTTTTGAACTTCGCGTCGCTGATCAGGCCGGTAGCCTCATCCACTTCGATCTGTAAGCGCATTACGTCGCCACATTCTGGTGCGCCTACGAGGCCAGTACCTACGTTTTTGGCGTCTTTATTCATTGTACCCACATTACGCGGGTTTTTGAAATGGTCTAATACTTTTTCGCTATATGCCATAATTAATGAATTGAGTAGTGATGATGAAAAGATGTTTTTAGTGTGCCGACCATTCGATTTTGGTGAGGTCAACACCGTCTTTATACATTTCCCAAATAGGGGAAAGTTCCCGCATGTGGTTGACGCCATTGGCCACAAGTTCGATAGCATCATCCACTTCTTCTTCCGTCGTAAAACGACCGAGTGAAAAGCGGATAGAGGAATGTGCGAGATCATCGCCCAATCCCATGCCAACCAATACATAGGAAGGCTCCAGCGAAGCAGAAGTACAGGCCGAACCAGAAGAAACGGCGATATTCTGGTTAAAGGTCATCATCAGTCCTTCTCCTTCGACATGTTTGAAAGAAATATTAGCGACATGGGGCATACGGCTATCGACATTGCCATTAACCTTGGTCTCTTCCAGTTGCGTGAGTTTAGATTCCAGTTTGTCACGGAGTTTGCTGAGGCGCTGTGCATCCTGCTCCATTTCGGCAAGGGCAATTTCCGCTGCTTTACCAAAGCCAACGATACCGGGCACATTAAGTGTGCCCGACCGCATACCGCGCTCATGGCCGCCGCCGTCCATCTGTGCAGTTACCTTCACCCGTGGATTTTTCCGGCTTACATATAAAGCACCCACGCCTTTTGGTCCGTACATTTTATGTGCGGTGAAGGACATGAGGTGAACACCTGTTTCACGGGCATTAGTAGGAATCTTTCCCACCGCCTGTGTCGCATCGGAATGGAACAGCACTCCATTTTTTTCACAGATTGCTGCAATTTCCTTCATCGGCTGGATAACGCCGGTTTCATTATTGGCCCACATCAACGAGACCAAAATGGTTGTTGGACGGATCGCAGCCGCCAGTTCGGCCAGGTTAATCAGGCCATCTTCCTGAACTTTAAGATAAGTCACCTCTCCCCCGCTTTTTTCAATGTGCTTACACGTATCGAGTACGGCTTTGTGTTCCGTTTCGGCGGTGATGACATGATTACCTTTTTTAGCATACATCTCAAACACCCCTTTGATTGCGAGGTTATTACTTTCAGTGGCTCCTGAAGTAAAAATGATCTCTTTTTCTTCTGCTCCGATCAGTTTGGCGATTTGCTCACGGGCGTAATCCACTGCATCTTCTGCCTCCCAACCAAACTGGTGACTGCGGCTGGCTGCATTCCCGTGCTTTTCAAAGAAATAGGGAACCATAGTTTCCACTACACGCGGATCGCATGGAGTGGTGGAATTATTGTCTAAATAAATGAGACGACGATTATTATTCATGTGTTTGCGCTGTAAACGATGAAAGTATTCCTATTTGGATTTAGTCAAATTAAGAATGCAAAGGTAAACAGCATTAGTATTACAAAGTTCGGGAAAACTGACCCGATTTTTTTATTTTTTTACAACAATTCAGATTTTGTCCTTCCAGGCGTTTTCCCCCTCCAATATAGGAGCAATAGTTTGATGAATTAGTTGCTATTTTTCGCTTAAAAACCTTCCAACTACACTACATTTACCCCAAAAAATGTTTTATTTATGAATAAGTCTGCCATTTTATTATTACTCTTTGCGCCATTTTTTGCTTTTTGTCAAAAGCCAGAAAAGGTCAATATCATTCCCGAACCGGTATCAGTATCCGCAAAAAACACCGTTTTTTTATTGAATGAGACCACCAGCATCGTTTACCCTGAAGGAAAGGCCGACTGGGATATAGCAGCTGGATATCTCGCGGGTATTTTGTCGCCCGCAACAGGATTCCACCTGAAAGCAGCTCCAGTCAAAGGAAAAATACCTGGAAATACCCCAAACAGTATTATTTTTCTGTCAGATGAAAAAATAACCCACCCCGAAGGCTATCAACTTGACGTGGGTAAAAAAAATATTATCGTCCGTGCAAAAACGGCGGCAGGCGCATTTTATGCCGCTCAAACCATCCGGCAATTGTTCCCTGCAGCCATCAATGCCAATACACTGCAAGCGGGTATTGAATGGGTAGCACAAGGCTGTGCGATTGAAGATTATCCGCGTTTCGGGTATCGTGGCCTTATGCTTGATGTGGGTCGAAACTGGTTTCCGGTACCCTTTATCAAACGGTATATTGACATGCTGGCCATGCACAAACTGAACAGTTTTCATTGGCACCTCACCGAAGACCAGGGTTGGCGCATTGAAATCAAACGTTACCCTAAACTACAACAGATTGCTGCCTGCAGGGAGGAGACGTTGGTGGGACATTATACCGACCAGCCTATGCAATACGATGGTACTAAATACTGCCATTATTATACCCAGGAAGAGGTGAAAGAAGTAGTGGAATACGCCCGAAAACGATTTATTACCATTATCCCTGAAATTGAAATGCCTGGTCACGCACTGGCAGCGCTCGCCGCATACCCTGAACTTGGGTGCGAAGGCGCAGGTTATGAAACTGCTACCAAATGGGGTGTTGTGGAAGATGTCTATTGTGCGGGCAATGAAAAAGTATTTTCTTTCCTCGACGGCGTGCTGGAAGAAGTAGCCGGACTTTTTCCGGGAACTTATATCCATATCGGCGGTGATGAATGCCCCAAAACACGTTGGAAAGAATGCCACCGCTGTCAGGCAGCTATGAAACGCGAAGGTCTGAAAGACGAACACGAACTACAGAGCTATTTCATTGGCCGTGCAGAAAAAATGCTGGCCAAGTATGGTAAAAAATTAATCGGTTGGGATGAAATCCTCGAAGGCGGACTGGCCCCTACGGCCACTGTGATGAGCTGGCGGGGTGAAGAAGGGGGTATCGCTGCTGCCAAAGCCAACCACGATGCGATCATGACACCCAGCACTTATGTGTATTTTGATTATTACCAAAGCGATCCGGAAACGGAACCATTAGCGATCGGCGGCTTGCTCACTTTAGAAAAAGTGTACAGTTACGAACCAATCCCCGCTGATTTTACGCAGGAACAAGCGAAGCATATTATTGGCGTACAAGGCAATCTCTGGACAGAATATATTCAAACGCCAGATAAAGTGGAATATATGGCCTTTCCACGGAGTTGTGCCTTAGCAGAAATCGCCTGGTCGCAACCGTCGCGCCGCAGTTGGGAGAGTTTCAGTGGACGGCTTCCCACCCATTTTGACCGTTTAGCTGCCCTGAAAGTCAATTTTGCCAAGAGTTATTTTGATGTCAAAACGGCATTTATGAACGGAAAAGTCCACCTCTCCAGCACCGACCCTTCTATACAAATCAAGTACACTACAGATGGCACTGAACCAGGTGCAAGCACCGCCGGTTATACCGGTCCGTTTGCTATTTCAAAAAATACAACGGTCAAAGCCGCTGCTTTTAAAGGGGATCAAAAAATGGGCAAAACCGTGGTGGTTAACTATTTGATGCACAAGGCAAGTGGAAAACCTTATACCATGACTTTTGAGCCCAAAAAATTCGATGGTGGCGAAAAGTATGCACTCACTAACGGTATTACCGGCGGGCTAAAAACCGAGGGAGCCTGGGTGGGTTTGGTCAACCACGATATCGATCCGGTGATTGACCTGGGAGAATCCATGCCCATCAACCGCATCATCACCCACTATGCAAACAGTAAAGGCGA
>JBILHQ010000116.1:0-19562 GCA_044350415.1 Saprospiraceae bacterium | reverse complement strand
GGAACTGCCGAACCAGAGAGATATTTATTATTGGGTTGGGCTTGAAGAAGATGAATTGAAAAAATAAAAAATAGCGCGTAGAAAAAAGAGGAGTTGCTCAATTTCATAAATGATTTGGATTGGATGTCAAAACAGGTTTTTGAGGCAGTTTTCTTCGAAGTTGTCAGTGGGTAATACCATTGTTTCCCATTCGCAGGATGGCATTTTTTTTGTATCTCCGTTTTGACAGACCTACTTCTTAAATGCGTCAACATCCATACCCAATCAAAAAAACAACCACCAAAATCACCACAATAAAGCCGGAATAATCCGGCCCTTTCTCCACAAAATGCGGTACATTCACAACCCGCCCATACATTTTCCGCCGCATTTCCTCATTTATCCGCCGTTGCACCGCGAGCGCCATCTTCCGCTGCTGGTGTTGTGCTGCAGCCTGTTGCTGTACCCATTGTTCCACTTTAGTAAAATGGGGCTGTGCCACAGTCGGTGCAGGTTCAAGTATCTTATCAGGAGTACTCTTTTGCAAAAATGATTTCGCCGCATTTCTCTCAGCATCCGTCGCACCGGAATTCGCCGCTAGATCTCGGATTTTTTCATCTCGGGTTCGGGTATCTTTCATGTCAGCAGTAGATTAACGGGTAAAATAATCCGGCGATGGCCAGGAGAAACAGCGCGGGTCGTATATCTGTCCGGTATCCAGTCGGGCGATCAGGTATTGCGGTTTGTCGCCGAAATAAATCCGGGCGATATTTACAGCGGGGGAATTGGCTTTTTTGATTTTGGCCTCCCGGGCCCAAAAGAATGCCTCGATGGCACCCATCGGTATTTCGCCGGTTTCCGGGTCGCAATACCGTTGAACAGCGGTCGGCCATTGGTTGGGAAACTCGCTGCAAAAAATCTGAAACTGGCGGCGGAGAAAATTATTGGGCCGGATTGTTTCGGCTTTCATGTTCGGACCGGTTACCCATAATTTGCCGGACATTTCCGGCAGATCGGCTGGTTTATCCGGCGACTGATAAGGCTTGGTTCCTTGCTGCCAGCCAGTTTCGGGCGTGTAATAACACAGTGCGTTTTGGATACTGCCGCCTTCGCGCCGGGCGATATGCGCCTGAATGATTTCTGCCGGATTAAAGCGGTTCTTTTCGTGGCCACCGGTCTGGAATTGCACCTGTAGTCGTTTGATCTGTTCTTCCAGCGAAAAAACAATGAGTGAATTACTTCCCGGCCGATCCCAGCCCCAAATCTTCGGAAGCCAGCCAGCCGCATTTCTCACGTGCAGAAATACCGTGCTGCCCTGGGCCCCAAATTGCCAAACCGGGGTGCTGGATGTAGCAGGATGCGACTCTGGAGCGCCGCTTTGCCAACCACCGGCAAGCGTCCAACTGTGTATCGCATTTTTCCAGGTCTGGTTTTCCGCATTCCACCCGATATAAGCAAACAGGAAATCACCGCCGAACATCTCAAATCCCTTTGCTTTTTCCGTAAATCCACGGCGCAGGTGAGAGAGTTGGTCGTCCTGGGTGAATACCTTGTTGGCGCGGGAACCAGGACGGGAACGGCTGAAAATGCTGGTCCATTGGCCATGAATCGAAAGTGCAGAGAGGACAAATGTGGAATCCTTGCAGTGCTCATACTTCCTCGGACCTTTGTGTTGTTGTTTTGTAGACATTATCAATAGTTAAATGTTATGAATGGTACTATATTGGGCCTTGTGAAACCAAAAAACTTCATACGTCCAGGCAAGGAATACGGCATTTCGATTCTTTTCCAGGTCCCCGAATTTGGAGAGCCGTATCCCAAGATACTGGTTACTTAGCCGGTTTAATGCGGCGATATCATCGTTGCTCAGCGCCCTGACTTTGGCGATGGACTTGGTCCAACGGGGTGTATTGCAATCTAAGATCAGTTGTTTTTGGATGCCGCTGACTTCTTTGCGCATGAATTCAGCGAGACGCTCATTGCCGTAATAAACCATGTGCGCAAATTTCCTCGAACTGCCCTGTACGAACTCCTGTCCCACCGGGGCGCCATTCAATCGCCGCCGGTAAATCTCATCGCGGAACATCTTGTAAATGCGGCACATATAGTCCATGCCATATTTTCGGCTCCAGGCGAGAAAGGTATACTTCCGGATGTTTTTGCAGCCCAGATCGAGTATTTTCTGCTACAGAATATCAATCCGTTGATCCAGCGACAGCGACTCTCCGGGCATTTCGGTGCGTTGTTCCGGCATTGCCGGCCGTACCAATTCCCGCACCGCCGAAACTAAGCTACCGTTTTTCACCGTGGTATCCAGAAAAGTTCCGGGGGCGTAAATCCAGCGTTTTTCGTCGTTTTCCAGCCAGGCTGCCTGTTTCTCAATGGCCTCTTTCAGGGTGGCAGCAGAATACTGCCGCAGGATTTCTTCGAGACTTACCATGGCTTTTTGTTGAATTTCTTTAGAAAAATCATGTTTCATACAGGTTTTTTCGGCGTTGTAGCGCACCCGGCCAGCCTTCAGCAGGAGAACCAACCTTCACCGGGAATATGATTACATTGAATGTCGGGCAATTTGCCGCAGGCGTGTACTATCTCGAACTTTACAATGGTAATACCTTTGTTGAAAGAACCAGGATTGTGATTTCCCATTAATTATTTCCTATCGTTTGGGTATGGGGTGGTGAAAACTGCCACCCGATACCCTTTTGATTTTTCGCTATGGAAAAGATATTTCTTTTTATGTATCTCCTGCTTATTTGTGAATTAGGAACACAGACCCTTTGGAACGATACTATTCCATTCGGATACCCTAAGGCAAGAATTACGGATATGATCGTGCATGATGACACGGTTGTTGTTTACGGTATCGGGTTCAATAATGCTGTTGAATATAAACAAAGGCTGATTATTGCTCCCATCAGTTTGTATGCGATCTCGCAACGGCTGTTTGCGGATCAGACTGTATTTTCCGATTATCAAAAATATATCGGAATAAACAATACTGATAAACCATTATCGGATGATCGAATTCAGGTGCACATTGAAGCAGGAACCCAAGCAGTTTACGGATGGGACCTGGTTGTTAAATCAGGGCGAATCTGCTATCCATTGGGGCTGTCGCCTCCCACCGCAACAAGTCAATATTCCTCAAACAACTCCTGGTGCTGGCCACCCTTTAATATTGCATTGAAATCCACACCTATTTCATTGATTAATTGGGTATACTTTTCATCGACCGTACCTGAAGTGTCGCCCATCAAATAGAGTTCTTTTTCTTCTCTCCTGTACCAGAGGTAGAACTTCATATCCTTGTACTGGATTTTGATCTCATCGGTACTGTATTCATCGCCAGGGAGTACGTTTTCCTGGGATAATTGCCATTTTTGAAGGATAAAATCAGTCAGGACTTTTTGCATCCCGAAAGCTACCGGCGATAATTCATACGTTTTCCCCTCGTCTCTCATAAAGCCTTGCCAGTGGGGAAGTTCCTTAAAGGATTTGAGTTGCAACAGGTCATCCCCTTCTGCAGATTTTTGCCATTCAAAATACGTGTTGAATCAATTGATGTCAATAAAAGACTGGTCTTTCAGGCGCGTTTGGGTTTGGCTGAAGGGCACCGATACACCTTTGTCTTTTTGGTAATCATAAACGATCATTGCCATTTTGTACGTCGGTGTTTCGTTGGTATTCCAGGTCTGAAAATTACCCGTAAAAACAATCTTTTTTCGATCAGGCGAAAAAGCGACAGCGTCCTGGTAACTTTGAAAACTATAATTGTCAATGTCATTGTTGTTTTCATTCAAAGGATAGGATTTCATATCGGTCAGGTGCAGCACCTTGTGCTGACTCACCAGGAGATACTCGCCTCCTTTTAATGTTTTTATCGAGTCGTCTCCACTCGACATGAATACCTCCATTGCTACTCCTGGTTGGCCATTTTCGGAGTCCAGGTATTGTAAGCTTCCGAAATCGGAGCCTTGTTCCACCAGTTGGTATTTGACTTGGTCCGCAAAGTTCTGTATTATAAGGGAAATGGCATGAAAATATTTTGTGAAGTGTGGCAAAATGAAGTCGAAGCGGTGCTTCGACTTCGCTCAGAAATTTGTGAAATAGTGGTGGGCGATGTCGCCTGGATAATTAACCTTTTGAAATAGTTGGAATCACAGTGAATACAAGATCCCGGCATACGTCCTCTACAGGATATATGCCGGGATCTTGTATTTATCGTAAATCGAATCAATCCTAAATCAAAATCACTTAACTCCCAGTACTCCGTTCTTTTTGCTCTCCTCTATCGTCTTAAAGGTGGCTACGCCGCATTCCAGAAAGTCGCGGTAAACATCTTCCTCGGGCGTAAAGCCACGGGGATCATTCAGTACGGTAGTACCGTCGTTGTGCATCAACACGTACCATGGCTGAGAATTGCGGTTGAAATTATTGATCTGAAAGCTCGACCATTTGTCGCCTACGGTGCGAATTTTATCACCAGTACCGCTATCGAGCAGGTAAGCAAATTTATCGTCGCCAAATAACCGTGCTTTATCATCTACATACAGGGAAACCACGATATAATCATTGCGCAGGCGTTCGATGATGCCTGATTTTGGCCAGACAGTTTCTTCCATTTTCCGGCAATTAACACAACCATACCCCGTAAAATCTACAAAAAGCGGTTTGTTTTCTTTTTTGGCAATGGCTAATGCCTCATCAAAATCATGGTAACAATCCAAGCCGTTCGGACAATCTGACGGATGTCCCCAACTGTATCCAACCGATGGCGCAAGGCCACTTAAGAGGGATAATGATTCATATTTGAACAGGCCGTAACCAAGGTAAATGGCGAAGGCAGCTGAAATAAGCCCTACGGTAGCCCTGCCGGGACCTGGGCGGCCTTTGCCGCCTTTCCAGCCGAGTATTCCAAACTGATACAAGGCAAGTAAGGCAGCACACAGCAACCAGATACCCATAAATAATTCATATTTCAGGAAGCCCCAGTGCATTACCAGATCGGCGGTGCTGAGGAATTTAAAGGCCAATGCCAATTCCACAAAACCCAGGGTGATTTTGACATTGTCCATCCAACCGCCAGATTTAGGCAGGCTTTTCAACCAGGTGGGGAACATGGCAAATAAAGCGAAGGGTAATGCCAGTGCCAAACCAAAACCGGAAAGTCCCACAAAAGGGCGGGCCGGTAAAAAGCCCAGGATTTCCGCACCGTTATTAGAACGTGCTGTTTCCACTAACAACGAACCTACCAGCGGACCCGTGCAGGAGAAGGAAACCAGTGCAAGGGTGAATGCCATAAAAAAGATCCCCAGAATACCGCCTTTGCCAGCCATCTGGTCACTTTTGTTCACCCAGGAAGAGGGGAGCGAAATTTCAAAAAAGCCAAAAAAGGAAATGGCAAACGCCATAAACACAGAGAAGAATACTAAATTAAACCAAACATTGGTACTCATTTCATTCAGGGCGGTTGGCCCCAGTAAAGAGGTTATACCGACACCCAGCGCCACATAAATAGCATAAATACTAAATCCATACAGGAAGGCATTGCGCAAGCCTGTAGCCCGGTCTTTGGTGCGTTTTACAAAAAAGCCCACCGTAACGGGAATCATCGGAAAAATACATGGGGTCAATACGGCACCGAGACCGAAAATAAACCCCCATAAAAAAACAAACCAGAGCGAACCGTCGTCCGTCTGGGTTTTTATATTGCAGTTGCCAACGAATTTGGCAGCGTCAATTTCCCGTTTACTATTGAACGTGCCTTTTTGATCGGGGTCGGCAGGTTCAGCATTGGATGTAGAGGGGGCCACACCTGCACCGTCATGTTGTTCAGGAGTGGGCTGCGGAGGCTCGGGAGTTTGGTCGCCTTGCGGTGGCGTAACTCCTGGTGTTGTGGAGGATTTTTCTTCCGTTTTTACAGGAGTGGTGGGGGCGAATTTAAAATCCACATCCTTGGGAGGCAGACACATTTCCTCATTACAGGTCATGTAAGAAATATAACCTGTGATGGGTTTGGAATAGTCCGATACCTTGGCCCGCTGTGTAAAAATAGCGGTATGTTTAAATTTGGTAAGGTTCATCTCAAATACCTTGTCGTACTTAGTGAACCGGTCGCCGCTTTCTTTTGCTTTGCCAACTATTTTATAATGTGGACCTTCTTTAAAAGTAATACTGGTAGGAATGGGTCCCATATCACTTTCCAAATCCTGCGAATAAGTATACCAACCATCTTCAATCTGGCCGGTAAAAACCAAATCCACCTCTCCGTTACCGGCATCTTTGGTGGTAAATGACCATTTTACAGGATTTTGTGAAAAAACCAGCGTCTGCATACTGAGCAGCGCAAAAACAAATAAAAACAGGCGTGCGCAAACTTTCATTTTGAAATAACTTTTTAAAATAGGCTACAAAGAAACAGTGTTTTTAAATGGTGACGTATGGTATCTGCGGATTTATATTTTCTTTAACCAGTATCTTGCCTGAAATCGGCTAAACAGAAGAAAATTAAGAAAATCTTTAGAAACCGTCATGGTAACATTGATCAACGTATTCTGGCCCACAGTTTTAAAAAACTTTGGCCAATTAAAAACAAATGCCAGTACCTTTACCCTTTATTCACTCGTATTGTTGCGGTGGGAGCCGCTCCCACCGCAACAATACGACCATTTCAATTCAATAAAATGGGCCACGGTAGCCAGAATCATCATCGCCGGAGTTGGGCAGGAATGTTAATTACGCTGGGTATCATTTTTGGAGATATCGGTACCTCTCCGCTTTATGTAATGAAGGCAATAGTAGGGGAGGGGAATATCATTGACCGGCTAACTGTACTTGGTGGCGTTTCCTTGGTGTTCTGGACGCTTACCCTGCAAACCACGATTAAGTACGTCTTATTGACCCTCCGTGCCGATAATAATGGCGAAGGTGGCATTTTTTCATTGTATACCCTGGTGCGCAGGAGGGAGCGGTGGTTACTTTTTCCAGCTATTATCGGTGGCGCGGCCATGCTTTCCGATGGAATGATTACCCCGCCGATATCGGTGATTTCTGCCATTGAAATCCTGGAACATAAATACCATGGTATCCCAACGGTGGCCATCACTATTGTCATTATTTCACTGTTGTTTTTTGTGCAGCGCTTTGGAACGGCCATTGTAGGGAAAAGTTTTGGTCCGATGATGCTGGTATGGTTCAGTATGCTGGCAATTCTCGGGGTAAGTTCAATCATCCATAATCCGGAAGTTTTCAGGGCATTGAGTCCACATTATGGTATTGAATTGTTATTCAGTAATCCTAAAGGTATTCTTATTTTAGGGGCAGTTTTCCTGTGCACCACCGGGGCCGAGGCACTTTATGCGGACCTTGGGCATTGCGGGCGGGAGAATATTCAGTACAGCTGGGCCTTTGTCAAAATTTGTCTGGTTCTGAACTATTTGGGACAAGCATCCTGGTTATTGGGTTTCGAAGGCCAAAAACTGGAGGTGAATCCTTTTTCAGCCATTATGCCACACTGGTTTATTTTGCCGGGGTCGATTATTTCAGCTATGGCAGCCATCATCGCGAGCCAGGCGTTAATATCCGGCTCCTTTACCCTGGTATCAGAAGCCATTCGCCTGGGACTTTTACCCAAGTTAACTGTAAAATTTCCCACCTATATTAAAGGACAGTTGTATATTCCTGCAGTCAATACCTTTTTGTGGATGGGCTGTGTGTCTGTGGTATTATTGTTTAAGGAAAGTACCAAAATGGAGGCTGCTTATGGACTTGCAATTGTTGTTGCGATGTTATGCACGACCGTTTTGTTGTCCAATTGGCTGATTGTCAAGCGGGTAAAAGCGGGTATTATTTGGCTCATGTTGGTGTTCTATCTATTGCTCGAAGGCACTTTTTTGTATGCCAATGCCCATAAATTTTTTGAAGGTGGCTATTTTACAGTAGCTATTGGTTCGTTATTGGCGGGTGTGATGTTGCTCTGGGTGTATGCCAAACGGATTCGGCTGCGGTATGCTGAGGAAGTTAAAATCAATGATTTTGTCGATCAATTGATCTCCCTGAGCAATGATGCGGATATCCCTAAATATGCTACTAATCTGGTCTTTCTCACCAGTACCAAAAATCCCAGGAAGGTGGAAGAAAGTGTCGTCTATTCCATCCTGCAAACACAACCTAAGCGGGCAGATGTGTATTGGTTTGTGAATATTCAAACCACCGACGAACCCTATACCATGGAATATGAGGTGAATACCATTGCACCCGATGATGTGTATAAGGTCAATTTCCGGCTTGGATTCCGCGTGCAGCAACGGATGAATGTCTATATGAAAAAAGTGGTGGAAGAACTGGCAGAAAATGAAGAACTGACGATTTATTCTAAGTACCATTCGCTTTCCTCCAAATACCCCACCGGCGATTTTAAGTTTATCCTTATTCAGGAGTTTTTGTCCAATGAAAATGAATTGCCCTGGGCAGAGCAATTAGTGATGGACGTGTATCTTTCCCTGAAAGGACTGATTTCGTCGCCGAAAAACTGGTTTGGTCTGGACAGTGATTCTGTGGAGATCGAACAGGCGCCATTGGTACTCAATGCGGTGAAGGACGTGTCGTTGAAGCGGATTCAAAGAAAAAGGTAAGAGCATATCTGGGATTTTTTCTTCGTGAAATCCAATACATTATGGTTGCTGAGCCTGTCGAAGTATGAACCTGACTTCAAATCAACGCGGTCAATTACCCCGGTAAACTCCCTTGCTGTTTTATCGCCAGAACCATACTTCGACAGGCTCAGCAACCATAAACTATTGATTTTTAGTTCAAAAAATCCCAGACATGCTTTAATGCGCAACATCCTCCACTATCTCCGCCAACATTTTGCTGCCGATTTCAAACTGTTATACTACCTGGCAGTTTTCGGGTTCATTGCGGCATGTATCCTGCTCAACTACCTGACGGCACCTCCCGGTTTTCGCTCCTGGGAAGGCTGGATCATCCGGAGGTATTATGCGCCGGGCAGTATCTGGTGCTTCCCCATCTACTTTGTTTTTTATACATTCCCTTATTTAACCATCGCAGGTATTACCGCCTTTTTTCACCAGGATGCCGGATTTTTTAAAAAGCGGGAATTTTGGCTGCGCACCATTTTTATCCTGGCAGCCATAAGTTGGCAGGCTACTTTTAGTATACACCGGCTGGCTGCCCGTACTTTTTCCAATCCATCCGACCAGTATTTTTTGTCAAAAATATTGGGGCCGCTCAATCCTTATCTGATGATTGGCCTGCCGTTGTTGGCTTTTTGGTGGTGGCGCGACCGGAAACGGGGCGTTCCGTTTATGTACGGATTCGTTCGCAAAGGGTTTGACCCCTTGCCTTATTTTATCTTATTGGGCCTGATGGTTCCTGTGATTGGTTTTGCAGCGACCCAACCTCAATTTTTGAATTATTACCCTACTCTCCGATTAAACCTGTTGAAAGACCTGACGTTGGTGCAGCAACAATGGCTGGCATTCGCGATTTATGAAATCGTTTACGGCCTGTATTTTATCTGGGCAGAAATTATTTTCCGGGGTTTCCTCACCGTAGGTATGGCCGATACCATGGAACGGCACGCAGTGGCACCCATGAGTGGATTGTACGCTTTTATGCATTTTGCCAAACCTCCGGGCGAAACCATCAGTTCTATTTTTGGCGGCTATATCCTTGGCGTGATTGCACTCCGCAGCCAAAACATTGTCGGTGGAGCCATTATTCACGGCGGAATAGCAGTGATGATGGACGTTTTTGCTTTAGTGATGAGTTATTAGCTATGAGTGATGAGTTTCGTTTTTTACACTGTAGCGTTGTGGGTGGAGTGCACTGTGGCTTGATCGGTGACAGTTTTCAGTCGTAGCCGTCGTAGAGGATATCGATGATTTGTTGCGCGCCTGATGGCAATGAAATGGTCAATTTTTCGGTGATATTCCGGAAACTATAGTCGCCGCTGCTTGCGCGAGTCTATCTGCCCACCAACCAACCCTAATGACGCTTGGGCCTGGTTGTACGCTGGGGAGAGCCCTGATTGAAACAGGGAACAACGCACAAACCTGCCCCAACTTTACGTCGGGCGCCTTGCTCCAGGGTCACATTTTTGGCAACCTCGCGCGAGCAGACAGCAGTGAGTGCGCCTGCACTCATTCATCCTTATAACTATCATTTTCTACCATAAAAACATATTTATAAAATTTCATATTATCTGAAAAATTTGCCCTTGCTTAAAATGTTATTACTTTATTGTATATATTATTTTTAAATCTTAAATATAATGAAGTACTATCACTATTCAGTAATGGAATCTCATATCCAGATGAAGTGTTAATAAAATCGCGAGATACAAGTGTGTCATTATTGAAATACAAAACCATATTATAAGTAAAAAAGGTTTTTGTAGTTCACAATAATCAGTTACGGCTATCCATAGTGTATCGTATTTTAAATTAGTTAAATTGAGTTTTTTGTAAAGACTAACTGGAAAATTGGAGCAATTTGATACTTCTAGTTTTTTTTCTCATCGCTGGTTAAATTGTAGACACGTAAGTTAAGCTCATCACTTTTTACTATGCTATTTTTCCTTTTTGAGCCAATTTTGCAACCAATCACAGTACAAATAAAGGCTGTAAAAAAATAAAATTAATATTATTTATCATGTAATTAAGGTTTGAATTTGTAATAATCCAGAAAATTTTAATAAAAGTCTGGTATAGTTTAACGAGGGTCTAATTTGCATTTTCTGTACTTTGGAATGGAAATATAGAAGTCCCTGCTGCATCGCTGCGCGGGATTTTGAATACGTCACCTGTGGCACAAGATACCTTTAAGTAACTTATTGCTGCTCTCAATGGTGTCAGTTGGGTATTGCCGGGATGGTCTTTGATACTGTATTCATAACCAATATCCCAAGGATCCCAAGGGGGGGGGCGTATGAATATCTGACGATTTATTAGTCACCAACCGCGCGCGGTGTACACCCTACCCACTACCCTACAGTGTTCTCCACGAAGTTCATTGTTCATCGTTAAAAAACGCATTAGCCACATTTTGCCCATCCATGGCTGCCGAAATAATGCCACCTGCGTATCCTGCGCCTTCGCCGCAGGGATAAAGTCCGGCGATGTCGGGGTGCATGTAAGTGATGGGGTCGCGCGGGATGCGGACGGGTGAACTGGACCGGCTTTCGGTGCCGATTACCGTGGCCGATTCGGTATAATAACCGCGCATCATTTTGCCGAATTGGGTAAGGCCATCCCGGAGCCGGTGGTAAACAAAATCCGGGAGCAAATCATAAAGAGGGGCCGAAAATATACCGGGAATGTAGGAAGTAGGAGGCAGTGTGGCGGATAATTTGCCGTGAATAAAATCGGTCAGCCGCAACGCGGGTGCTTTTTGGGAGCCATCGCCTGCTTTGAACATGGCTTGTTCCACTTCTGCCTGAAAAACTAAATTGGAAAATACCCCGTGTTTTTGCCACGCGAGTGTGTCTTCTGCCTCAATAGAAGTTACCACGCCGGAATTGGCAAACGGCGAATCGCGGCGGCTCATACTCATTCCATTGACCACGATCTCGCCGGGAGCGGTGGCTGCAGGAACGACCAAACCGCCCGGACACATACAAAAGGAGAAGACACCCCGTCCGCCTACCTGGCAGACTAAGCTGTAACTGGCTGCGGGCAAGTGTTCGTCGCGCGGTGTTTGCCGGTATTGAACGGCATCCACCAGTGATTGGGCATGTTCGACCCGCACACCCAGGGCAAAAGGCTTGGCCTCCATCGCAATACCTTTCCGGTGACAGAGGTAATAAATATCCCGGGCGGAGTGGCCAGTGGCCAATATCACGGCCTTTCCCAACCATTCTTTCGTGCTGGCCATGGCCGGGTCATCGCCTACATATTCAGTGATGACCCCTTCCATCCGCTGGTCGCGGATGATAAAATCGGTAACATGTTGTCCGAAATGAACTTCTCCGCCGTAGTGTACAATGGTTTCCCGGATATTTTGTACCACCCCAGGAAGTTTGTTAGAGCCGATATGTGGATGCGCTTCAGTAAGAATGTCCGATTTGGCACCGTGCTCTACTAAGAGTTGCAGCGCTTTTTTCACCACGCCTCGTTTAAGAGATCGCGTATACAGTTTTCCATCAGAATAAGTGCCGGCACCGCCTTCCCCAAAGCAATAATTGGAATGCGGATTGACCGCCCCGAACTGCTGGATAGCCCGCAGGTCGCGCCTGCGCGCCTGTGCATCTTTACCCCGGTCGATGACGATCGGTTTGATCCCCCGTTCAATAAGTTCGAGTGCTGCAAAATATCCTGCCGGGCCTGCGCCGACGATAATCACCACGCCATTTTTGCCATCCACCGGGTGAAAACCACTCAGTATTGCAGGTTCGGGTATGAAAACTTCGGTGTTCAGGTACACATCAGCCCTTAAACGGTATACAGGATACATGCTCCGGGCATCCAGAGAAGCACGTAATATTTCAATATGCCCGATCTGGTCGGGCCGGCAACGAATCAATTGCGCCGCTTTTTCACGGTGCAATCCTTCATTTTCGCGGTGTTCGGGTGCGACGACAAGTTCTACAGTTTGTGGCATAACAGCCGCAAAGATAGGTTAGGAACTTACACGTTCCTTATCTGTTGCTGTAGTTTGTTTGTAACTATCCAGCCGCCTTCGGCGGAAAAAAAGAAACTGTACTACCAAATTCCCCCACTTAAGGGTGTTTCGGAGCGTATTTTCCCGCAGCGGCTTCATAGTTTCGTTTTTGTGAGATGCGGGAAAAAAAAGTACCATTTGAGATTTTTGTAGTACTTTCGAATTGAATTAACGATCCATTACTCCATTCTTATGAACAAACTTTTCCTCTTTCTTATTTGGGCATTCGCGCTGCCTGTTTTTGGACAACAGCGCTACTATGTAAATTCATCTGCTACCGGCCTAAATAATGGCCTTTCCTGGAATAATGCTTTCCCTAGTTTACAAGCAGCACTTCAGTTGGCTGTAAGTGGCGATCAGGTGTGGGTGGCCAAAGGGATTTATTACCCAACAGCCAGTACAGACCGCACGATTTCATTTGCACCCAAAAGTGGCGTAAAATTGTACGGCGGATTTGCGGGGAATGAGACAACACCCGGGCAGCGGGACTGGGTTCAAAATGAAACCATTTTGTCGGGAAATATCGGCAACTCTACCACTGCTGCTGACAATTCCTACAATGTGGTGTACCTGTCGCTGCCAGACTTAAATACGCTTTTGGATGGTTTTACCGTAACAGGCGGTCGGGCCGATGCCCCTGGTTTTCAGCCGCTTTCCACCGACAGAAAAGTTTCCGGGGGCGGTGTATATGTCATGGGGAATTTTGGTGAAGCGTTTCCTTGTTTTCATCAATGTATCTTCCGCGATAATTTTGCAAAATCCAATGGTGCCGGGATCATTATCAATGGGAATGAGCCAGGGTCCTGGGTTAATCCGCAATTTATTAGCTGCGCCTTTATCGCTAATATCACGCTGGGGAAAGGTGGCGCAATTGCCAGATTTGGTGCCAGTTACAATGATGTACCAGTGGACCTGGATAGTTGCTTTTTTTCCAGGAATGAGGCTGTAACAGGCGCCTGTGTATTGTGGAGAAATTATGAAGGGCTGGATGCTGTCAATATCCAAAACTGCACATTTGAATACAACAAAAGTCCTGGAGTAACCGCGTTAGCTATTGATCATGATACCAGTAACCCAACCAGTATTGTGGTCGCAAATTGCAAATTTGATCACAACGAGGGAGGCAGAGTACTGAATATTGCACCTTCATTTACGTTTTTTGATGGTAAAATTGATATCTTGAATTGCGGGTTTACGGGTAATATCTCTTGGGGAGGAGTGGTTTTCATTTCCAATGTTTCACTGGTAACTACTAACCGTATTAATTTAACCGGGCTAAGAATCGAAGGGAATACAGCAACCGGTAATATCATTCAAATCCTTGGTAAGGAGTCGGATTGTTTTGTTAGTCAAATGTATTTGTCTGGGGATAATTTGCTAAGTGGAAGTGGACCCAAGCTACTGAATATTGCCACCAGGAAAGTTTTTATTGACCGGTCTGTTTTTATCCAGAATGATACTTTGGATGCTTATGTTTCTGCGGTTTATAGTGATTCTTTATCAGTAAAAAGCTCAATATTTACCGGAAGTGCTTTGAAAAGTTATATTTATTATCAGGAAAATGAAGTAAGGTACTCTTCGCCTGTTTACCTGAATGCCAGTCCGGAGCTAAAAAAATTGAATATTGATGGTTGTATATTTGGTAGTTCCGTTTTTAAAGCCAGCATTTCATTTACCGAGGCTCCTGTCACTATGCGCAACTCCATCGTTCTCCATCCGGACTCCCTGCCATTCCATTTTTTCAAAAATTCATCATCCGTAAACCTGTCCAATAATTACTTCGCTGCTCTTAATGTTGCCACACTTCCGCCCCAATTCACGCTCGTTGGCAACCTCATTGGCATGGATCCGTTGCTCACGAATATTGCCAACGGCGATTTTCATCCACTTCCCTGTTCTCCACTAATTAATGCCGGAGACAGCTCCAGTGTCCAGTCAGGTGATGTGGATTTGGATGATAACCCCCGTATTCGGGGTAATAATATCGATATCGGACCTTATGAAACGCCTACACTCGCCTTAACAGGAACGCCCACTATTACAGCCACTTGTGTGGGCAGGACTGATGGCGCGTTTCAATTTCTGGCTACTTTTTGCGGTGCGCTGCAGTACCAATGGTCAGGGCCGGGTGGCACCTCCGGTTCCTGGTTATTTGGATTGGCAGCAGGGGATTATTCCCTGACCGTCAGCGACACCCAGGGAAGCATTTTAAATATCGGTTTTACAGTGCCCGAATTGCCTGCGCCCAACATAGCATTTCAGACGACACCCGTTTTTTGTGGAACCAGCACAGGCGGTTCGGCTAAAATATTACCTACCGGAGGTACGCCACCGTTCGCTTATTTATGGGAAAATGGAGCGACCAATGCCTTGCAAAATGGATTGGCTTACGGTTGGTATACAGCTCAGGTAACCGATAGCAAGGGGTGTAAAGCGATCGACTCGGTATCTATCAAAAGGGTGGGCAATCTGGCTGTATCCATAGAACAAACACCCCCTTCCTGCTATGGTGATGCCAACGGTTTTGTGTCAGTATTACCCACCAATGGTGCGGCACCATTTACTTATTCCTGGATGGACGGCAGTACAGGAGAGGGATTAACAGACCTTGCCGGAGGTGTATACACCGGTGCGCTGGCAGATGCGTTGGGTTGTGATATCAATTGGATGATTACGCTCGATGCACCGGACTCTTTCCTCTTAACTGGACCAATTATTCAGGCAGCAACGGACACATTTGCTGCTGATGGCATTATCGAACTGGTTCCGGTTGGTGGGACACCGCCTTATTCGGCAATGTGGAGTAATGGCGGTATAGGCTTGATACTGGATGAAGTACCTCCCGGAACATATAGCGTTACAGTGACCGACCAGAGCGGATGTACTGCTGAGGCCATTTGCCAGATGAGTTATACGGTTGGGGTTCCTGCTACTGCATTAAGGGAAATGGCGGTTTGGCCTAATCCATCTGCATCCTTCCTTCATATTCAAATGCCGTATTCGGGATTATTTCAAATAGCACTAATAGATGGAGTTGGGCATACTGTAAGAGCGTGGGTGTTGACAGGAGATTTATTTGATCTTCCGGTGGAAAATTTCACTTCTGGCTTGTATTTAATTAAAGTAGCGGATCGGAAACGGCAGTATTGGGGGAAGGTATATGTCAATAATTAGTGTGAGCCTGGGAATATTTACTTGTTATTGAACGAATGTGTGTTCTCTTTCATCGTAGAGGAATACCGAATACTGAACACCGAATATCGAACGCCGAAGTAGCGTAGAGTAGGCCTAAAAGGGGACTATCTCAGGTTTTTTATTTGATTTTTTTTAATAATAGGTGTACGCTACGTTACTTCGGCGTTCGATATTCGGTGTTCGATATTCCTATACGAACTAACCAACTACACCTGCTCGTCCTCATCATGAATTACCAGCATGGGCAATTTCGCATCAGTGAGCGCTTCGGAGGTAATACTTTTGTGGAGTAAATGCTCCCAGGAACGGCGTTCGTGGGTAACGAAAACCAATAGGTCGGCTTTATGCGAAGTGGTGTAATTGTAAAGTGCTTCCATGACCTCATCGCCTACTAATTTTATCATGGTGGTCTGGCGCAATTCTACCGGTAAAAGGCTGGTAATCAGTCTGAATTTTTCCTGAAGTGCTACCTCCGACATTCCTGTGGCAGGGCCAACATGTACAAAAGAAATATGTGCACCGACTCTGGTGGCAAATGCAGCTGCCTGAACCACTCTTATGGGATCCAGGGATTCAAAATCGCTGGTATAAACCAAGTCTTTAAAACCATTCCAAACTGCATTTTGAGGAACCAATAACACCGGGCAATGGGACGAACGAGACACCTCTGCACTCACAGACCCAAGCAGTCGTTTGCTAAAAGCACTCCGACCCGTAGCCCCGATCACCATAAAGTCGCACTGTGAAGAATATTCCAGAATAGTCGCATCCGGAAAACCAAACAACACTTTTGTGATGACAGCAGGTTGTGGCGTTTCGGCGGTACCCAGTTCCGGAAGTGCATTTTTGACAAACGCGTCCAGTTCGCTTTGCATGGTTTTGCCATAACCAGAAAGAAAACCTGAAGGTGATGCGCGGGATCCCTCAAAAATGGAATCCATAACATAGATTACCTCTATACTACTTCCTGTGGTTTTGGCCATTTCCCAAGCAAAACGCAGCGCATGGCCGGATTCTTCACTGAGGTCGACTGGAACGGTTAAACGTTCCAGTCTGTGCAATTTCAGGTGATTTATATAGCGTTCCATAAGCCAGGCTACAATTTGTTGAAGAGAAGGTATATAACCCTCACAGACTAATTCGTGTTCCAGCATCAGTGCCGGAAATTGGGTGACACCAAAAATTCGGGCATCCTCAGGCGCAGCAGTACTAATAATTTTATGCGGTACTTTCAATACTTTTAATGCCGCATTCAGGTCATTATTCAGCTGCTGAGCCTGAAGCGAATGGTTTTCAAATACCCGAATATGCACTTTGCCACAGCCTTTGCAGCTGCCGGTACATCCAGTGGATTGAAGAGGTGCTGTGTTGGATAAATCCTGCATATCAATTATTGTTCATAAGCCAAATGCGGTTCAGTGGGTTTCTGATCGAGCAGCGCTTTAAGGATATCATAAGGGGTGAGAATACCAATTAATTCGCCATTGTCTACTACCGGAAGCGCATGAAAACGATTCATACAAAATATTTCCAGCGCCACATTAATCCGGTCTTGCGGATCCACTTTGCCCAGTCGGGTAGTCATAATATCTGCTGCCTGAGTGCGCTTTAATCGCAGCTCATTGACCAATTGGTCTTCGGAATGGGTGGACGCTCCACCGTAAAAATGGTTGAAGTCGGACCGACTGATAAGACCCAACAACTCTTTGTACCGTGTAACCGGTATATGGTGGAAATTATGTTTGTCAAAAATTTCTTTCACCATCAGTAGGTTATCTTCGGGATTTACAGTGATGAGGTGGGTGGACATCACACTTGATACAGGAGCGTAAGCGAGCATAGTAGATAAATATTTTAATATTAATAGTTAAACTTTTAACAAAGGTGCAGGTGCTGCAGGTTTGTGAGAATGATTTATGTTATCATCAACAATGATGTAAATCGTAAAAAGAACGATTAATATCATCTATCTTTGTTTAATAAATCAAAACGTGTATGAAAAAAATACTTGTAATTGAAGATAATAATGATGTTCGGGAGAACTTGCAGGAAATTCTGGAATTGAGTAATTATCAGGTTATTACTGCTGAAAATGGTAAATTAGGCGTTGAAATGGCTTTTTCTGAACCGCCGGACATGATTTTATGCGATATTATGATGCCCGAATTGGACGGCTACGGTGTATTGCACATACTGAGCAGAGATCGCCGGACAGCGGACATTCCATTTATTTTCCTGACAGCCAAAGCCGAAAAAGACGACTTCCGTCGGGGAATGTCGTTGGGTGCCGATGATTACATCACCAAACCATTTGATGATGTGGCCCTGTTGGAAACCGTTGAAGGACGTCTGAAAAAAAGTGAACGCCTCCGTGCTGCATCTGCACAACAGGGCGGCTCTTTAGAGTATTTTATCGATGAAGCCAGGGCGATGGAAGCCATCCGGCATTTGTCGGACAACCGGGAAGTGCGCCATTTCAAAAAGAAGGATGTTGTTTTTAAGGAAGGAGAGTTTCCACGCTGGTTATATTTCGTGGAAAAAGGAATGGTGAAAATTTATAAAACCACCGATGATGGTCGCGAATTCATCGTTAAAATGGTTCATCCAGGGGAGTTTTTAGGTTTCTTAGCCATGTTTCAGGAAGATGCTTATCCTGAAAGCGCCGCAGCCGTGGAAGATTGCTCCATCAAACTCATTCCGAAATCTGACTTTTCAGCCCTTGTATTTGGCAACCGCGATGTGAATATCCGCTTTATCAAAATGCTGGCTAATCATATCGCCGAACGCGAACAACAACTGATTGAACTCGCCTACCATTCTGTGCGCCGGCGGGTGGCAACCTGCCTCATTCAGGTCTACGACCAAACCAAAGCGCCGCTTCACCTGCTCCGAGAAGACCTCGCTTCTCTTGCCGGAACAGCCAAAGAAACCCTTATCCGGACCCTCACCGATTTTAAAAATGAAGGATTGATTGAAATCCATGACGGGGTGATTACGCTGGTGAAAGAGGAACGGCTGCGGAAAATGCCGAATTGAACGGTAGTAGTACCCTGCCATACTGCCGGTATCCTGTAAAGATATTTTAGGACGAGACAGTCTCGCACCTTTCCGCAACAAACCTGATCCCACCCACCTCCGCCCATCCAAATAAATCCATCATTGATCGAATAATCAGGCCATTCCGGAACCAGGTTTGTTGTTTTACACGTTGTAAGTACAGAACATGCAAGCCACCCGCACCATATTAGACCGCCTTTACGAATTTCTGTCAAGGCGTATCGTTTACCACACGCTTTTTTGGGTGGTGGTATTTGTGTGTCTGGTGGTATTGGACTATCGCCAGAACGGCGACTTTACACTGGCAGTTTCTAATGAGTTGATCACCCTGAGCTGCTATATGCTGCTGGTATATGTAAACCTGGAATACCTCATTCCCCGGTTGATGGCGCAAAGTGTGCCGTCTTATTTAGTGATGATGGTGCTGATGTGTGTGGTTATCACACCGATTCAGGTGCTGACCTTGTATTTGAAATTTTCCGGTAAATTTGATTTCCAACAGGCATTGATCGAACAGCAGGGCAACCTACTGTTAGGGAATATCATGATGACTTTAGTGTCGACCGTTCTGCGGGTAATCATGGACTGGTGGCGGTACCAGCAGGAAAAACAGGAATTGATCACCCGGACAATGCAAAGCGAGTTGC
>JBILHQ010000115.1:0-19641 GCA_044350415.1 Saprospiraceae bacterium | reverse complement strand
CGATAGATTTTTTGTTCATCAAGGCTTGAGGAGGGCTTAATGCGGGACATTTTAACCGACGAAGAACGCAGATGAACGGAAAATATGGCCGTCCATTCACAGGCTATTCGGTGGATGCGGCACTAGGTTAATATTGAGTCCATGATAAAGCACTGGATAATGGGTATTAAAGACAGTAATTTATTGCTTATTAAAAGCACGTCTGAACCATTCCCTTTTTAAAAATCAATAGTTTATGGTTCTGACTTCATTGCCAGAATCATAAACTATTGATTTCCAAGAAGAAAAAATCCCAGACATGCGCTAACCGTTTACAGGGCAAATTCCGGTATTTTTATCTCTAGTTTATTTTCTACATCAGTTACTCCCGGAGCAGACCAGGCAGCATTCTCAGCATCCTCTTTTTCGATGAAGGAGCGAACCCTTCCCCGTAACGTAACTTTAGACCCATTAACCTGAGCAATAATATTTTCGGCATCCATGGTGGCATGTCTGTGAAAAGCAGCGGTAATCTTTTTTTCGATATCCGAAGGCATCACTTTAGGTTTTACGATAATGGAATTTACCACTAAACGAACACCCGTTAAATTTTCAATGGCCATTTTAGCATTGGAACGTTGATATTCCCAATCCACTTCCCCCTCAAGGGTAACAATGCCATTTTCAACTTTTATTTTTACTTTTTCCTCTTGCACCCCTGTATGCCATTTTAAAGCATTAAGCACCGCTACAGCGATTTCAGTATCTGTTTTAGCGTATGCCGGAGATACCCCAATTTGAATATCTTCTGCAATGGCTTTCACACCGCTGATTCTTTTTGCAGCTTTTTCAGCCAGGACTTTTTTGGAGTAGGAATCCACATTCCCCGACAGCGTTACAACACCATTTTTGACAGCAACGCCAATAGCAGATGCATTTAAAAAAGGCTCCCATTTCAATTGGGCCATTACGTCTTTTTGAATTTCAATATCGCTTTTCATTGTTGATGGTTTAAAAAGTGAAAAATAAAATTAATATTTTGAAAGGTTGAAATGAAATTAATTTTGATACAAAAATAAGAGATTTTTTTGCTGCACAAAATGAGTGTTATTAAGGCAGATATTGATTCAGGTCATTATTATTCTCTATCCTTTCTGTAAACAACACGAATCTGATGACATCAATCATGGTCTGTTGTAATCGAAATTACTATTCCTGTTTTTTAAAATTTAGATCTTGTGTAGTGATAACGTAGTATTTATTCTTGGAAATTATGGACAAAATCCTGGTCACCACTGATTTTTCAACGCATTCCAAATCAGGTTTGCGATTCGCCATCCAGTTGGCCACCCAAAAAAATGTAGAATTAATTTTTTTTCATTGTTTTCATGCCATGATCCCCACTTCCGACCAGCTGGAATACAGTAAGAATTGGTTGGCGGAACAACACGACATGCATTTGCAAAAATTAAAAAAATGGGTGGAAAATATTTACAAATCTATGAAAACAATGCAGGGAGCCCACCGATTTGTGGTAATAGAAGATCTCAACCCCCATAGTATTATCCTGGAATATGCCCGGCAACATGACATCAATATTATCTGCATCAGTACCCGTGGAGCCGGAACAATACGCAAGCTTATTGGAACGAATACGAGCCATGTGATTCTGCATTCACCAGTACCAGTATTGGCTGTTCCGCATCACTACCGGGTCCGGCCAATTCGGAAAATACTTTACGCGTCCGATATGGAAAACATCCAGACAGAGTTAACCAAAGTAGCATATTTTGCGCAATCTATCAACGCGAAAGCAGATCTGGTGCATTTCCACTTTCCCGGCAAAATACCTGTTTTACAAGGATCAGAGTGGCACCATAAGTACCCTTCGCTCGACCGTATATGGCAGGAAGAACTTCATTCGAAAGAGGGTTTTAGTACACAATTGGATGGTTTAATAACAAAAACACAACCGTCATTAGTGGTATTTTTTACCCATTACAACCATACCTGGTTCGACAAAATATTCGGTTCCAGCAAGTCAGAAAATTTTTCTTTTGTCACCAAAATACCAATGCTGGTGTTCCGGAAAGATGCTGTGTAACCTGCTTTTTGATAGTCGCCAGGATCTTTTCTACTGCTCTTCTCCCGGTTTGTACTGCACCATTCGGAGTAATTTTTTTACCTGAAGTGTATCAACATTCAATTGACCGGAATTGTATTCCTGTCAATACATTTGTGAAAAAAAATGCAGTATGAAAAATTTATACCTGATTACGTTATTGTTGGCCGTCAGTTGGTCCTGTAAAAATACATACCCTGGTATTTCAGACAGCGGTTTTCGACCCGATTATCCCCTTAACCGTTTCGAATCGACTATCCGTGATTATGAGCGGCGTGATTCTTTAAATTTTCCGGGCATGGAAAACGTAGTATTCGGAGGCAGTTCAAGTATCTTTTTCTGGAAAACATTGTCGAAGGATATGTTGCCAATTACTGCTATCAATTACGGTTTTGGCGGCTCTACGTTCCCCGAAGTGAATTTTTATGCAGCAAGGACGATACTAAAAAACAAGCCCAAAGCAATCGTTATTTATTGCGAGAATGATTTGTTCGGAAAACAGCCCAAAACACCAACCCAGGTTTTGGCCGATTATCAGCAATTAGTCCAAACGATCCGGCATACCTTACCCAAAACGCAACTTTATTTTGTTGCCCTCAAACCTTCTCCTTCCCGTTGGCATCGCTGGGCCGAATCCGAATCTGCCAACCGGCTGATTAAGGCATTTATCGGTACTCAAAAAAGGCATACTTATATTGATATTGTGCCCTGTATGCTGAAAAATGGCCGACCGGATCCCATTATTTTCACTGCTGACAGTTTGCACATGAATGCAATAGGATACGCCCGGTGGAGCGAAGTTATGCTGCCGGTCTTACTGAAGAACTGATGATGTCCTGATCGTTTATAAAAAATAGGGTTGGAACAGCATATCAACTCCGGGAAAGTGGATATGGCAGGTCGGAATTTCCATATTCATTGAGTTATTCTTGAATATTTGACAGTATTAGGCAAATATGTGAGTGGGGGGCGAAATCCATTGGCGAATGCAATACCTTTATAGGCTTATTTATTCTTTTTTATTCTTTATATAATTAATAAAAACTACGTATTAAGCGCATACCTAAAACTTTTTCTTCCTGAAAATCTTAAAAATGCGCTGAAGTCCAACCAACAAGATTCCCTTTATGTCGCCAATACCCACCTTTTTTACCCGCAAAAAAAACATTGGCTTTTCCTTACTTTTACTTTTTGCAGGCGTAGCCTTTTCCGGATTAGTTTATTTTGTCATCCATTTTTTTGCTATCGAGCCCCAGGGCACGCCAGGAGCGACTGGCCACACTTTCAAAATAACCCGTTTAGGTGGACTAAAAAACATCCATCCCGTTATATCCGTGCAGGAAATTGAAGAATCAGCGGGATTCAATCCGATTAAGCAAAAAATGCTTTCTACCATCCAGGATTTAAAAATAGATGGTTCCATCAATGAGGCGACCGTTTATTTAAAGGAATTTGATCATGGAGGATGGATGGCTGTTAATAATGAAGTGGAGTACCATCCAGCTTCTTTGATGAAAGTAGCCCTGCTCATTTGCTATTTGCGAATGGCCGAATCTGCTCCTGGTCTATTGGAAAAAGAGTTACTATTTGAAAAACCAAAACAAGGTGAAATTACCCAACAATACTACACTGATTTATCCATTGAGCCGGGGAAAAAATATAAAATCCATGAATTGCTGGTCTATATGATCGCTTACTCCGACAACAATGCCACGTGGTTATTGTCCCAACATTTTGACTCTAGGTTGTTGTACAAGTTGTTTGCAGACCTCGGTTTAAAACAGCCGGTCAAGGATGAGATGGCTTTTAAAATGTCAGCAAAGGAATATTCCACTTTTATGAATGCCATTTATAACGCCGCTTACCTCACGCCCGAATATTCCGATTACGCAGCAGAGTTGTTGCGCAATTGCGCCTTTAGGAAAGGGTTTGGAAAAGGGATAGGAATAGACCGTGATTCTATGATGTGGCATAAATTTGGCGAATGGCGGCAGCCCGGAGCAGATTACGAACTCCATGAATCGGGCTTTATCCACGTAAAAGGACAATCATTTTTACTCACGGTAATGACCCGGGGAAAAGACACTGATAAATTAGCCGCTGCCATCAGTAAAATATCAGGGCAGGTATTTGAACTCCTTGATTTGCCTTAACGCATGTCCGGGAGTAAACTTAGTACCCTAAAAACAGTTGACGGAGTAATAAAAACAACGATCTTGCAGTCTTGTTTTCTTACCTTGTAAAGTATACCCAGAGATTTCACACAGACCACGTAGATTTTACGCGTACAAACTACGCTACGTGGTCTGTGCGAAATCTCCTGTGTGCCTTATGTGAAAAAAACCTGCAATAAAAAATGAAAAAACTAAATACACCTGCTCATTTTTCTCCCGGTTACCGCGTTCGGAAAGCTTATTCAACGGCTTTTGGCGTCATGTTGAGTTATTTCTGGTTGTCCTTCCGGCGCAGGTTCATGGGACAACGCTGGTATGATGCCCGTATTCAGGACCTGCATATCTGCAATGCGGAGAAGGTCAAAGACACCATTCTTGACTTGCAGGGATTGTTCATCAAAATCGGACAAATGCTGTCTATTCTGTCCAATTTTTTGCCGGAGGCATTCCAACGGCCGCTGGAAGCATTGCAAGACAGACTGCCGGCACGGCCCTTCCCCGAAGTGTCCCAACGGATTCAGGAAGAACTGGGCAATACACCCGAAGAACTATTTGCGACTTTTAATAACATTCCACTCGCAACCGCCTCCATCGGACAAGCACACCAAGCTACCTTATTGGATGGAACGGAAGTCATTGTAAAGGTGCAACACTATGGTATTGAAGCTGTTGCAAAAATTGACCTGGAAATTATTCAGAAACTTACCAAACTGATTACCTGGTTTATGAATATCAAGGGAATGGATTATCTCTATTCCCAAATCCGTATTATGATCGAGGAAGAACTGGATTTTGCCGTGGAGGCCCGTTCTATGGAAACGATTCGGACCAACCTTGCCGGTGAATCAAGTGTGTTGATCCCCGTCGTGCATCCTGCCTATTCCAGTGGTCGTGTGTTGACGACCACCTTCCACCAGGGTATTAAAATATCTGACATTGCCGGGTTGGACCGGTTGCAGATTGACCGGCGGGATTTGGCAGCACGCCTTACCAAGGTCTGGTGTTTGATGGTTTTTCGGGACGGCTTTTACCATGCCGATCCCCATCCCGGCAATGTATTGATCGAAGCGACCGGCGATATTGTGTTGCTCGACTTTGGGGCCACCGCTACCCTACCGCTGCAAATGCGTGAAGGTATTTCCCTGTTGATTGAAGCTGCCGTAAAAAATGATACCGAAGAGATGATCGAAGCCTGCCGGAAAATGGGCTTCCTCGCTGATGGTCCTGATGCAGAAAGGGTCGCCCGGAAAATGATCGCAGCAATGCGGGATTTTCTGCAAAATGAAGTGCAGTTTGAAGGATTGAACCTAAAGGATATCAAAATCAATCCGTTTAATAACAGCCTGACCGGTCTGATAGAAGACATTGGATTAAAAGGGATTGCAGGAACGGTACAGATACCCAAGGAATATGTGCTGCTTAATCGGGCGATTACCTTGTTACTCGGGATTTCCAGTACGCTCGACGCGTCCTTTAACCCACTGGAAGTGGTGCGGCCCTTTATGCAGGAGTATATTTTTGCACAGAAAGGTGGCACCATAGGATACGTCCGGGATTTCATTCAGCGCACGCTCACCACCGCGCTTTCCTTGCCCGACGAACTGCAAAAAACAATTCGAAAAACCCGCAACGGTGAACTGGAAATTCGTACGCCCGATACCATCACCGGTGCAAACATCGTCGCTAAAGCCATCAAAAGAATGGTTTTTGCGCTCCTGGCCGTCGCACTTGCCTTTTTCAGCCTTCAACTGTGGACAATGGGCTGGCAACAGGAAGCCAAATGGGGATGGGCCGCAGCCGGCGTGCTGTTCGTTGGAGCAGTTTTGTAGTGGTGAGTGGTGAGTGGTATGGCTTGATGGATGTCCATACGACTCACCACTCACCACTACAAAAACTAGCGTTTCCTGAAAAGACCGGCCACAAAAAGGAGCACAACAGCCCCGATTACAGAAGTAACAATAAGATTGATGGTGGCACTTTCGAGCCGGAGACTGACCCCTAATTTGGCGAGCAACCAACCACCGATAAATGCTCCTGCAATTCCGACAATAATGTCCTGTAAAAGCCCTCCCCTGGAACCGGAGACCAATAGCCCGGCCAACCAGCCGGAAAGTGCGCCAATAACGAGAATGTACAATAAATCCATAATTAATATTTGTATAGATGAAAAATTAATGCCCACACACACAATGCGATGCGTGGCAAGTATGGCTCATGCCCGCATTTCCCGTATTGCTGCCTGCTTTTTCAAACCAGAATTGGCCGCGCTTCTTAGGTGTATTTCCAATCTCATCTAAAGTAGCAGCATTGAAAATACGACCGTTGACCATCACCATATTTATTTTTTCAGAGTTGCGGATATTGTCGAGCGGGTTGGCATCAAGGATCACCAGATCAGCTAATTTACCGGTTTTGATGGAACCAATTTCTTTGTCCATACCAAGATGCGTGGCGCCGTTAATGGTGGCGCATTTAAGGGCCTGCAAATTGCTCATTCCTCCCTGCTGAAGCATCCAGAGCTCCCAGTGTGCTCCGAGTCCCTGAAGTTGGCCGTGGGATCCCATATTGATATTAATGCCATTGTTCTGCATCTTTGTCAGGGTTTTGCTCACTAAAATATGCCCATTTTCGTACTCCGATTCAGGGATCATTTCCCGGTGGCGGGAGCGCTCGTCCAGGATATGCGCTGGTATAAACGTGCGCAAGGGTTGCTTTTTCCAGATATCCTCTTTTTGGTACCAATAGTATTCGCCATTGACCGCCCCGTAACACACAATTAACGTAGGGGTGTTGGTAGTGCGCGTCCGTTTCCAGTACTGGATAACGTCGTCATAAAGTGTAGCCACAGGAATATTGTGCTCGATACTGCTGTGCCCATCGGCCACCTGGGTAAGGTTGTGGCTAAAAAATGATCCGCCTTCCGGCACTACCAGCATCCCAAGTTCTTTGGCAGCGGCAATCACTTGCTGGCGTTGTTCCCGGCGGGGTTGGTTGTAACTCTTTACAGAAATAGCCCCCCAAGCTTTAGTACGCCGGAGTGTACTGCGCGCATCATCCAGACTATTGATGGTCGCTTTAAAATCGCCCTCAGCCCCATACAAAATGGTCCCTGTGCTGAACAGGCGCGGACCTATCATCCGGCCTGATTTCAGCATTTCCGCATTGGAAAAAGCCATTTCACTTAAGACGGATGGATCATGCATGGTCGTGACACCGTAAGCGAGATTGGCATAATATTCCCACTGCTTTTGCGGATTCAAACCCGCCCGGAAATTGCCCGAATGGCTGTGTACATCCACCATTCCCGGCATAATGGTTTTTCCCTTACAATCGATTGTCGTTACCTTGCCCTTTGATCCTGCTTTGTAATCGCTGTTTTTTCCTGCAAACGTAATTTTATTATTGACCACTTCTATGGTTCCGTTTTCAATGACCAGATCGCTCTCACAAGTGATAATGCGGGCATTTTCCAAGACAATAGTCCCTTCCGGAGCATCAGATTTCAGGGAAAGTCCGATGGCAACGCCCGCTTCAGGCAGCGGTGGCAGGGAATCCGGTGCTCCCGGCAAAAAGGCAAATCGGTTGGCAAGGTCAATGGTAAAATATTGATCCCCAAGGATATAATGTACTTTTTTGCTGTCGCCACTCCAATGCATATTGTAACCAGCGTCTTTCGAAATTGGAGATACCGGAAAAGCTTTGGTGTCGGAACTTAGGTCGATCGGTTGACCGGGTGCCGGCATGGCGCAGATATATGCCTTGTGCAATTCTGTAAATACCAACCATTTGCCATCGGGTGAAGGCATCACCGGACTGGCAAATTTACTATTGAAAAGTACCTTCTTATCGTTTCCCGATAAATCAAATGACAACATTTGTTTGCTGGGACCGCCAAAAATATAACCACCCGTGCTCACTAAGATACGTTTTCCGTCCACGCTGAATTGCGGGTGCTCACCTTCATCAGTAATAAACTTTCCAATTCCAGGTTCATTCTCCTGCCGTTTTTGTTGGAGATCATACGTATATACGCCCGGTTTCTGCCGAAGGGAGGGACCAGACTCATCGTCACCATCCTGGGAGACAAAAACGATTGTTTTCCCATCAGGCGATACCTGTGGCATGCGGAGAATTCCACCGGGAAAACCAATTTGGGTTAAGACATTGCCGGCCAGGTTGATCTTCCAGATTCCACCTCCGTATTCATCATTCCAGGTGACAAAAAACACTTCCTTCCCATCGGGAGAAAAACAAGGTTCTGCTTCCAGCATGTCCAGGTTTTCAGCCTTTCCCTTTACAAAACTGGCTTTGCCATATTGGTTACTGACTAACGGCTGCGGTGTGCCATCGGGCAGGGCTTTTTTGTACAATTTGCCCGCAGCAGTAAATACCAGGGTGTTACCATCAGGACTGGTGATTGCGTTACGAATGGCGCGCGCAGTAAATTGATCTTCATAAACCTTGTTCGCAAAACGAAGTGTCTCGGCGAGTTGGGTTTTTACATTGCAGAAAAAAGGAATGTCTTTTACCGAAAATGACGCCGCATGACCTGCACGGTCGGCCAAATATCCGGTATTAAAATTGACTTGTTTGATCTTGCCGCCTGCCCAAATAAGGATGCTTTTACTGAGCGATGGTTTGGAGGAGGGCACCCAGGCAAAACCAGGATATACCCCGAAAACCGTCCACGCTTCCTGCTGGTCTTTGTCCAACCTATCGAAAATCGGATATTCCAGTCCGGTTGTCATTTCCCGTACGAACAAAGTCGTTTGGGTATCTACCCGCCGGACAAAGGCGAGCCATTCGCCATCAGGACTGATTTGTGGCCGGCAGCCCCCCCCTGATCCGCCCGTAATATCTTCTGTTTTACCCTCCTGCCGATCGTAGCGCCTGACAGCGGTGATTTGTTTAAGCGGGTCTTTATTGTACTGAAAAAATCCACCACCATACATATCCTCACTAAAATAAACGTACCGCCCATCAGGGCTGACGCTCGGTTCATTCACGTCCTGCTGGTCATTTTTACGTTTGGTAAGTTGTATTCCGTCTCCTCCTGTGATATGGTACATCCATATTTCTCCGGCACCGAGGGAACGCGTGCTGGTAAAATGTTTGCGGGCCACAATATACTGCCCTTCGGGCATCCAGGCAGCATTATTCAACAGCCGGAAACCCTCTTTTGTGATGGATTTTGCGCCAGTGCCATCGGCGTTCATTACCCAGATATTATCCCCGCCTCCCGCATCGGAAGTAAACAAAATTTGTTTACCATCGGGTGAAAACCGGGGCTGTACTTCCCAGGCCAAACCGCTGTGAATACATGTGGCTTCGCCTCCTGCAAAAGGCAGCGTGTAAATGTCACCCAATAAATCGAAAGCAATCGTTTGGCCGTCCGGTGAAATATCGAGGCTCATCCACGTGCCTTCATTCACCTTAAAATTGGCCTCTTTATAGGTTATTCCTTGCGGGTTGTTGACATCCCATTTTTTATCCTGGGCGATCATTGGTGCTGTGAAAGCGAAAATAAGGGAAAGCAGTGTAAGATACTTCATGTTAATAATGGGCAAAACAAAGAGTCATTCCGGGACTATCCGAAATGACTCTTTGTATATGAAAATTTAGAACCGGCACATTTCCAATGGGGAGTTATGGTTTCAGAATAACCAAACGCTTGGTACCGATGACTTCGCCTTTTTTATTGGCCAAACTGTACAAATAAGTACCCTTTCTGAATTTATCCAGATCAAGGCGGATAAATTTGGAACCGGAAAGATGATACGATTCATCCCAAACGGCATTGCCGATGAGCGTATAAATTTTTAACCGGTAATCGTCTTCCGGCAAATTGTGATAGTCAAAACGGACCCAATCGACGGCCGGATTAGGAAATGCGGTTACAGAAGGCGAACCCGGTGCAGCAGTGATTTCAGGTTCAGTGCCTGAAGTGATTTGTGTGGCTTTGAACCGAACACCTTGCACACTTGATTGATCGTTATTCAGTGTCAATACGGCTACTTCTTCTTTCACGTCATTGGCATAAAAACGATAAGTAACAGTGGTGTCAGTACCAATAAATCCACCTAAACCACCACCTACACCGCCGCCAATAAGCGTTGAAATATCAATCCAGCCCAAAAAAGGTACTTTAAGATCAAGGCCAGTGGTGGTATATTCCGTGCGCTGTTGCCGAAGCACATCATAAGAATTGGTACCTGGAAGCAATACCTTGCCATAAGCATTGACGACTTCGACTCTGCTGGTAGATACACGTACCCGAATAGAATCGGGGGCGATCGGCAAACCAGAAAAAAGGGAATCGGGCAGCTGATCGACAGAAAAAGGCAGGCTGAGGTTGGTGCTTGAACTGCCGATATCAAAGAAGTTCAATGTCGCTTTGCGTTCAGTGACTAGTGGGGAAAATTTTGCGACCACGTCAAGGCCGAAACCACCGGGATCAGCACCGGAATATCCCATTGCCTGGAATTGTGTGGCGGTAGTGTTAAAATAAGTTTCTCCCTGTGTGCCGATGATCACCAGATCACTTCCCGGAAACTGCGCCACTTTCGTGCCCGCACTGGCATCCTGGTAAACCGTCTCGACTAAATTGTCGTAAACAACATTAGATAAGTCCCAGGTATAGGGACCTCCGGGAGCAGTAATGAGTGCATTAAAGGAAGCGTCCGGCTGCTGCACAACCCCTGACCGCAAAGTATCGCCCGCAGTGGGGAAATACGAATTGGTGATCGTCGGTTGGGATGAGGCATGGAAGCAGATTGCGGATAATAAAACAAGTAGCATCTGTTTCATGGAAAAATTTATGTGTTAAAGAAAGCGGTGTATTGAAGGATTAAAAAAACAGTTTTAGATAACCCAAAGGTATAGATTTTTTGTTGGAATAATTGATGTATTTTTTTTAAAAACAAAAAGTTTTTTTATTAGACACAAAGTGTTTAATTTTGCAGCATGAATCTTTGTCCAAAATGTGCTGTTGAAGTGATTCCGGGGGCAAAATTTTGCCATCGTTGCGGCGACAAGGTGGTGGAGCGGAACAAAAACTGCCCTGCCTGTCACGAGCAAAACCCATTGTCCTCAGTGTTTTGTCACCACTGTGGCTTTCATTTCGATGGAAAACAAGCCGGGAAATACCATCCCCGTTATGAAATAGACTATAAAGATGCCGATCTCAGCAGTCAGATCAGGGCCCTGTTTTTCGCCAGTCTGCGCCAGCGGGTTTTGGAGGAACACAACATTGACCGCTACAGCGATTATGTCGAACGGTTTTACCAATCGGCTTTTAAAGAGGTATATGAAGTAAGGTCAGTACAGATTGCCCGGGATGCAGCTTTACGGTATGACCGTTTTGGCGACGACGGCCTTCCGGAAATTGACGAGCGGATCAGTACTTCCTTCGATGGACTCCTCGACTATTTTATTATTCAGTTTTGCCCGGACCTCCATGGTTTTATTTTACCCACCTCGATTTTAAAGTATGAACAAGCGCGCCCCGGCAAAACAAACCTCCGGGAAATGTTCGCCGATTATCTGGATCTGGACAGGGAAAATGAAACGGTTTATACCGATTTCGTGTCCATGCATAGTGGCTATTTAGCCAATGCCTGTAAAAATTTCCTGTTTGCGCAGCGCAAGGAAAAAGTATTTTTTATTGTTGATCTCTCCCTGAAAGGCAATTGCCACGATGGTTTTGCCATGACTGATCAGGCCATTTATTGGAAAATGCCGTTCGATAAGGCCCGAACGGTATCTTATCAAAATATCCACACCATCCACCGCGAAAAAGATTGGCTTCATATCAATAACCTTTTCTTTTCCGCCAATGCGAAATTGAACCTGAAAATGTGCAAACTATTGAAAAAAGTGAAAGGAAAAGATTGGACAACCAGCGGATAAAAGCATATCTTGGGTCTACCCTGTTCTTTGCCTGCGTTTTCTCCCTTTCCCCTTTTGACTATGACTATTGATCAAAGGTTGTCGGTAAAAAAACGGAGCTACTAATATGCTGATTAAAATAAGATAATCTGTGATTCCATTCATGTTTTTTGATCTTTTTTGGTTATCGGATATGGTCTGCTTGTACTATCAGAAAAACGAAACAACTTTTTTCATAAGATTTTACAACCAGATTGCTATTTTGGGAGAGGAATAGTACCGCAACTTAAGGGAAAACAGGAACTTTAACAACGTGTCACCAATAACTTTCCATAATATGGAATTTATTTCGACTGACCGTATGACTTAAAAATGAGCGTATAGTATTGCTATTCAACTATTTAAAAAATAAGCTGACAGACAAAATAAATACCATATTAAGGAAAATAATTTCATATATGTTGCTTTACACTACTACACAACAACTTGAAAATATTTTTAAATCATTTAAAATGAGCACATTGCCACCTGCAGCGCCGGAAGTACCTTTGGGCCTACCGAGGTGGCCGCCGCCACCAGATGTTGTATGAAAATTGTTACTTGTAGTGGTCAAAAAGCCACCAGCTGGTTCATCGCTGCCAGCATTTGCAGAAGAAGCTTTCACCTGTACAGTTAATGGACGGCTGTGTGCAGGAAAATTAGCCAGTGTAAGTGTGGTATTTGGTGTACCGCCCATTTGAGCAAACTAAAAATCCAAAGTTTATGGTTCTGGCGATCAAACAACAAGGAATTTTACCTCGGCAACTAACCAGGTTGGTTTAAAGTCAGTATCATAAACTCTGAATTTTCAAGAAGATAAGGTCACAAACAAACTCTTAGTTTCTGCTAGGAAATATCCCTGACAAGGCGATTTGGTAATTTAAACCTAAGTAGGGAGGCATAGTGGAAACTGGCTGATTACCGCCTACAAGTCCGGACGTACTTTTTACGCCACCCAGGCTTGACCCCGGGTTGGCTGTGGCGGAGGCAGCATAAAATTCGGTGCCCGTTGCCGTAAGGTAGCTGGCGGCTGGTTTACGGACATCCGGATTCGCTACTGATACTTGCACCTCAGCCGTAATAGGGTGATTGTGCGCAGGCATATTGGGGGTGGTAAGGGTGACCCTTTCTGCTCCACCCGTTTGACCGAGTGCCATTGCAGACAAGCCGGGCCCCTGGCCAATACCTACGGGAATTCTGCCCCGTAAATCCGGGAGTCCAAAGTTGGTTTGCCCGTTTCCGCCATAAGTGGTTCCCAGAAGAGCGAACAATGCGGTATGTTCAGCAATAGACATTATTTGTCCATCACAAGAATGGAACTCCCGGATAGTAAAATTTCCGGCAAAAAGAATGATTTGACCAATGAATGGATCCATAATGAATTTATTAATTTAAGTGTAAAAAATGCAAACATAAAAAATAGTTCATAAAAGAATCCACCTTTGGCGAATAATTAAGCTAAAAATAAAAAAGCGTGTATGGTTGGATTACCACACCTTAAGCAAAGTGTCATAAATTACTTTCTGCAATGTGTTCAAAAATAAGTAATTCAAACACATTTTTAGTGCCCTGACCATTCATTCAGGACATATTATGGAAAGTAATTTATGACACGTTGCTAAAATATACACGTTACGACAGGAACACGAGTTCCCTGATTGCAAATATTAAGGTAATAATTAAAACAGGAGCAATTGAGCGGAGGATTTTGAAAACGATATTTCCAATGGATCATTACGACCTTGGTGGATACGTTGGGCTTAATTTGGGGCGTATTGGTACATGCCGCAAATGGCTCTGACACGGTATATGGTGGGGCGGGAATTATTAAGGGCAAAGGCATGCTAAAAAGCGTAATTAGTAAACCAAGGGTACGAAGGACAATTTATGAAGACCTGTCAGGATTATTTGGGCTAATTGCCAAATCAATATTCCAAAACTAGGAACCTATGCAAGAAAAGAAATCCCAGACATGCTTTTAGAGCAAATCCGGGATCTTTTCGGTTTTTTGGGGCCCTCATAAACAGCCCAATTATTTTACAATCATCGGTATTATTTGCGTTCCAACTTCACTTTTTACTTTTACCCCATAAACGCCTGAAGTTAAGTCTATTGAAGATACCGGTATCTGATTCTCGCCTTTGTTTACACTGACCGATTGGGTTGATATTTCCCGTCCAAGGCCGTCAATAATGGCAATGGATAAAACCTCGTTAACGGTGGATAAATATGATAAACTAGCCCCCCCTGTTGAGGTGGGATTTGGATATAATGCGATGGAATTCAGTTTGCCGAACCGAATCATCCGGATGGGGGAATATTCAAAATTACCGTCTGTATCGACTTGCTTCAGGCGGTAATAGTTGATGCCAGAGAGCGGGTTTTCATCGGTAAATGTATAGTTATTGCGATCAGAACTATTCCCAAAGCCGTTTACCTGCCCCAGTTCACTGAAATTCAGTCCGTTTCCACTTCGCTCTACCGAAAAGTAATGGTTATTTTTTTCTGACACTGTTGTCCACTGCAGCAAAATATCGTTTTTCTGAAGGGCCGCTTTGAAATCGGTTAATTCTATAGGAAGTGGTTCTAAGTTGATCACAAAATCAACAGAATTGTTATTGGTATCCTGAAATCGCTTCATTGAATTGGTTGCAGACCCATTCCATGCAACTGGTGTGCCTTCTGCACAATTTGCGGTGCTTGTACCTGAATATCCCACAAAATCTATAATATTGGCATTCGGCAAAGGGCATGTTCCTGATAAGGCCGTCTGATTATTAACCAATGCTAACTTACCACCATTATTGCTCAATGAAAACCCAAAGTTAGCGTTTGGGATAAAAGGCAGTGGAACTCCAGCCCCCAGAGTGCCTGTTTCAAAGTAGAAATATCCCTGAGCATTGAAGGAATGTGTAGAACCAAAATTAAATTTATTGCCTAAAAAACTGGAGGTTGGACCGGCATATTGCAAACTCCAACCATTTAAAGATTGATTTGCAGGTCCCTGAAGAACAATAGCATCCATGTTATAAGTTGCTCCAGAAGCTCCGCCTGCTGGATAGATTTCATAAATCTTTTGTCCAAAAGATTTATGTAGGCTTATCATTAATAAAAACAATGAGAAAAATGCTATATTTTTCATATTTTTAGAATTTTATATAAATTAAAATTATTTGTTGTTTTAAGAAAGTCAAAAAAGATTTGTTAGTTTTCCTGAACAGGAAGACCAACAAATCATGGATTAAAATTATTAATTGCGGATAAACGTCTAACTCCTCGAAGGATAAATCCCTTCAGTTACCATCAAATAATTCAGCCCCAAATAAGGGGATTCAGTATTAAACGGCACATTGCCACCTGCAACGCCGGAAGCGCCGTTGGGCCCACCGAGGTGGCCGCCGCCGCCAGATGTGGCATAAAAATTACTACTTGTAGTGGTCAAAAAGCCACCAGCTGCTTCATCGCTGCCAGCGTTCACAGAAGAAACTTCCACCTGTACTGTTAATGGATGACTGTGTGCCGGTAAGTTAGCCAGTGTAAGTGTGGTATTTGGTATACCGCCCATCTGACCCAGTTGTACATTACTCAAACCATTGCCTGTACCCGTACCTACCGGCGTTCGGCCACGGAGATCGGGGATGCCGAATGTTTGTATGCCATCACCGCCGTAGGTTGTACCAAGTATTGAATATAGCGCGCTGTTTTGTTCGATGGACATTAATTGCCCGTTACAAAAAACAAAACCGCGAACCTGAAAATTGCCGGCAAACAGCATAATTGTGCCCATTATTGGATCCATAAGTCAATTATTTTATTTAAAAAAAATACTGTTTTGAAAACAGACTTGTTGCGGTGGGAGCGTCCGGGCCATGAAATTAGGAATTCTTAGCCTGACTAAGGCTCATTTTGAAGTTTGTAGCATCGCTACGGACTCCAAAATAGCCGAAAAGCAGGCTAAAAAATTGCAATTTCTGACCGGATCGCCTCCCACCGCAACAAGTTTCGAATCAGACATTATGTCTTTTAGTTTCTGGAAGGAAATATGCCCTGAATAGCGATTTGGTAATTTAATCCTAAGTAAGGCGACTCAATGGAAACTGGCTGATTGCCGCCTGTTGGTCCGCAAGTACCAGTCACACCACCTAAGTTGCCACCACCACCGGAAGTGGCATAAAAATTATTGGGAGTAGTCGTCAGGAAACCTCCAGCTGCCTCATCGCTGCCGGCATTCACCGAAGAAACTTCCACCTGAGGTAAAATCGGATGATTGTGTGCCGGCATATTAGCAATAGTCAGGGTAACACTTTGTGTGCCGGCCAAGTCGCCAAGCTGGATATCAGATAAGCCAGGTCCCCGGCCCATTCCTATGGCACTTCTGCCCCGTAAATCCGGGAGTCCAAAGGTAGTTTGGCCATTTCCGCCATAAGTGGTTCCCAGAATAGAGAATAATGCGGTATTTTGAGCAATAGACATTATTTGCCCATTACAAGGCTGATAACCGCGGATAGTAAAATCGCCAGCGAAAAGAATAATTTGACCAATAAATGGATCCATAATGTACTAAGCATTTAATTGTAAAAAAAAGATGCACAAAGATCTGTTGTCCAAATACATATCAAACAGCGTAGAAATACGGGGATTTAAATATAGGTAAAAATACGGGGATGAAGGACATGATGATAAAAATCAACCCCCTGGATGAGATAACGCCGTATTTCCCAAGGGAATATGGCTGAATTTTGTACCCTATGAATACAGCACTCCACCATATTCGTACCCGCCTTGAGGATATTCTCGCCGATTTAAAAACAGCAGAACGCAAGGCTAAAAAAACCATTGCCGGGGTGCACCCCAAGCAAAGGAAAAGTGCCACGAACCTAATCCATTACCTCGCTTTCAGGCGCGGAGACCAACGGTCGTTGCAGGACGAATTGCACAATGAAGGCCTTTCTTCTTTAGCCAGTTCTGAAAGTCATATCATGCGGCAGGTTCAGGCGGTGTTGCAACGACTTAATGTAAGTTTCACCAGAAAAAACATTTCTGAAATCAATTATTCAGAAGGAACAAGAATCCTTCATGGGCGCGCAGCGTCTTTATTTGGACAAAAGGAAAACGCGCAAATTCCATTCCTGATGGTAACTTTCGATGATTTCCTGGCCGATAATTACGGGGATGTGAAGTCGTTGATCAAGGCTGGCATGAATGTCGCCAGAATCAACTGTGCCCACGATAATCCTGTCGTTTGGAAGAAAATGATCGCCAACGTCCATAAAGCCGCCCGCGGCACCGGCCAACCCTGTAAAGTTTACCTCGATCTGGCCGGACCGAAAATCCGCACGGTGCTCCTCGCTAAAGGCAGCAAAAAGGGCCGCCTGAAAATGCTGGAAGATGAGTTATTTTTCCTGGCGGAGCAGGATGCCGTTTTTGATAAAAAAGATAAAGTGGTGGGATGCACGTTGCCTGGTGTGGTGAAGGACTTACAGGCTGGCGATCGGGTGCTTTTTGATGACGGCCTTTTTGAAGCCATTGTCGAAATGCCGGGAGAATTGATTGCTACACTGCGCATGAATCGTATTTCGGCTGTAAAATCTCAAATTAAGCCAGAAAAAGGCATTAATTTCCCCGATACAACACTTTCCGTGCGGAGTCTCACTGATTTCGATAAATCAGTACTGCCTTTTACGCAGGAACACGCCGACCTTTTCGGGTTTTCCTTCGTGCGTACAGCATCAGATGTAGCTGAATTGCAACAATTAATGCGACAGGATGGTGGTAAAAAAATACCCATTATTCTTAAAATAGAGACATTTGAAGCGGTCCAAAACCTTCCGGACTTATTGCTGCAGGGAATGGCAGAACCCGTTTTTGGGGTAATGATCGCACGGGGCGACCTTGCAGTGGAAATCGGTTTCGAACGGATGAGTGAAATACAGGAAGAAATCCTTTGGCTCTGCGAAGCAGCTCACGTTCCTGTCATCTGGGCTACGCAAGTGTTGGAAACTATGAATAAAAGTGGCATTGCCACCCGCTCCGAACTTACCGACGCTGCCCGGGCTGCGCAAGCTGAGTGCGTTATGCTCAATAAAGGAAAATACTTACTTACCGTCCTGGCTACCCTTCAGGACATTTTATTCCGCACCGGTGGGCATCACGTAAAAAAACGGTACATGTTCCGGCCATTGAAAATTGCAGAACGGTACCTGGAAAGAATAGACATTATGTAATACCTATTTACCGAAAGAGTTGGTATCCGTTTTTACTTTCCTTTTCGACGGTACCAGCGCTTTGCCGCACTTTCCACAACCGTTGCCATTTTCACCAATAATTTGGTGGTGTATTGGACATCTGTAACTTTTATCAGAAAAAAGTACTGTCTTTGAGGTGCGGCAAGACTGGAAAAAGAAAAAACCACTTAAAAAAAGCACTAGCGGAAAAAATAGTTTCGATTTCATAATCCAATAATTTTTTGAACCCTGTAAAATAGGCTGCAAGGCCACGTCCGCCGAATAGCCTGTGAATTGATGCGATAGATTTTTTGTTCATCAAGGCATGAAGGGGGCGCAATGCGGGACATCTTAAGTAACGAAGAACGTAGATGACCGGAAAATGTGGCCATCAATTCACAAGCTATTCGGTGGACGCGGCACTAATGTATCTAAAAATGATGTACAAAATTAAAAGGATCTGCGGGTCGATAAAATGATGGGAATCATTAATTGAACTGATTCTGGACTTATATTTTTACTTTACTGCTGTCGCCTTCCAGCCATTGTATCCTTGGGTCGATAAGTGTCGCCGGAGGTATTGGCGCACCGGTTCCGGCAAATGTTGCAGGTCTTTTTCAGTCAATACCGATTCGGCTATTAAAGCCGTTTGATGCATACCAGTGGCCACATCACCTTTATATTGTTTACTGAAACTCCAGGTACCAAAACTAATAATGATCGCCACTACCATAATTCCATTGGCAATAGTGCCAAACCTGGCGTCGTGCCAACTGGTGAAAATAAGGTATTGCGAAAGCAGGACTGCAATAGCTGCGTATATCCACCACGAATCGTGGCGAAACAGTAACAATCCAGCAGCAGCAACGAAAAAAATCATTGCTCCAAGCCACAGCACGCCGTGGTCTTCGTAATATTTTGCGTCAGTTGGTCTACCGCAGCAAGGTTAAAAGCCTTAATAAAGCCCATGGAGTGAATAAGGCCGTGGAAAAGCACCAGGAAAAGAAAACGGATCATTTTGTTGGTTTAGATTAGCGCACAAGGGGGTGTTAGTTAAATTAACATGAGCTTGGAGATAATTACTTATTATTAAATAGTGTCCGTCGTTACAGTCCTACCGGGCCATAAAGATAAGGTAATCAATGAATTATTCGATATATTTCCAAATTAATTGTAAACTTGCCGGATGAAAATGTCGTTGTTTGCCCAATTGAGT
>JBILHQ010000114.1:0-19661 GCA_044350415.1 Saprospiraceae bacterium | reverse complement strand
AAGTTTCTTCATAGTAAAAAAGTAAATCAAAGCAAGTGCAAAAGTAATCTAAATAAGAAAAGCCCTGTCACATTTGACAAGGCTTTTTAAAATATAGTCCCATGAACATTTTCAAAAAGAAGTTGGTCTGCGGGGCAGTTTCAACTGTGGAGAATTAATAGATTCAGGCGTTTTTAACCTGAATTGTTCCGTTTTGAATGCTAATTGTAACAGATGTAAGCATAAGTTAAAAGTTAAATTTTTTAATTGAAGAAAAAAAACTCATTAATATTTTTGCAATTCTAAAACCTGTTCGTATTTTTGACCCTCAATCAACATTACAAGATATTATTATATGCCATTTTAATCCCTCGGCATCCCGTTATTATCCCATGCACATTCCAGTTATTGGATCTGGCCAGTCGAAAGACTGGCCTTTTTTTTGCTTTACCGGTAAAAAGGTAAGGAACGTTATCAATGTGAAGCAACAATTTGATGCTTTATGCTGAAAGCGTCCCTAATATTAAAAGAGCAATTATTTCTTGCCTTTTAACCTCCTCCTCTTAAACAGTATTGAGTTTGTTATCCCAAGAACATATCCAACCAACCAATTCTCGTTTGAACTGATTATAAATATTGATTTGATGTTACAAAAGTGCAACAGTCAGTCTTCCGCTCCAAAGACATTTTTTTAATGTTGTGAATAATTAATTAATAATTTTTTAATTCAATTTATTGATTAATAATTAATTAAAATAATTTTTTGTGAAAAAAAACAAGCTATTTTTGTTTGATTTTTTATTGAAAAATTAAAAATTATTTTTAAATTGTCCATAAATTAAAGTCTGTCTGGCAATTCAAATCATCTTTCTGTATGACGGAGGTCACTTGCTGCCCTGGCTGCAGCAGGTAATTTTGCCACAAATTATAACAATATGGCTGCTGACGCTTACCAATATACCCCTTCATCACCTTCGCTTGTCCGGCACACTTGTTTTCACTGTCAGGAACAATGTTCCGACGAACAGCTTATTATCGAGGATAAGTACTTTTGCTGTGATGGATGCAAAATGGCTTTCCAAATCCTGAATACGCACCAACTTTGCGAATATTATAATATTGATGCCAATCCCGGACAAAACCTTCGGCATCGCCGCGATGCACAAGCTTACGCCTATCTAGATGATCAGGATATCAAGCAAAAACTGCTCGATTTTGAAACGCCCTCTAGGGCTCAAATCACTTTTTACCTCCCCCAGATGCACTGCGTATCTTGTGTTTGGTTGCTGGAAAATCTTTACAAGTTGGATAAAGGCGTACTGAACAGCAGGGTTAATTTTCTCCAGAAGAAAGCCACGGTACAGTTTGATCCTTCCGCCACCACCCTGCGCAGTATTGCGGCCTTGCTGTCAAATATTGGTTACGCTCCCGAAATCAACCTCGGTGATGTGGAAAATACGCGGCCCAAAATAATTGACCGGCGGTTGGCCTACCAATTAGGCATTGCAGGGTTTGCATTTGGCAATATAATGCTATTTAGCTTTCCCGAATATGTGGGAATGAGCCCTGTTGAAGACCCCTGGTTTGCCCGTGCATTCGGGTACCTGAGCTTGCTTCTTGCTACACCCGTATTGTTTTATAGTGCGCAGGACTATCTGATTGCTGCGTGGAATGGTATTCGCACCCGCCATATTAATATTGATATCCCATTGGCAGTGGGTATTTTGATGTTATTTGGGCGAAGTGCCTATGAGATTCTGACGCATACCAGTGCCGGGTATATGGATTCATTTGCCGGACTTATATTTCTGCTCCTGACCGGCCGATGGTTCCAACGGCACACCTGGAATCAGCTTTCTTTTGAACGCGATTATAAATCCTACTTCCCGGTAGCCGCTACGGTCAGAAATGGCGAAACGGAAAGTGTGGTACCAGTAGAAAAATTGGTGCCCGGCGATATAATAGTGGTACGGAACGGTGAAATCATCCCTGCGGATGGGCTTTTATTGCGAGGAAATGCCAGTATCGATTACAGTTTTGTCACAGGCGAGGCCGATCCCCAAGCCATCAAAAGTGGAGAACGCATATATGCCGGCGGCAAGCAAACAGCCGAAAGAATTGAAATATCGCTCACCCGCCGCGTAGCGCAGAGCAGCCTCACACGCCTGTGGAATAATGAAGTGTTCAACCGCGAAGAAAAAAGCCATGTTTCCAATCTGGCAGACCGGGCAGGAAGGTATTTTACCTGGCTGATTCTTGGTGTGGGTTCGGCAGCATTTATTTACTGGACAATGGCGGGAAGTATTGCCACCGCTGTCAATGCATTCACAGCCGTCATGATTGTCGCCTGTCCATGTGCAGTGGCGCTGGCTATTCCGTTTACATTGGGCAATATAATGCGCATACTCGGAAGGCATCGTTTTTACCTGAAAAATACGACTGTAATTGAGACGTTTGCCACCATTGACAGCGTTGTTTTTGACAAGACAGGCACTATTACCCATGTAGCCGATCAATCTTACCAATTTGAAGGTGAGCCGCTTACTTGGGACGAAAAAATAGCAGTGCGTTCCCTGGCTAAGCACTCCAATCATCCACTGAGCCGTCAATTGTACGACACCATGAAAGATATTCCAGTTAGCGCGGTGGAACAATTCGAAGAAATTACCGGCAAAGGAATACAAGGGCGCGTGAACGGCACAAAAATTCGGCTTGGTTCTGGTGATTTCACCGGAGGAGTATCCGTTTCGGGGGTCCATATCGCCTTTAATGACGCTCCCCGGGGTTATTTTTTGGTAAAAAGCCACTACCGCAAGGGCTTAGCAAATGTTTTATCCTATTTCCAGCAAAAGGGCAATATCTGGTTGGTTTCGGGCGACAACAACCAGGAAGCATCTGCCTTAATTCCATTTTTTGGGAATAGTAATAATATGCAATTCCAGCAATCGCCACAGGATAAACTGGAGTTCATCAAAAAACTGCAACGCATGGGCCGGAAAGTGATGATGCTGGGCGACGGGCTCAACGATGCGGGCGCACTGCGGCAAAGCCAAGTAGGAGTGGTCATTGCAGAAAACACTAATAATTTCACCCCTGCCTGCGACGCTATTTTGCACGCCGATGCCTTTGAACAATTTCCCCAATTTGTTGCTTTAGCCAAATCGGGTGTCACTATTGTTAACCGGGCCTATTACATTGCATTTATTTATAATATTATCGGATTGAGTTATGCTGTAACAGGCACCCTTTCTCCTTTGGTTGCGGCAATATTGATGCCACTGAGTTCGGTCACCATTGTGCTGTTCGGGGTAATCAGTGGAAATTTGAGGGCAAAGAAATTAGAAAATTAGTCCCAAGTCTGTAGTGTATACCATAAACGGGGCCACTTTTGGTTATAGACATCCTGTTTACGATACACGTTACGGTACACCCTACAGACCTGGGACTAACCGACTTGGGACTAACAATACACTAACCGACTAATTTCTTTACCTTTGCGCTATGTTTTTTTTGGCATCAAATCTTTATTGGGCGAGAATGGCCTGGGTAGTGGCCATTTTAGTATTTATCGGCAACTGGGCATTGCCCGAAAATATTAGCATTTCCGTCTTTTACCTTTTTTCGGTCTTTTTGGCCATCAATTTTAAAGAAAAAAACAATGTGCTGCTGCTGCTGGTGCTGATTACCACGCTGGTGACGGTATTCTCTTTCCTTCAGCCGGAAGAGGATTTATTACAGGCTATTTTTTTAAAACAACTACCCTTACTTGCTGGTATTTGGATATCTGGATTATTTGTGTTGAAAGTCATTGAAGCCCGCCACAAGGAAAACAACCAGGAGCAACAATTTGAAGCCCTGTTTCGCTTTGCATCAAGTGGTATTTTATTAGTCGATGCCGCTGGCAAAATACTCATGGCCAATCCTTCCGTAGAACGGGTTTTTGGTTATGAAATAGGTGAATTAACAGGTAAACCTGTTGAATTACTTTTACCAGATTCTGCCCGAACCGCTCATGTAAATCACCGCAAGGCATTCGCAGAAGCACCGAGGCCGCGGTCTATGGGCTCAGGGTTGGACCTGTTCGGGCAAAGAAAAGATGGCAGTAATTTCCCGGTCGAAGTGAGCCTCAGTCCATTTATGGCTGATCAGCAACAGTATGTGGTAGCCTTTGTCATTGACAACACCTTTCGTAAAGATTACGAGACGTCTATTTTACAGCAAAAAAATGAGTTACATCAACTCACGGCTGCACTTCAGGAACTGAATGACCAATTAGAACAAAAAGTATCCGCACGTACCCAGGAACTCCAGCAAGCCAAAGACGATCTTGACCTCGCTTTAGTCAAAGAAAAAGAACTGGGTGAATTGAAAAGCAGGTTTGTGAGTATGGCGTCGCATGAATTCAGAACGCCATTGAGCGCCATTCTTTCCTCGGCGTCCTTAATCAATAGTTACATTGACCGGAATGAATTCAGCCCAATCCGAAAACACGCAGAAAGAATAAAAAATGCCGTCAACGGGCTGAATACGATTCTGACAGAGTTTTTATCGCTGGGTCGCCTGGAAGAAGGCCGAATCGAAGTAGAACACGGTCCTATTAATATTCCGGAAGCTATACAGGAGGTGTACAGTGAATTGCGCACCTTGTTTAAAATTGGCCAGCACCTGGATTATCAGCATACCGGCGATGAAAATATCATATTAGACTCTGGCCTTTTGCGCAATATCCTGATCAATATCATTTCGAATGCTATCAAATATTCGAATGAAAACGGCACCATCTGGCTAAAAACCCGTGTAGAAGACCATCAAATGACCCTTTCCATTCGCGATGAAGGTATCGGCATTCCGACAGATGATCAGAAGCATCTTTTCGATCGGTTCTTCAGGGCTTCCAATGCCACCAATATTCATGGTACCGGGCTGGGACTTTATATTGTGCGCCGATATGTAAGCATGATGAACGGCACGATTTCGTTTGAAAGCAAGCCTGAAAAAGGCACAGAATTTACGATCATTTTTCAACGATAAGGGTTGTGCGCATCACTTTCCAACATAACGGTATTACTTACGCGGCCGACCTCTCTTCCCCGCTTGATCTGTCGTTGCCACTGCTCGCTGGTTTTGAAACGGTCAATTGTTTTTACGCGCCCCCGATCGAATATACCCCTCTGCGGGCAGGCGATTTTGTGGGGAGTACCCTGGAAGGGGGACCTGTCAATTTTTTTAATGTGCGCCTCAATCCACATGGCAATGGCACCCATACCGAATGCGTGGGACATATCGCTACCGAACGGTATGTCATCCGGGAATGCCTTCAGGAATCTCATTTTTTTGCCAAATTAATCAGCCTTTATCCGCAAAAAACGGAAGATGGTGACCGGGTAATTTTACCGGAGGCGTTGAAGCCTTTGATAGAAAAAAATGAAGTTGAAGCACTGATTATCAGAACTTTACCGAATGACGATTATAAACGCCGCACCCAATATTCCGGGGCAAATCCACCTTATTTCCATCCTGAAGCAATTGCCTGGTTAGTAGACTGTGGTATCCGGCACCTGCTCACCGACCTTCCTTCGGTCGACCGCGAAGAGGATGGCGGACGACTGGCAGCCCACAAAGCATTCTGGAAATATCCTGGACCAGACGTGCGGAAAGACTGTACTATTACGGAATTAATTTATGTGCCTGATACTGTGAAAGACGGGTATTATTTACTGGATATACAAACGGCATCTTTTGATTTGGATGCCAGTGTGAGTAAGCCGGTTTTATTTAAAGTTATTAGTTAATTAGTTATTATTTACTCAATTATCAGGCGTAGATTACACTGGTAGCAAGGTCATATCGTCACAGTGTATTGACCTTTTCAGGATTAATCCTATACCTTTAGGCAAAAATCGAATTATGCATATAGCCATCATATCAGCCAGTGTAAGAACGGGCAGGAACAGCCACCGGGTCGCCTTGTTTTTTGAACAATTCATACTCGAACATTATGCAGCTACCGTCGAAATACTAGATTTAATGGCGTATCAGTTTCCTGTTTTTGAGGAACGGCTTAAGTTTCAAACAGATCCATTACCCACAGCAGTTGATTTTGCCGATAAAATAAGTGCTGCCGATGGGATTATCATCGTCACGCCCGAATACAATGGCGGTTATCCGGCCAGTTTAAAAAACGTCGTTGATCTGCTTTATGTGGAATGGAAGAAAAAGCCCATCGCCATTTCCACTGTTTCGGATGGTGTATTCGGCGGAACACAAGTATTGGTTGGGCTGCAATTTACCCTTTGGAAAATGGGAATATGGACTGTCCCCGCGATGTTTCCGGTGCCTAATGTCCGTAAATCTTTTGATGAGACCGGGAATGCGCTGGACAAAGAAGGTACAGAGAAGCGGGCTAAAGTGTATCTGGATGAATTGATGTGGTGTGTGGAGGCGAAAAAAAGAATGGAGAAATAACAATAGTCATTTACCCATAATTTTCTTCCGGTGGCTCATCCCCCACGTCCGCAACTCACTGATCAATTTTTCCAGCGACTTGCCGTGTTCGGTAATGACGTATTTCAAAGTGGACAGAAAAGTGTCATGTACAGTTCTGGTGATCAGCTGATTTAATTTCAACTCTTTGAACGCCTTGGAGAGTACTTTATCGGTAACGCCGTTTACTTCCTTTGAAATTTGGTTGAAACGTTTGGTCCGAAAGTAACGGAAATGATAATCGGCAACTTCCAGCGGCCGTTTAAGATCTCAAATGCATCCCTTACTGGCACAATCAAACTGGTACATGTCTCAAAGGAATGTCCCCCCTCATTTTTCAATACAGCTATACGCACATTATTTAGCGTATGGCTGGTTTTCAGGAAGAAAAAATCCCAGACATGCACTTACTATCTCCCAAGATAGCACTATCTAATAGGAAAATACTATCTTCTAGAAAACAAAAGTACTTATCTTTATATTTTCAATCAAAATTATTCAATTAAAATTATAAAACGATGAAAAAAAACAACATTATTTACTGGGCCACCACTACCATCATCAGTCTGTCGCTGCTGATGGCGGCAATTATGTACCTCACCAAACCTGAAGTGGCCGAGAGTTTTCGGCACCTTGGGTTCCCGGACTTTTTCAGACTCGAACTGGCTTTCGCTAAAATAATTGCTTTTTTGGCCTTGATGATTCCGCAAGTGCCTGTAAGAATAAAAGAATGGGCTTATGCCGGTATTGCGATTGTTTATGTTTCCGCCAGTATTGCGCATTACAGCATTGGCGATGCCGTCAGTATGATCATCACCCCGATCATTTTTCTGGTACTTTTGATGGTTTCCAATATTTACCTGCACAAAGTGAAAAATGCTGCTGTATAAAAAGGCCTCTTTTTATCATCCGGCAAACACCTGAATTCCGAAAGGTTTCAGATAAAATCGATATTTGCGCCTGATTGACTTTCATTGGAATGTCGGTCAGGCGTTTTTTTACCTCCATCTCATGAAACCACTGGAATGGTGTTTTTTAATAACACTTTATCTTTTTGGTCATCAGCCTGAAAACAGAATTTCAAAGCAATATTTGTAATAAATAATTTTCTTGAAAAGAAATTTTGCAATAACCGGAGATGTCGTATATTGGAGTCTTGGACCAATTCCTTTATTTCCAACGATAGCAAAGGCTTTGTCTGGATCGCTACAATAGATGACCTTAACCGTTTTGATGGCTTCAATGTCAACGTTTATCGCCCCGACCTCGCACAACAACACAGGCTGGTGGATAATAAGGTAACCAGTAGCTGTTTTGAAGACCCGCAAACCAGTAACCTTTGGTTTACCACCAATGATACTATTTATCAGTATGTGCGGGAACAGTACCATTTTGATGTTTTTTAGTTAAAAAAACCAATCCGGCGAGCGCATTATTACAGATTATTATGCATTTCATCTCGATCAGAAAGGCCATTTATGGCTTCGGGTGGGTACAGAAGAAAGTAGCACGTTACATATTTGGAATACCGTCACCGGGAAAGACAGTATCGTATGCCCGCTGGTGGGGTTAAGGTGTGCCGTTATCCCGGATAATACGGGAACGATCAAACAAATACTCTTGTTCAGAATTCCCTTCCCGTCAAACTGGATTAGCCGTCATAGATCTGGGTAGCAAAGGACTTCCTCCACGGCTATATTACAGCGAACGCAATTCTGCTTTTCAGACACATGAGATGTTCGTTGAAAATGATACATTAGTTTGGCTGGGCACCTCCAATGGGATTGCAGCATTTAATCCTCAAAATGGGAAATATATCATTCACAATGACTTTTCATTCCGAAAGACCGCAGGGATCTGGTCTACTTATCCATACGGCAGCCGTTTGCTACTGGTGGGTACCGAAGCCAGTGGGCTTTTGGTATTTGACCGGCAAAAAAGGTGTTTTATTCAGACTTTTGAACATGAACCAAACAACCCGTTTAGCCTGCAAGACAATTCGGTCGTCAATGTTTTTATTGACCGGAAGGAAAACCTACGGGTAGCCAACCGAAAAACCGATCTGAGCTATGTCAAGTCGTGATCTCACATCACATATCTTCAATGAAACGGAAGACAATCTTCCCAATGCAACTTATTATGGGGTTACTTCCGATAACCAGGGCCGTTTGTGGCTGAGTAGTAACAGTGGACTTTTGTGTTATGGCCCGGTTCAACACAGCGTTATCCGTTATTTTCCGGTAGATGGTTTGTTCGGCAATGCGCTCAAATACAGGGGGCAACAGCGGCACTCGCGGTTTTGCCTGGCATGCCAATTTGCCCCCCCGCAATTACACCTTCGAAGTGCTGGCCGCCAATTCGGATGCCGGATGGTCTACCCTACCTAAAAGCCTTCAGATTCATATTCAAACCCCGTTTTGGCAGACCTGGTGGTTTTACTTGCTTTGCTCCCTCACCGTTGCCGGATTGATTTACGCCTGGTTCAAGTACCGCCTCGAGCAAGCCCTGAAAATTGAACGGATGCGCGTGCAAATTTCCAGCGATCTACACGATGACGTAGGCACTTTGCTGGCTGGTCTGGCGATGTAATCAGAAGCACTGGAAATGACCGCCCAGGAAAAAGACAAGGGCAAACTACAACGGATCAGTGAGATCAGCCGAAATGCTATGGCGCACATGCGCGACACCGTTTGGGCCATCGACGCGCGGAAAGATAAATGTGAAAACTTAGTGGACAGGATGTGCGAACACACCGAAGAAACGCTCACCCCGCGGGATATCCGCTTCGATATTCAAGTGGAAAACGTATCGCTCAAACAAAATTTTCCCACCAATATCCGCCAGAATCTTTACCTGATTTACAAAGGCCATCACCAATACTGCCAAACACACCAACGGCGATACGTTGCATATCAGCATTGAAAAAACGGGGGGCAGTATGGAAATGCGCATTTGTGATAACGGCACTGTGGCAGCCAAAACATACAAAACCACGGGGTCCGGCACTGCCAATATGCAGATGCGAGCAGAAAAAATTGGAGGCACAATTCAAATTAGCCGGAAAGAAGGATATTATGTGTGTTTAGTAGTGAGTGATTACTGGTTTCTGTGGTTAGTCGCAGTAACCAATAAACACTCACTAATCAATCTCCATTTTGTACCCTACTCCATGTACCGCCACCAACCGCACCGATGGGTCATCGCGCAGTATTTTGCGCAGCCGGGAAACAAAAACATCGATGCTGCGGCCTACCAAAATGCCTTCATCTGCCCAGACATTTTGAAGAATAAAGCTGCGGTCGAGCAATTGATTGGAATGGTTGACAAACAGGTTCAGTAACTTAGCCTCCCTGAACGTCAATTGATGCTGAACCGCAGCGCATTGCAATACCTGATTGGAGGAATGGAGGTGGGAGTTGCCGAAATGCAGCCAATCAGCGCTTTCCGGGATTGTTTTTTCAATATCAATCTGGCCCACCACTGAACGCACATTCCGGCCTGATTGATAAAAAACAGCAGCCAGGATACCGGCAGCCAGGAATATCATCAGAACAGGAACGGGAAATTCTTTTGACGGATTGGCCAATGCAGCAAATGTTACTTGCAGGTTATAGCAACCTGATCCAACTTCCCGTCCTCCGCAAGTAGCATCTTTACTTTGGACAAAATCAAAATAATTATACCCTAATTCAAGGCCTCCAGTGGCACAATTCAATACAGCCACGTCACAATTGTCCCTGATTTGGTGCAATTCAAAGGAAGTCTGTAAAAGCGTGGGAAGCCGGTCGTAACTGAATGGCCGCTCTAACCGGACGAGCCAGGTATTGGCCCCTGTTTGTTCCACCGGGGGTATACGGGAGGTGGTGTCACCCAATTCTTTTAATAACAAATGGGCCGTTCGCCGCAAAGCCAGGTTTACTTTTTCAGGAGCAACAGGCTCACTGTTTTTGCTTTTTGCGGAGGTCTGCCACGCAAAAAGCAATAGTGCTGCGCTCCCCAAAAGCAGCAATGTCAGAATGGATATTTTTTTCACTTTCATGCGATTCATTACTGCAAAAGTAAGGAAATATTTTTGGTTGACTACAGGCCAGGTCACTGACATTGCCAGCGGCCGTATGGATTGCCTTTTTGACGGTAAGCCAGTCGGTAAAAGATGATCCCTACATGCCGTTGGAGCGTTGGAAAGAATGACCGCAGCATTGCAATATCCTGTCGGAACACTGGTATAGCGAAATACTGGTCCGCGGAAATATTAAACTGCATGTATTCAAAAAGTGAACAATAATTCAGAATATCTTTTTACCTTGTCTGCGCTGTCCCTATTTTCATTCGTATTGTATGTCGGTCAACATTATCAATACCTTTTTTTGCGTTGTTTTTTTATCCCTTGGCATCTTTGCCCAGGGCCAGAACTACATTGCGGAAACGCATATTTACAGCGTTGAAGAGGGATTGTCGCATCGCCAGGTCAATGACATTTTAGAGGACAGGCAGGGCTTTATCTGGATTGCCACACCTTATGGTTTAAACCGGTTTGATGGCTATTCCTTCAAGACCTGGGGGCAGGAAGACGGCCTTCAATCTGACCAGGTGGAACGGATTTTTGAAGATGCGTACGGGTTTATTTGGATCTTCTTTCCGAAATCTGTTGGAGCCATCGATCTTTTCGACCCGAAGTCCAATAAAATCATACCATTTGCAGCACAATACGGAGACCAAATCCCGGACGGGTTCAAGAATAAAACAGGTAAACCTTTTTTGGCAAAAGATTCCACTTTATATTGGACCACCCGGACCGCCTTTATCACCTTTCATCCTAAAAAAGGCTACTATTCTGTCGCCATTCCATCCATCCAACAGGACTCCTCCGCCAAATTTTCCCTGCATTTCATCTCCTCCCAAAAGACTGTGTGGGGAACGATAGAAAAACCAGGACAAAGCAATACCATCGTAGAATTAGACCAGCATGGAGTGGTATTGCAACAGATCCCCAACAGTGGTAGCGAGGTAACATTTGTAAGGCCAGGACGGTCGCCGGAAGGCTCCGTTAACTATTACAACCTGTTGGATGTTGCCAAAAACACTGCCAAATGTCTGCGAATTGCGGAAAACAACACCACCACCGAAATAGCCTCCAGCCTCCTCCTGCCTGCGTTTGATTATCAATTACATGTGACCACATTGGCGACCATGAATGATCGCAGCCTGCTCTTTTCCGATTTTCGGGTATTCGACCAAGTGTCAAAAACTATCCTCTACAATTTTAATAATTTCCGTCCGGGGATATTCGGAAGACCCCGTGCATTCCTGATTGATCGGTCAGGAAAATCTGGTTGGGGACTGATTTTGGCTTATTGCAGGTCAATATCAACAAAAACCGTTTCAGGCGGTATCTTTTTTCAGCCGATGCAGAGGCCATGAGAATCAGATGCAGAGGTATTACTGAGAAAGACAATCAATTGATTTTCAATTCACAAGGCGCTATTTATACTTGTCCCAAAACAAGATTCAACAGTCCCAAATCGCTTAATGCCCCTCAAAAGATATCCGGTACCGACAAACAATTGTGGTTTGCCTTATCGTCTGATCAATCTGGTAATGTATTTGCCGGCATGGACTCCAGCATTTTTCGAATGGAGAAAGATACGCGTGTAAAGGACGCACCATGGATCAAAAAATCATTAGTGATACATCGGGTGGACGCCGCTGATAACACCAACGGCGATTTTCCTACCCCTTGGGCAATATATCCAGTCACACCACAGCAACTTTTGATAGGGTCAGAAAACCAGGGCTTACAAATATATCATCTGTCCACCCAACAGTTAAGTCCGTATGCTACCTATAATGCCTTCCCCGAACTGGCCAAAGCCGGGGTGATGGCTATTCAACCCGACCGGGAAGGCAATATCTGGATATGTGCTTCTACGGGATTTTACCGGCTTGACTTGGAAAAAGGCATAATGGAACGGCATTGGCAAAATGGCACGCAGGAAAATCATTTACCCCACAGTAATTTTTGTCATTTTTATGAAGACAAGGAAGGAGTTTTCTGGCTTGCCTCCAACGGCGGTGGTTTGATCCACTGGGATAAAAAAAAGGGAACAAGCACACAATTGGCCAGAAAAGCTGGATTCCCTTCCAATACACTTTATGCGGTTTATGAGGACGAAAACGACCATTTATGGATTCCCAGCAGCTCGGGGCTCATTCAGTTTGATAAAAAAATGAGCGCAGTCAGCAGCGTTTACCTGACGGAAGACGGGATAACAGACAATGAATTTAACCGGATCTCTCATTTCAAAGGAGCCGACGGTACTTTGTATTTTGGCGGATTAAATGGGGTAACGGCTTTTCAGCCCAATGATTTTTATGAAAAAAATAATGCGGGCAGCCTGCCGCTGGTCGTCACTCATTTTCAGCAATTTGATGGAAATACCAACCAGTTAAAAGACAAAACCGGCGATTTGGTCATCCGCAATGAAATCGTTCTCCATCCCGACGACCGGTTCTTCAACCTCGAATTTGCGCTGCTAAGTTTTACACAAACTGATCATATCCAATATGCCTTTAAAATGGAAGGCGTAGATGCGGACTGGACTTACCAGAATAAACCCGTGTTGCAACTCAGCCGATTGCCTTATGGTGCCCATATTTTACACATCAAAGGACAGGCCGCCAACGGTACTTGGGGAAGTAATGAATTGAATATCAAGGTAAAAGTACTGCGTCCCTTCTATTTGCAGTTTTGGTTTTTACTCTTGAGTTTGTTGACTATTTCGTTGACCATCCGGTTCTTTTTTAAATGGAGAACCAAGGAATTGCAGCATAACCAAAGACTACTGCAAGAAGAAGTACTCCTGCAAACAGAAAAAATTCAAGGACAAACGGAGGAATTGCGCCAGTTGGACACCCTCAAAACGCGGCTTTACACCAATATTACCCACGCATTCCGCACGCCCCTAACCGTTATTCTGGGCATGACCGATGACATTGAAGCATCAGAGAAAGGCAATATACCTGTCACTTATGCCACAGGCCTGATTCGCCGCAATGGCAAAAATCTCCTTCGGCTCATCAACCAGCTGCTCGACCTGTCTAAACTCGATTCAGGGACGATGAAAACGCATCGGGTAAAGACAGATATCATTAGTTACCTGCAATACCTCACGGAGTCGTTCTACTCTCTGGCGCAGGACAAAAAAGTGCGCCTTATTTTCTACCCCGAAATTCCGAAACTCATGATGGACTTCGATGAGGAAAAGCTGCAGATCATTATTTACAACCTGTTGTCCAATGCCTTCAAATTTACGGATAATGGAGGGAAAGTAGTATTACATGCCACCCAAACAGGTGAAGAAAACACGCCCTTTTTATAATTAAAAATCCAGGATACGGGTGTGGGTATTGCTGAAGAGGAACTGCCCTTCATTTTCGACCGTTTTTTCCAGGCCGACAATTCCAGTACCCGCAAGAGTGAAGGCACCGGCATCGGTCTTACCCTCAGCAGAGAACTGATTGAACTCATGGGAGGCAATATAGCCGTGGAAAGCACCCCTACTAAAGGCACCACTTTTACGGTGTTATTGCCTGTACGACAAGACATCCTTACTCCACTTCCGCCTGTTGCCCGAAAAATAGCACCCGCATTCCAACAGGATTTGCCGGACCTTTTCCCACTCGCGGCTCCTGCTGTTACAGCCACCGACAAGCCTTTATTACTCATTATCGAGGACAACCCTGACGTGGTAGCGTATATTGAGGGTTTGTTAAAAAAGGATTATCAGATTGATACGGCATCCAACGGGAAATTGGGAATTGAGAAAGCACTTGATATGGTACCCGATATCATCATCAGTGATGTCATGATGCCTGAAAAAGATGGTTATGAAGTATGCGATATCCTGAAAAACGACCTGCGCACCAGCCATATCCCTATTATTTTACTGACGGCCAAAGCCGGTCAGGAAGACAAGGTAATGGGGCTGCGGGCCGGTGCCGATGCCTATTTGCGAAAGCCCTTTGATAAAGCAGAATTATTCGTGCGTTTGGAGAAATTGATAGATTTGCGGCATCATTTACGAGCGCGGTATCTCACGATTGGCAATATTGCCCCCGTTTCCAACACTGATCAGATTCTTGGAATCCCAAGTCCCTCCGAAACCCCGACCCTGGAAGATCTTTTTCTGCAAAAATTACGGCAGGTGGTGGAGGTACAAATGGGTGAGCCGGAATTTGGGACCCAACACCTGTGCCGTGCAGTGAGCCTCAGTAATACGCAGGTTTTCAGGAAATTAAAAGCCCTGACTGGGGAGAATGCTTCGCATTTTATTAGACAAATACGTTTACAATCCGCTTTAAAGTTGTTACAAACGACAGATATGAATGTTTCGGAGATTGCATACAAAGTAGGATTTTCTGATCCAAATTATTTTTCGCGGGTATTTCATGAGGTGTACGGTAAGGCTCCGAGTGATATGCGGAGGTGAGTTTTGCGGGAGGTCGATGGGCGGGAGGTCGCAGGAACACGGATTTTACAGATTAGACACGGATTTAAAAGGATTTTTCCGAGCGTAATGTCAGAAAATGTTGTCGTGTGTTACGAAAAAATTGAGAGGAGGAGGAGAGTGTCCATCGACATCACGCACATCTCACTCCTCCCCTATCCTATCCCGCACATACATCTGCAAATAAGCACCCCGGTAAGCATACCAAGCCTCCTCAACTCTGGCCGTTTCCACCACATCCCGGAACTGCCGGAAAGGTTTTCTGGACGTCAGAGCCCCTTGCAACCGGCCTTGCAACCGCTCATCCTTCACCGTCTCCACAAACGCTTCCATGATCTGATAAGACGCATGGGAATCGAGCGGATCAATCCGGATATACATGTCTGGCGCAAAATCCACCACATCCATTACTTCCTGCATCAAATAATCAAATTCATCGCTACCGTAGCCGCCTTCACCCGGCACAGGGTACGACAAGAATTCATGCGTTTCCTTATGTAGGTACACCACATCGTTGCAGTCGATTAATTCAGCAATTTCTTTGATTATTTCTTCCATGTTCGAATACTTTCCTGATGGCGTAGGTGGAGAGATTGGCCTAACCACTTCCTTTTAAAAAGCAAAAATACACAACTATTGATCACATAAAATACAAGCTGGTTGCAGAAAATCTTTGTCCCTGCAACCAGCGTGCTATCATTTGCACGATCAGTCCAGATCCTCCAGCCCGTCCTCCCCCATACTTTTCCTGTTGATCAAAGGTCTCCCACCCACATCATCATGTGGCGCGCGCGCCTTGCTCCCCACTACCTTTGTATCATCAATAACAAATAAAGTCCATCATGCGACACCTCACTTCATCCGCAATCCTATTTGCGTCCAGCCTCCTCTTTGCCTTTCCAGCAGCAGCACAAACGGTCGACTACGCAGCCACTTCGACTGCCAGGGCCTCTGATCTTGTCCCTTCCTACCAAAGCATCGACATGCCGGCAGAATCCCCGGCAGCAATCAACATATCACCAGATGCGCTATACAAAGAAGAGCCGGCCGCATTGCCGGCAGTACAATTTTTCCCTTCGGGGTGGTCTGACTGCTTGCTGGAATGCCGTTCCTCACCGGGTTTACTATTGGGATTGCTGGGATTGGGATTGTTAGGAGTAATCGGAACAGTGGTGGCCGTACGCTGGGCGAACAGTGAAAAAGAAAGACCGTAACGTAGACTTTTTCAACAGCCTTTCTGATCACTTCAGGAAGGCTATTTTTTTAATTATTTTTTCCAAATTATAAAATACGGTTGTAATTTTGAGGACTTTGAATCCATCATCAATGATTGCACCTAAAACCATGGGGTTTATCCAAAACTTATTCCGAAAAAAGAAAAAAACCAGCGCTTCTCAGAAACAAAAACCAGTACCAGGTGATTTTTTTTACCTTCAGGGAAAAGGCCAATACAGCGTTTTTCGGTTATTGGAGGAAGATCAACAGGCAGGTATTTATCACTTAACCATATTTACCGACACCAGTGACCTGCCACAAGATCCCACACTTTTAAAAGCTACTATTTTGCATGTGCCAATCGACAGTGCTGCATTTGCTGATGCTGTGGTATTTGCCCGGGAGCCACTGAAGGAAAAAGATTTTTACGGTTACCATGAATACCTGAAACAAACGGATTTTAACGGCTATGTGAAGGCCACCGGCCAAAATATTGCCGAATTAATCGCAACAGCGAAGTTGTTCTATGTCGAAGGATACCGGCTTTCGAAGAATGGATTTCACCAGGAGGCTATCAATGCCTATTCCAGAGCATTAGATTTACTACCCACTTTTTTTGAGGCATTAGACAACCGGGCCATTAGCAAAATGGATATGGGACAGTACGAAGAAGCTGTTCAGGACCTGCAACATTCCCTGAAAGGGAACCCTGAAAATCATGTGGCTGCCTTTGCTTTAGGAGAATGTTACCTGCAACTGGGCCTCCCCGACCCTGCCCGTGAAATGTATGCCTATGTATTGAGCCTTTCTCCCGGGCATGCGAAATCAGAAAAAAGAATGCAACTGCTCTCCGGCGAAAATTAAAAAAAACAAACACGCGGCACATCATCATGACGTACCGCGTGCTGTTTTTAATCAGACTAACTGTATTCGTTAATCCTTCACAATCACTATCCTTTGACTTACTGTTCCAGTACTGGTTTGCAGCAACAACGAATATACCCCTGAAGGTACTTTTTCAAATGATAGTTGCGTCCTGTTCAATCCTGCTGCCACGGTCAATATTCTTTCATTGACAACGCCATTCGGTGAAACAAGTTTCACTACTACTTTGCCCTCTTCTTCAGACATAAATGTCAGCATAAATGTTCCTGTTGACGGATTTGGAGCGATCTCAATATTGTCGATACCGCTATATGACACCGACCTGCTTTCCGGCGCAAATCCATCCTGACATGGGTCATTTACCCCACAACCAATGAAGAACTTGTTCAGTCTTTTCAGCGTATTCAGAATAGATTCCCCAAAATGCGGCGGAAATGCTCCTACGCCTGACAGGTAATCATCGGCCAACCTGGCCACATCATATACTGTTTTATGAACACCCAATCTTTCCAGAATGAGGTCGTCGGCTATACAATCAGGCATGTTATTCAGGTTCTGGATACCAAGGTTGCGCTGGTTATGTTTCAGGTTAAACCAAATATTCAGTTTAAGTGCCATTACACTACCCGCCACAGCATTCTTCAGAGTGCCATCAGCATTGATGGTGTTGCCGCCCGGATCGCATCCGTTGGAGATGTTGCCAATATAGTGACCTAACCCCAATTGATTGGTATTTGGACCGCCTGGCAACATACTTAACACACATGCAGGTGTAGCAGCTTCTACTGTTTTATTTACCCTGCCTGCTACCAAATTACCATTGTCATTGATATATTCGGTAATCATATTCAGCGTGGAGAATCCGTTAATCATTGTTGTCGGATTACCCCAATCATCCTGGGTACCAGAACACAATGGTTTGCATCCACCCGTAGCGATAAACGTGATCGAACAAGGCGGAGCAACATTGCCGCAAGCGTCTTTCAGCATGGCCTCAAATGTGATGCTGTTCGGACTTGTCGAATACGAGCCAAGAATCACGCAAAGGAAATTATCACAATTGTCGCTCGATACCAATTGTGTGATCAAGACTACCGCTTCGTTCTCCGTCGGCAAATCATTCACACAAATGACATCTATCGTATCCTGACAATTCAATGTGGGCGGTGTATCATCAATCACTGTGATCTGTTGGTTACAGGTACTGACATTTCCACACTCATCCGTTGCTGCGTAGGTGTAAGTAACATACATCGGATCCTTCTCACAGCCATATCCTTTTACATCGGTTGATGCAAGGGTTACAGTCGCTTGACCACATACGTCATACGCATTGACATCCTGAGGTGCGGGCAACGAAACATCTTCTGTACACTCAACAGTCATATCAGGAGCACAAGAAACAATCACCGGTGGTGTATGATCAACAAAGGAGAAAGTTGCAGCGTCCTGCGACAAGTTTAAACATTCATCTATCGCAGTGAAAACTACCGTCCGGGACCATGAATGGCCACAACCTTTCACTTCATTCGACAAGTGGTATTCCAATTTCGCCACACCACAGTTTTCGACTACCTGTGATCCTGCCCGATTGTCAAGCCACTCATAATAACTGGCTTCTCCTGTCTGATCGTCTTCCGAACATTCAACTGTCAAATCTTGTGCCGGCACCACAAATACCGGAGGTGTCATATCCACAACTGTAAAACTGGCGATTTTGGTCGCCCTGTTACCACAATCATCTTTTACCGTAAACTTGACATATCTTTTGAAGGTATTGCCACATTGACCTACGCCATTACTGACGGTATAACTCCACATAAATGTGGTGTTACAATAATCAGTTGCCACAGCTCCACCATGCGTATTCAGCCAGTTTTGGTATTGCGCTAAATTATTCGGACCGCAATCAACTACCACGTTTTGAGGCGGCGTTGAAAATACCGGCGCGATAATATCTTTTACAATAATGATCTGCGCACAGGTTGTTGAATTTCCACAACCATCTACTGCCCGGTAAGTACGTGTTAAAGTATAATTGTTAGTGCAAATTTGGTTAGAAATTACATCACCAACATGTGTCACTGTAACGCTACTGCCACAGTTGTCAATCGCTATTACTGAATTCGCTGCCACAGGTGGCACTTCAAAAGTACAACATACTGTTACCGGAGGAGGACAAACCATCGTCGGTGGCGTAAGGTCTACTGCCCAGGTAAACACCTGTGTGCATGCGGACGTATTGCCGCACCCATCCGTCGCTGTATACGTCCGTGTTTGCGAACGCGAACATCCATTTGTTGTAATAGCTCCTAATGAAGAACTAATAGTGGCCGCTCCACATACGTCTGTTGCTGTCGCTGCACCTGCAGCAGGAACACCTGTTGGGTTGCATCCCAGGTTTGCGCCCGGAGGACAGAACGTAAAGACTGGTGGTACTAAATCCACTGTCCAGGTGAATACCTGTGTGCATGTGGACGTATTGCCGCAGCCGTCGGTCGCTGTGTAGGTTCGTGTTTGCGAACGAATACAACCATCCGTGGAGATACTGCCAAGTGCTGAACTGATCATCGGTGCGCCACAGACATCTGT
>JBILHQ010000113.1:0-19717 GCA_044350415.1 Saprospiraceae bacterium | reverse complement strand
ATTACAATGCCAATATTCTGCCCACCTATATCAATAACCCAACGAACACCGATGTGGGGCCAACGGCAGTCGGCAATGCTGCCAACCACGGTTACCTGGAATATATTCAGGTGATTAAAGTGTATGACACTGATCCGCCAGTATTCAGTAATTGTCCGACGAGCAAGGTGCTTTTCTGTGATTATACCAACAACAATACCAGTTTGTATTCCTATCCGCCGCATTACGATTATTGCGAAGGCCCGGTTGATCTGCAGACCGATGTGTCCGACGTTTGTTCGGGACTCGATCTGACGCTTGGTTACCGGCTTTGGTTAGACCTGGACAGCAATGGTTCCATGGAAACCTACGTCAATTCCAGTGATGCCACGGCCTGGCCCATAGAACTCACGACAGTCAACAATAAATTACACGGGAAAATCCTGTTCCCGGCGGGTTTTCAATTGCCGTATGGTACCCATAAAATTGAATGGGTGGCCGGTGACCACTGTGGCAATGAAGCGGTCTGTAAATACGAATTTGAAGTGCGGGATTGCAAAAATCCAACCATTGTGTGTATCAACGGACTGAGTGTCAACCTGATGCAAAGCGGCATGATTACCCTGTGGGCGAGTGACTTTTTACAATATGCGACCGACAACTGTACGCCTTCCAATTTGATCAAAATCGCCATCCGCAAAGCGGGAACTGGCATGGGATTTCCTGCAGGGAGTACAGGCGTTACCTTCGATTGCAATGAAACCGGCACCCAATTGGTGGAAATATGGGGGCAAGACCAACACGGAAACGCCGATTATTGCCAAAATTACGTCAATGTACAGGACAATATGGGTATTTGTGCGCCTTCAGCATCGGTGACGAATAAGGTGCAAAAAACAGGCGGCACCCCAATGGTGGGCGCAACGGTAACCGCTAAAACGGCTAACCAAACGGTAGCCGCCAGTGTGGTCACCAATGCTTCGGGCCAAACCGGACCTATGGCACTGATTCCTGGGTGTTACAACATCACTCCATTCATGAATACCGCAGGAGCTCCAACAGGTATCAGTACCCTGGACGCCTTGTTGCTCGATTTGAATATCCACACGATCGAAAATTTTGATAAACCCTGGCAATTTGCCGCATCAGACGTGAATGGTGATGGTATCCTGACTACAGAAGATGTATCAGCCATCATCCAGGCATCTATTGGTGTGGCGCAGCAATGGCCTGGGGTAGCCAATTGGCAATTTATCCCGGCGGATGCTTCCATGCCGGGCAGCACGATTGAATTCCCCGAAACACAACAGATTTGCCTGACAGCCAACGGCGCAGGACAATCTGAATGGATAGCCGTCAAAAGCGGCGACCTGGATGGCTCCGGCGATGGCAACCAGTTCACAGGCGGGGATCTCGAAGACCGCGCTGAAAGACTCCGCCAAATCAAATTTACTATTTACGACCAGCAGTTTGAAGCAGGAGAAACCGTTGAGGTGCCGGTGATTACGCCGGAACTGGTTGGATTAGCTGGTTTTCAGATTGCCCTGGCTTATGATCCATTCGCATTGACCATGTTGGCCGCTACGCCGGGATTGGTTCCGGCGCAGCAACTTAAAAAAGAAGACGACACGCCGCTCGTGCGGGCCGGTTGGGTGAATGCGCTTGGTTACCTGCCGGAAGGTGGCGAAATGTTTATCAACCAGCACGCCTTCACTATGAGGTTCACCACGCTGAAAGCAGGTAAATTGTCTGATTATATCGATATTAATAAGTCGGCTGTCCATCCGGAAGTGTACCTGAGCAATCACCGGCAAATGGCCGCCCGGCTCCGGTTTATTCCATTTACCGGACAAAGAAACAGCCCCCAATTATTGTCGCCTGTGCCTAATCCGGTTCGGGGAGCGGAAGTGACCGCCCGCTACATGTTGCCGAAAGAAACAATAGCCCAAATCACTTTTACCGACCTGAATGGCCGTACTGTTGCGGAACACGCTGTTGCTGGTGATGCAGGTTACCATGAGGTAGCACTTCCGCTCAACAGTATGCACAGCGGCATGTACATGATGCAACTCATTACAGATGGCGGCGTGGTGAGTAAATTGATGGAGTTGTATTAAATGAGTTATCTGTTGATCTGTTATCAGTCATAGTATTGACTACAAGCGGAGCGGTCCAGCCTGATATTGTCAACGCTGTGACTGATAACTGGTCAACAAATAACTAATTATTGATTCCATGAATAATTTTTTATTTTAGTTAAAATACGGTTTTTTGTTATGTATTTGGGGCATAAAGAAGTTTTTTAAAAACAAAATTGGCCATTAAGGGCAAAAGAGCATTTTGGAACTATTGTTGTGTCAAATATTAAATACTGTTATTAACAGTTTTTTTTAGTCGTTCCGGCATTTTTTTTGTTTCCAATGGAATCATTGCCTATATTTGAATCAAATTCCCGGACGATGTTACGCATTTTTACATTTGTACTCTTATTCATGTCGCTGGCACCTGCATTGCAGGGGCAATCGGCGAACCAGCCGCTCGGTATTGTTTACAACCGGGAAACGGCCTATAACCTGCGGTTATCCACTAATCGCGGGTGGATTGTGGGCATGGAAAAAGGCCGGTTGCGCACATACGACCGGACAACTTTTTACCACCTTAGTTTAGGTACATTTAACCACCCGAGGGAAACCAAACAAAGTGCGCCGCCACAAACGCGCTACCGCTCTTACGTATTTGGCAAACAAAATGCTGTATTGCTGCTTCGCGGTGGCTGGGGAGCCAAAAAATATTTTTCCGAAAAAGCAAAGTCAAAAGGAGTGGCAGTCGGTATTAGTTATACTTATGGACCGTCACTGGCATTGGTCAAACCATATTACCTTGCCCTGACCCGTTTCAGTCCGGACAATCCTTTGAATTATATTATCCGGCTGGAAAAATATTCACCGGAAAATGCGGATGTGTTTTTACAAAACAACCGTATTCTCGGAGCAGCACCTTATACCCGTGGGTTAAGTGATATCAATTTTTTGCCGGGTGCCAATGCATCGCTTGCTTTTCACATGGACTGGGGTGCATTTGATGAAAACGTAAGGGCGCTCGAAATAGGTATGATGCTCGACGTGTTCCCTAAACCCGTACCGATCTTAGTTTCCGATGCCAACAGCCCGATATTTCTGAACTTCTTTATTAATGTACAATTCGGTAAGCGTAAATAACAAATGTTATGGGGAGAATTATGGCCATTGATTATGGCCTGAAAAGAACAGGGATAGCCGTTACCGATCCGCTAAAAATTATTGCTAGTCCGCTTACTACCGTTCCCACTGCGGAGTTGTTGGACTATGTAAAACAATACTGCTCGACGGAGCCCGTAGAGGCATTCGTAGTGGGTTTGCCGCTCCACCATGATGGAAATCCCACGCATATTTCAGCACAAGTAGATCAGTTCGCCGCTAAATTAGCTGAAGTATTCCAGCGCCCCGTTCATCGGCAGGACGAGCGTTTTACGTCCGTAGAGGCAAAACGGATTATCCTGAACAGTGGGATTAAAAAACAAAAACGCCGCGATAAAGCATTAGTCGATAAAATTGCCGCTGCAGTAATTTTAGAGCAGTTCATGATGGAAAAGTTCTGGTAATCTAGCAACCAGCAACCCAGTAACCGTTTTATTCCATACTCATGACGAATTCTATCCGCCGGTTTTTTGCCTTGTTTGCCTTGTTGGTATTCGGTACCATTGGTTGGGTTTCACCAAAACCGGCAGAAGTCATCCGGGTTGCAACTACCCCTTTAGTGACTAAATAGTCTAAACATGCTTTTGCACGGCTTTCTGATAAGGCCAGGTTTTTGGCGTCATTGCCGTCGCTGTCGGTGTGCCCCTTTATGGCTAATTTATACGAGGGGTATTTTTTCATCAGGGCAGCCACATCGTCGAGAATTGGAAAGGATACTTTGCGAAGGATTGACTTGTTGGCATCAAACTGTACGCCCGTCATGGCTTTGGCAAGTATTGCCAATTCTTCTTTCTTTATTTCCGGACAACCTTTAAGGGCCGCAATGCCAGCCTGCGAAGGGCAATTATCTTTCGCATCTGTTATCCCGTCACCGTCGCTGTCAGGGCAGCCATCAAATACCCGGAGACCCGGTTTGTCGGGACAGCGGTCAAGTCGGTCGACCACGCCATCACTATCTTTATCGCGGTCGGGACAGCCCTGGTTCACAGCCAGCCCTGCTTCGGTTGGGCATTTGTCCTCATCATCGGGAATAGAATCGCGATCGGTGTCGGGACAACCTTTAGCGTACAAAACGCCACGGCGGTCAGGACAAAGATCATCAATATCAGGAATACTGTCGCCGTCTTTATCGGGGCATCCGGCAAACCCTTTTTCTCCAATATCATCAGGGCAACGGTCGTCACGGTCTGCAATGCCATCGCCGTCGTGGTCAGGGCATCCCTTCATTCCGGCACCGCCGCGTTGATAAGGGCAACTGTCGTTTTGATCGATGATACCGTCTCCATCGGTATCGGGGCATCCTGCCAGCAATTTTTCACCAGGCATATCAGGGCAGGCGTCGTATTTGTCAAACACCCGGTCGCCATCTTTGTCTTTATACCGACCAAAGCGAAAAGCCAGGTTGAGCCCTGCGGTCATGTACCAGTCGCGCGCATCAGGATTGGCCGAAGCACTGATACCGTCGATATAATCTGTAAAGGGCACCCGCATCATGAACTCAGCGCTCAGGGTGGTACGCCGCGAAAGATCGTATCGCAAACCCCCGCCGAGTGGAATACTCCATCCCGTTTGGACATAATCCCCTGCCCGGTCCTGAGCCACAAGAGGTGTTTCTGTTCCATTACCGAATAGTGGTGTGGGCTCAAAGAAAAAACCTGCGATGCCACCCAAAATATAGGGCGAAAGCGTTTTTTTGAGGTTTCCTTTGTGGTAACGATGGTGGCCGCGCAGGTCCCATTCGCCCAGGAGGGATAACTCATACAGTTGTGTGGAAAAAGAAAAATTGCGGTAGGAGCGGTTGTCGGAGAAAAATAAGTCATCTCCCAACAGCTGCATATAACTGCCATTAGCGCGGATCGACCACGCTTCGCCCACATTGCGGCGCAAAAACAATCCACCACCCCATCCTGCTCCTTTCGGTGTTGGTAATCTCGACGCTACCAGATCTCCCAGGTAATGAGAGGAAAGTACAGAGGGGCCAAATTCCCATTTGGCAGATTGTGCAAACAAATGATTCATGCTCAGTGCAAGCACCAGCAACCGAAAGCAAATTTTTTTTACCATGGCAATAATAAAAATGATTAAATAAAACACAGGTTGGGAATCGGAGGCAAATGTAGTACATCTGAAGGTTCGAAGGTTGCTGGTTTATTGCTTAAATCAGACCTTTGTGCTATTACCCAAACCAGCAACAGTCGTTCATTACAAGTATAGTGCCTGTCAGTAACTCGGGGTACATGTTTTACGGTATTTATATTGTGCTCGCAGTAGTTGCTAATGGGAACTATACCATTTTTTGATGATCGTCTCACTCAGTTTGCCCTGTGGGGTATAATCACGCTCCGGATAACCTTCGTGGCCTTGGCCATTGGGGAACCATTTCCATAAGAAACCGCCGGCCCACCAGGATTCTGTAAAAAAGGTACTAAAAAGAGCGTCAAAGCAGTTAGCCTGAGCCTGTTCATTGATTGGGCGTGATTTGATGCCATTCTCCAATTCCCAGTTGCGCCAGCCACAGTTACTGACACTCATATATCCAAATTCGGTAAAAAGAACGGGGCGATTTTGTTGTTGACTGAATTTTTTGAGCCGGTCCCTGATGGGCTTCCATGCCTCACAAAGGGCTTCAACTGTGGGCGTTTCGGCTTCTATGAGCGGAAAATAGCCGCCCAGACCGATATAGTCCAGGTCGTTCCAGAAAGGTACGCTTTCCCAATCATCCCAGTTGGAGGAATAAACTAATTTGCCATGGTACTGGGTCTTGATTTGTACAATGAGTTTTCGCCAGTAATTGGTTCGTTTATTAATAGCATTGTTGAATTCGGTGCCGATACAAAAAAGATCTGCGTGTGTGGTATCGGCAATTAGCGCCATGTGCATGATATATTGCGTATATCCCGCCTCCCATTGCTCCCATTCCTGATCGGTGCCAAAGTCCAACGCGCCAGTCCACCCTCCCGGAATATACACCTGTGGCTTGAGCATTACTTTGATCCCCGAACGGTGTGCGGTAAGGATTGTTTCGGCGGTGCCAGCAGGTGTTTCGCCCCACCATTGACCACCACCATCTGCATGATAGTGAACACTAGCTTCTCCGGGCCTTGTAAAGGCGTATGGAACGGCAGCAATCCAGCCTGCACCTACTGATTGTATCTGAGGCATCGGATCAGTTGGGAAAGGTCGGGGAGGGGCTACCATCGTGAGTCCAGCTATCTTTTTATCTGTTGATTTGACTATAGAAGACGATGTCGTCAGGGAGGCAGGTGTAGAGGCATTGCTGTTTTTACAGCACGCAATGAGATGGCTGGTTGCAAAGAGCAACAAGATCAAATACGTTTTTTCCATCCCCAAAAGTAATATACTTGTTGGGACAGACCATAAAAAGAAAAAAATAAATGGAATATGCAGGAAAAAAGGAATTTTCTGGTTTGATAACGGTATAGGACTCTTCAATAACAAACTATAATTTTTTTATGTTTCGGTTTATTTTAAAATGGTGCCGTTTTCTGAAAAATAAGCGCCGCTCTTTTTGATTTTAATAATCCTGAAAAAAAATAGCCCTCCACCCTTTCTCGTGTGAAAGGGTTGGAGGGCCCCCGCCTTCGGTTGCTCTTTAAGGTATTTGCCGGCTTTTTACCGTTTAAACCTTCTTTTTTTCTCTATTCATTTGTTGGAGTTGCAATCTCGTTTGATTGCTGCTTGTCATTACGACTCTGCAAAGAAAACGCCTTTTTCCCATATATGGTACATTGAGCTTGTCAAAACGATACAATATTGAGCTTTTTAAAGATTTTTTCAGCAATTAATTTGATCAAATACTGTAAATTTGGCAACGAAATTACTTAATTGTTATCAAATGTGTTATTAATAATCATGAATTAGTAAAAATTATGTATTTTTTTAAAATTTGAAAATATTTAAAAAAAGGTATCAAAATTAAAAGGAACGGTCATTTTTAAAAAATAAAGGTATTTTTTTTGTTATTTTAAACTGCAAGGTTATTGGGACTTGAGGTCACGGGTAGTTGTAATCACGATCTCGGCGCACCTGAAATGCCCTTTTGGGCATTTGCGGTATCCATGCAGTCCGCAGGGCCGGCAGGACAGTAGCAGGGTCGTTTCAGCAACGCTACTGTTGGTTGATAATGGCGTAAATCCAAAGGCTGGTATGGTGGAGCAAAAAATGGCAGTTACTGGAGCATCCACTGCTGTAGCCAGGTGCAGCGGAGCGGAATCGTTGACGTAGTTCATGGCTGCATCGCGCATCAGGGCAGCCGAGGTAATCAGACTGATGGTCCCGGCGAGGTTCACGACTTGTTCCCGACCGGCCAATTGCTGAATATGTGTACAGGCAGTGGCGTCATCGGGGCCACCCAACAGGAAAATGGTTGTTCCTGCAGGAATTTTATGGATGAGTTCTGCCCATTTTTCGGCTGGCCATTGTTTGGTAAACCAAATCGAAGTGGGAGCCATACAAACGTATGTACTGCCGGCGGCAATTTCCCGTGCCCGATCATAGTCGGTGTCAGAGGGGTAGAGCTTCGGTTTTTCCGGCAGCCGGTCGGTCAGGTGTTCGATTAAGGAAAGATTGCGGTCCACTTCATGAATATAGGGCAGGCCGAACCGCGAGGGCCCTTCTCCGATGATATGCGGGAATGCTTTGGAAAACAGAAATGAAAATGGATTTTTTTGGAAACCCAGTTTTTCTTTTGCAGCAGAAAAAGCAGTGAGCAATCCGGAAGCCGCAAACCGCTGGCAATTAATCACTACGTCATATTGCTTCCGGCGAATTTGCTGAAGGATGCGCAACAGGTTGGTGTATTTTCCTCCTTTTTTATCCCAAATAATCGTTTGTGATATCGATGGATGCCCTTTCAACAGTGATTCATTGCCTTTTCGGAGCAAAAAATCAATAGAGGCGTCAGGATAGTGCCAGTGAATTTTCTCCACTAAAGCGGTCGCCAGGATCACATCGCCGATAAAAGCCGTTTGAATAACAAGGAATTTCATGGGGCAAAGGTCGGATGAGTTGGACGACTTCCGGAATTTTTTTCCAAAAAACCGACAAAGGGCTTGACGAAGCAAAAAAAGGATTTACATTTGCACTCGCTTTCCGAAATAGCGTTAGTTTACACAGGGAAGTGATACGCGGGAATGGCGGAATTGGTAGACGCATACGTTTCAGGTGCGTACGCCCGTAAGGGTGTGGGGGTTCGACTCCCCCTTCCCGCACAAAAAAAGGCAACCAGAGATGGTTGTCTTTTTTGTTGGTACGCCAGTATCTGTTTCACTGGAAAAACAACCCTAATTTTTATTGCTTTCCCTTCCCGCCTTTCCTTTCTTTTCTGGCCGCCTTGTGCTGCTCTTTTCTTTCAGCTATCAGGGTATCAAATTTGGTGGACTGTTCAGCAGTGAGGGTTGATTTTAACGCTTTTGTGCGTGCTTCGTTCCGTTGCTTCCGTTCTTTGGCCATTTGTTCCCTGACAGTTTTCTCCTGTTGCCGGAATTCAGCATTCACTTTATCAAAATGGGCTTTCTGCGCCTCATTCAGGTTAAGGTCCTTTTCCATTTTCGCTTTTCGTTCAACCTTTGGTGGCGCAGCGACATCGGTGTCAGGGCGGGCGGCGGGCTGTGTGCCCGTTTGTGCTTGTGCAAATACTGTTGCGAAGTAGACCATTGCAGCCGGGATCAATACTTTGAATTGCATTTTCATATCCAATAAGTCCTGTGTTTTTTAAACAGGAATATTTTTTGGACTCTTCAAACCGGGAAATGTTAAAAGTGATTCAGTCAGGAGTTGTCAAAATGACCGATTGTGTCGGCTAAACCGGCTAAAATGATGTCAACTCAATCTGGTGCGGCACTGCGCAACGGAATATTCAACATTAGCCCGTTAGCACTCCGCTACTTTATTCTATAGTACAAATCGCTGTATCTGGTGTGTAATTTACGCCACTTCGGTATTCGGTGTTCGATATTGTGGTACTCGGTATGCAAAGGCTCCCTACCTTTGTGGCATGCAATCCTCAGAAATTCTGCTCACGGTCGATGCGATTGTTTTTGGTTATCATCAAAAACAAATGAATGTACTGCTCATCCGGCGCCAATATGCGCCGTTTGAAAATAAGTGGGCTTTGCCTGGCGGTTTTGTATTGCCCGGCGAATCATTGGAAACTGCGGTAGAGCGGGAATTGAAAGAAGAAACCGGTGTGGCGATCAATTACCTGGAACAATTGTACACCTTCGGCAATCCTGACCGTGATCCGCGCCAAAGGATCGTAACGGTGGCTTATTTCGGATTAGTGAACCCTGAACAGTTTGAAATTGTAGCAAGTACTGACGCGTCCGAGGTACAGTGGTTTCCGGTCGATCAGTTGCCTGCACTGGCATTTGACCACCAGAAAATCTTGCATTATGCCCTACAACGCCTGCGCAATAAACTCACTTATGAGCCTGTTGGTCTTAACCTGCTCGACACTGATTTTCCTTTTTCTGATCTGGAAAACCTGTATGAAACAATTCTGGGTCGTAAAATTGAACGCCGCAATTTTCGCAGAAAATTTATGGGCTTCGGTATTTTAAAAGAAGTGAAACTGCGCCGAACCGCACAAAAAGGCCGCCCTGGCATATTATTCCGGTTTGATAAGGCAAAATACAATACTTTAAGGGAGAAAGGATTCCTATTTGAAATCAAATAGTTATACATAAGGCAAAATATTTTGTGTATTTTTTACGCAAAATATTTGTATGTTATTTTTTTGCGCCTATATATTTGCGTAAAAATTACACAAAATGATTTACCTGAACCTTTCACCCGCACTTAGATTCGAACCGGCACTCCATTTCGAATCATTTATCTTTAACGGCGGCGAACCCCATATCAGGATTGAACCCTCGACTGCTCCTGTCGATACACCTGTTTGCATTACAGTCCAGGCTCGCACCTGCAACGATTTTATGCTCGCCATACTTGCCAAAGATGCCCTCCGACGGATGGGTTTTCAACAAGTAGAATTGTTTATTCCCTATTTGCCCGCAGCACGGCATGACAGGGTGATGACTTTGGGCGAAGCATTAAGCGTAAAAGTGTATGTATCTATGGTCAATTCAGTCGGATTCAGTAGGGTTACCGTTTTTGACCCGCACTCTGAGGTAACGCCAGCCTTGCTCGATCAATGCAATTGTGTTTGCAACCACCACTATATTCAGCAGGTAATCGACGCTATTCCCGATCCGCACCAGCTTACCCTGATCGCTCCTGACGCTGGTTCTGCCAAAAAAATTCACCACCTTGCTGCAGCACTTCATTGGGAAAGGGTGGTGCAATGCGATAAAATCAGGGACGTTAAAACCGGCAGGCTCTCCGGAGCGCAGGTTTTCGCCAACGATTTGCAAGGAGTCGATTGTCTCATCGTCGATGATATCTGCGACGGCGGCGGTACATTTTTACAGTTGGCTAAAACTCTTCGTTCCAAAAATGCCGGGCGCATATTCCTGGCCATCAGTCACGGTATTTTCAGTAATGGAACGGATGCACTCACGAATGAGTTGGACGGTGTTTTTACCACCAATTCTTTTTATAATGGTACGGCTCAGCCCCAATTGACCGTTATTGCACTTCACTACACATCATGAAATATCACTTTTTAAACCCGGAAAATACTTGTCAGCGATTGCTGGAAGAATATCAAAAATATGGATCCATCGTGGTGGCCGTTGACTTTGATAATACCTTGGGACGGCAATGAAAGATTTACCCCGGAACAATGGAACAGCCTAAACGCTGTTGCCGAATTGCTCAACAATAACGGTGCTCAAGTGTGCTATTCCCTTTCGGATGTTGCTATTATACTTCATACTTCATAACTCCTAACTTCTAAACTATGTCACCCATTCATCTCTCAGACGGCTATAAAGTCGATCACCGCAACCAATATCCCGATGGCACCACTTTAGTGTATGCCAACCTCACTCCCCGCAAAAGCCGCATGCCCGGCGTGGAGTACGTTGTCTTTTTCGGATTACAATACGCCATCAAAAAATACCTGATCGACGATTTCAACCGGCAGTTTTTCGCCCGCCCCAAATCGGAAGTAGTGGCCCGTTACAAACGCCGCATCGAAACCTACCTCGGCCCCGGTGCCATTACTTACGAACACATTGAATCCCTGCACGACCTCGGGTATTTACCCCTCGAAATCAGGGCATTGCCGGAAGGTATCAGGGTGCCGATGAAAGTACCTATGTTTACCATTCACAACACTGTCTCTGCATTTTTCTGGCTCACCAATTTTCTCGAAACCCTGCTTTCTGCCGCCGTATGGTTGCCTTGCACCAGTGCCACCACCGCAGCGGAATACAGGAGAATGCTCGATCATTATACCAAGGTAACCGGCAGCGATCCCGATTTTGTACAGTGGCAGGGACACGACTTTAGTTTTCGCGGCATGGGCGGTGTGGAATCGGCTATGATGAGCGGCGCGGCTCACTTGCTGAGTTTTACAGGCACCGATTCTATTCCGGCTATCGACTTTCTGGAAGAATACTATGGCGCTAATGCCGAACTGGAACTCATCGGCGGCAGCGTACCAGCCACTGAACACTCCGTCATGTGCATGGGAACCCAGGAAGGCGAAATCGGCACTTTCCGTCGCCTGATCGAGAAGGTGTACCCATGTGGCATCGTTTCCATCGTTTCCGATACCTGGGATTTTTGGCAGGTCATTACCGAATTGATGACTGAACTGAAACCAATTATCCTGGCCCGCGAAGGCAAAGTGGTTATTCGGCCCGACTCCGGCAATCCGGTCCATATCATCTGTGGCAACCCTGATGCGCCCATTGGCAGCCCCGAACACAAAGGCGCAGTGGAATGTCTGTGGGAAATCTTTGGCGGTTCGCTGACGGCCACTGGGCACAAACTCCTCGATGCTCATATTGGTGTAATTTACGGCGACAGCATTACCCTGGAGCGTTGCCAGGCTATCTGTGACCAATTGATCGCCAAAGGTTTTGCTTCGGGCAATATCGTTTTTGGGATTGGTTCGTACACCTACCAGCACGTTACCCGCGATACTTTTGGTTTTGCCATGAAAGCCACCTATGGTGAAGTCAATGGAGAAGGTCGCGCCATTTTTAAAGAACCTAAAACGGACGATGGCACCAAACGCAGCGCCCGGGGCCTTCTGCGCGTGGACCGCCGCGACGGGAAATTGGTCCTGACCGATAATTGTACCTGGGCAGAAAGCAAAAAAGGATTGATGGTGCCGGTATTTAGAGATGGGGAGATGTTGAAAGATTGGACTTTGGCGGAAGTGAAGCAGCAATTGCGGGGTAATTAATACAGCAATTACAAATATCAACGGATTATGTTACAAGAAATATGCCACAATATTCTTTCCAATTATACCAATGATGTTGCGATTATAGCAACTTATTGGAACGAAATTGAAAAGGCTTATGAAGCCGAAGGTCGCCATTATCATACCCTTACGCACCTTGAAAACCTGCTACAGCAACTGCTGCCATACAGAGAATTCTGTGCTGATTGGCATGCCATAGTATGGGCAATTGTCTACCACGATATTATTTATAATGTATTGCGGCAGGACAATGAAGAAAGAAGTGCCGAATACGCCCGTGGAAAATTGGCGTGGCTTCAAATTCCCGAAGACCGTATCCAATTGGTGGTCGACATGATAGCGGCTACCAAAAAACACGATCACTCGTTGGTATTCGATATCAACCTGTTTACCGATGCCGATTTGTCTATCCTCGGAGCCCCCTGGGAGCAATATCAAACCTATACAGATCAAATCAGGGAAGAGTTCGCAATTTATCCTAATCTGGTATACCGGCCTGGCAGGCGGAAAGTGTTGCAGCATTTTTTATCCAAAACAGCGATTTATAAAACCAAGGCATTCGTTGAACATTGCGAACCACAAGCCAGGGTCAATATTGAGCGAGAATTAAATCTGCTGCAAAAATGAAAGATATCGTCCGGCCAATCCAAAGGCAATCCACCTTTGGATTGGCCTCCACTAATACTGGTATAGCATCATTTCTCCTCGGAACGGCCATCGGCGACGCTTTCGGCGCAGGGGTGGAATTTCAGGACCGGGACTGGATTCGGACCAATGTCGACTTTACTGCCTTTGTAAATGCCAGGCACCTCATTCGGTCAAGTGATGTTGCTCACAATGTTTTTACCGAAAACTACCAACCCTGGGATTATACAGACGACACAGAAATGACCCTTGGTTTGCTGCAAGCACTTTTATCCGGCCAACCATTTACGCTCGATTTGCTCATAGCGTATTGGACAAAAGAGTATCAACGGGGTATTTGGGAGAAAGGGTACGGCCGAAATGGACACGGTTCGATGCGCTGGGTATTCAATGGTGAAAAAAGTATCGATGCCGTACGCGATGTTCAACGAAAAAGACCTAATCCTGGGAATGCTCCGGCAACACGTGCAGCATTGCTGGGTCTACTCCCTGACGCATTGATTGATACTTATGCTGTGATTAATGCAGATGCCACACACCCGCATCCCAAAGCACGGGCAGCCAGTATTATTGTAGCACGCGCAGCAAAATTCTTGTGGATCGGAAATGGAAGTGGAGCAGACCTGATACCATATTGTCTGGAGCATATACAGCATATCGATCAGGAGACTGCCCAATATCTGCACGAAGTGAATAAGTTGCCGCCTCCAACGGTCATCAATGAACAGGAATTGGAAATCCTTTTGGGCCCACAGCCCATTGTACCGCCCTATTTCCTTCCCGGCATTAAAGGGCTGCCTTCCGATGCAATGTTGACTGCCGGGGCAGTTTTATGGATTTTGAAATATGCATCTACCGCATTTGATGGTTTAAAAACGGCCATTTACCTTGGAGGCGATGTAGATTCCGTTGCTGCTGTATGCACTGGAATTTTGGCAGGCAAATATGGGTTAAATGGAATACCAGGCTTTATGATAAACAATGTTGAAGGGAAAATCTATTTGAAAGAAACAGCAATAAAAGCAGGCCAGGCTATTCCTGCTTTTTTAGCAACACTTTCACCTTGGCAAAATCAGGATGGGTAATGCCTGCATTTTCCAGATCTGCTATATCTTTTAAAAAAGCATCATTGGCAGTATCGTCATCATCATCCTCAAATTTTTTACCCATCCATTTTTTATAAATCACCTCCGCCTGTTCATATTGGTTGTTCATCAAATACCCCAAAGCAAGATTGGTAGCTACGTTCACAGATTCGGGACTCAGCGATAGCGTTTTTTGAGCCGCTTTGATGGCCATCGGATATTCGCCTACAAACAAGGCATAAAAACTTAAATTGAAGTAATTATGGGCATTCGTAGTATCCTCCCGGACTGCTTTAAGCGTGCGCTCATATTTATCTTGATAAGTAGATCCCAGTAATTGCTTCGCCATTGCCAGAAAAGCAGAGTCGGGCTGCGCTGAAGCCGCCGCCTCTTCGGCAACTTCATAAAGTGGCCTTTGAGTACCCATGTTTTTAAAACATTCCGGCAATGATGCAACAGGATTTTTGCTAAACCCAACAGTAATCAGGTTTTTTAAATTGCAAATCGTAGCAGGCAAGGTGGTCAATTGATTTTCATACAAAATCAAATCTTCCAGTGGCTGTCAATTGCCCAATTTCGGCGGGTAGACTGCTGAGTTGATTCTTATTGACATATAACGTGGTTAAATGACTCAATTGTCCAATACTGGCTGGCAGGCTGGTGAGATGGTTGTCAAACAAATAGAGCACTTTCAGTTGATGCAATCGCCCAAAGTCCGAAGGCAGCACAGTGAGTTGGTTGTGCATCAACTCAAAAGATTCCAACCGTGCCAGTTGTCCAAATCCTTCAGGCAATTGTACGATTTTATTAAAATCAAGACAAAGGTTTTTCAGGTAAGATAAACGGCCAAATGTTTCCGGAAGCTGGGTAAGTTGATTAGCTTGGGCAATGAAGCTTTCCAGCCTGGGCAATTGACCGAAAGAAGCGGGCAGGGATGAAATTTGATTCTGACCAAGATGGAGGACCTCTAACTGCCGAAGTTGCCCGAAACCATCCGGCAGATTGGCAATCTGGTTGTCATTGGCGTACAGGATTTTTAGATTGATCAGTGTGCAAATATTATCCGGCAGTGAGGAGAGATTGTTTTGTCCCAGTAACAACACCTGCAATTGTTTGTTTTGGCAAACCTTTTCCGGAATAATGGACAGATTTTTGTCGCGCAGGTCTAAAGCCGTAATACTGGAATCCAGCAGTGTCAGGTCATTGGTCATCCGGTATTCATGACCAAGAGTGTCGATCAAAAAGTGCTGTGTTCTGCCTTTATATACCGGATTGCTTACTTGTGCAAATCCCTGCTCATCGAATGGGGTTGCATATTGGTACTTAAACCTTATTTTAATGTTGCCTTTTGGGTCAGTAAATCCATATTTTTCGTTTACCTTATCAAAGGCCAGACCGTACTGGCCTTTATAAAAAGGCCTCCGATCAAGCAAATCCTCGATACCTGGAATACCGGGCTCCGGTTTTTCGATCAGTGTGAGTGCTTGCTTTTTTTCGTTTTCAAGCGCATCGACTACTTTACCGATCCAGGCATCGGCTTCAGCAAGGTTAGATTTCCGGAATGATTTTGCGGATTGGAATCCAGTATAGGCTGCGCGGTAGTCTTTATTCTCAAAAGCAGTTTTGGCCTGCTGCATGGTGCAGTCGAAGGTTTTGCAATCCTGAGTGAATGCAGCATAACGCACAAGAACAAACAGCAAAATAAAAGGAATGGAGCGTTTCATAAATCAGATATGTAATTTTTCTGTTGGGAAGTTCGGGATAACAGAAAAGTGATAACGGTTAATGCAAGTCCTCTTCAGGATGTGAACATCAAACCGATACAAACACCTGACCATCCAGATCCCACCACATCAATGCGGTAGGGTAGTGAATCATAATATTGGAGAAGGCGATATAAAAATCGGTGGTAGTGATCGAATGAAGGTCTTCAGGCGTCCGGTAGTAATTCAAAAGGCGTCTAAGCACATTTTCAGGGATCTGGGTATCCCACGCTAAATTTCGCAAGGTTAATTGATAAGGAGAATTTTCCAGCGAAACCAGGTAAAACTCTAATAAACGGGACAAAAATGCCTTATTTCTGATCGTTTTAGGATAAAGACGCGTCATTCTTTTTCGCACAAATAATTATTTTACAAAAAAATAAAAAATAGCTTGGTTATTCAATTGTGTTTTGTCTACCTTTGCAGCCGCTTTTGAAAAGCATGTCTTCGTAATAAGATTTGGCAAGTCAAAAGTAATTTAGTTCTCTAACTCATTTAGTAAGGTAATGAATCAGAAAATTCGCATCAAATTACGTTCTTACGATTACAACTTGGTAGATAAGTCTACTGAAAAAATCGTGAAAACAGTACGTGCGAGTGGAGCCATGGTAACAGGACCGATTCCGCTGCCCACCGAGAAAGAAGTATTCACCGTTTTGCGCTCGCCGCACGTGAATAAAAAAGCTCGGGAGCAGTTCCAGTTACGCACCCACAAGCGCTTGATTGAAATTTACACGCCCACTCAAAAAACGGTGGACGCGCTCTCCAAATTAGAACTCCCGAGCGGTGTCGATATTCAAGTCAAGTTGACTTAATCGCAAAAGTACAACAATTCTATTATCTGAATCAAGTCTGGTGTTTCCGGTAATTGTCAAAGTGCTGCTTAATATTTGTAGTAACTGATGATATCGAAAGCGGTTCCGTTCAAACGGAAAGTCGCTTTTTGTGTGTCCTGAACACTGCTAATGATTTGTTTCGATATTTATTCACGCACAATCGTTCAAATAACTAAATATATCTAACGACAGTGAACGGTCTGATTGGCAAAAAACTCGGTATGACCAGCGTATATGATAGTACAGGTAAAAGTATTGCCTGCACAATCATTGAAGTAGGTCCTTGTGTTGTAACACAAGTCCGCACGACAGATAATGACGGTTATGAAGCCCTACAATTGGCTTATGGTGATCGTAAAGTAAAAAACACACCAGCTGGCCTTATTGGTCACTTTGATAAAGCTGGTACCATTCCGAAATCTCAGGTTCTCGAATTTCGCGATATGGCCCTTCCAAAAGAACTTGGCGCAACAATTACTGTTGATGAAGTTTTTTCAGAAGGCGATAACGTGAACATCGTAGGGACTTCGAAAGGTAAGGGTTTTCAGGGTGTTGTTAAACGACATGGTTTCGGCGGTGTCATGCAACAAACACACGGTCAACACAACCGTTTACGCGCTCCGGGTTCGCTCGGTAACTCTTCTTTTGCTGCGAAGGTAATGAAAGGAATGCGTATGGGAGGCCAGATGGGTAACGAACGCGTAATGGTTCGGAAACTCAAAGTGGTAAAAGTGTTTGCAGAACAAAATTTAATGCTAATTAAAGGTGCCGTCCCAGGACATAAAGGTGCTTTTGTAGTCATCGAAAAATAATTCACATCAAGTTTATCAAACAATGAAACTCTCGGTATTAAATATTCAAGGTGAAGACACAGGACGCACGGTAGAATTACCGGCGGATGTGTTCGGCATTGAGCCGCATGAGCACAGTGTGTGGCTTGATGTGAAACGCTACCTCAACGCACAACGTCAAGGTACGCACAAATCCAAAGAGCGTAGTGAAATGAGCGGTTCAACCCGTAAATTGCACAAGCAAAAAGGAACGGGCGGCTCCCGTAAAGGCGATATCAACAACCCGCTTTACCGCGGTGGTGGTCGCGTCTTCGGTCCTCGCCCCCGTAACTATGACATTCAGGTTAATGCCAAAGTAAAACGGCTCGCACGTCGTAGCGCTTTATCGGCCAAAGCACATGCTGGAAGTATTTTTGTAGTGGAAGATTTCTCTTTCGATGCTCCAAAAACACAAGCATTCCTGCAAATGCTTAACGCCCTCAAAGTCTCCGACAAAAAACCACTCACGGTTATTGCCGATTACAATCAAACGCTTTATCTCTCTTGCCGTAATATCGCAAAAGCAGAAATCGCGCCGGCTAAAGACCTGAACACTTATCAAATTATGAACGCTGGAGCTTTAGTCATTGCTGAAAGTGCAATTGCTAAAATCAAAGAATCCTGCGATTAAAATTTAAAAATCAGGCTTAATTATCATGGCTAAGCAAATTCTGATCAAACCGGTTATCACGGAAAAATCAACCAAATTGTCCGACAAACTCAATACTTATGTTTTTGTCGTTAACAAAGAGGCTAATAAAATTGAAATCCGTAAAGCGGTCGAAGATATGTTCAATGTGAGCGTAACTAATGTTAACACGGCTATTATGCCTGGTAAACCTAAGTCTCGCAGCACTAAAACCACCATCGTACGTGGTACCAAATCTGCTTATAAAAAAGCATTTGTTACCCTCACGCAAGGTGAAACCATCGACATCTTCGGTAATATAGAAGAATAATTGTTAAATTATTAATATAATGGCAGTTAAGAAATTTAACCCAATTACCCCAGGTTCTCGTTTTCGAATTGCAATCGATCGTTCGGAACTGACCAAAGGCGCAATGCCGGAAAAGTCACTGTTACTTACCTTCGGAAGCACCGGTGGACGTAATTCTGACGGACGCCGCACGATGCGTAACCGTGGCGGTGGCCATAAACAGCGCTACCGTATTATCGACTTCAAACGCGATAAAGATGGTGTTGCAACGGTGGACAGCATTCAGTATGATCCTAATCGCAGTGCATTTATTGCACTGATTATTCATGCTGACGGCGAAAAGGCTTACATCATTGCTCCAAAAGGGCTAAAAGTTGGTTCACAAATTGAATCAGGAAAAGGTGTAGCTCCAGAAGTTGGTAACTGTATGTTCCTGGCAGAAGTTCCATTGGGTTCTTTTATCCACAACATCGAAATGCGCCCGGGTGGCGGTGGTTCTCTGGTACGAAGTGCCGGTACTTCCGCTCAAATGATGGGCCGCGAAGGTCGCTATGCGGCAATTCGTATGCCTTCTGGGGAGGTGCGTCGAATCTTGTTAACTTGCCGTGCAACAATCGGTATAGTGAGCAATGGCGACCATAATCTGGAAATCATGGGTAAAGCAGGTCGTAACCGTTGGAAAGGCTGGCGCCCACGTACCCGCCCTGTAGTGATGAACCCAGTCGATCACCCAATGGGTGGTGGTGAGGGTCGCGCATCAGGTGGTCATCCCCGCAGCCGGAAAGGTATTCCGTCTAAGGGCTTGAAAACACGTAGTCGCACAAAAGCTTCTAACGCGCTGATTATCAGCCGTAAGAAAAAAGGATAAAACTATATTTCACTAATAACTGAGGGACAAATTATGCCTCGTTCGCTGAAAAAAGGTCCATATATTCATCACTCGTTGATGGCTAAAGTGGAAAAAGCAAAACTAAATACCCGGAAACAGGTCATTAAAACCTGGAGCCGCTCATCGATGATTATCCCCGATATGGTGGGAGAAAC
>JBILHQ010000112.1:0-19794 GCA_044350415.1 Saprospiraceae bacterium | reverse complement strand
AGATTCCGGGCCTCAGTATCCGACAATGCCTGATTAGGCATACGAACCAGGCACAATTCCAGTTGTGCGCGTACTTCGGGGTCTTTTTCAATCATTGGATCCGGGTTGGTAATGAAATTCATGATCCATTCGGGTGTTTTGCGGGTGGTTACTCCTTTCCAACCTGGACCGACCAATTTTTCGTCGGTTAATTTATGGCAGGCAGCGCATTTTACACCTTGTACTTTTAGTCCTTCTGCGGCCATTACGGCGTCAAGGGAGGTGCCAACTTTGACCATATCCGCGGTAAATTTCCCTTCGCCCCTTTTGGGGTCATAAGAAGAAGGATCACTGGTTTCAGATTTAGGTTCCGTTGAAGTTGTGTTGGTTTTTTTTTCCGGGCTACTACAGGCGGTCAATAGCAGGATGACAACCACTATTGAAGATACCAGATTCAATTTTTTCATAATTTTGTACAGTTTTAAATTCCAAACAAAGGTTGGGTAGTTAATATCCTGCTATTTATGATTGTAATCATAAGGGAGTGTGACTATTGTCACAATATCCTAAGGAAAATCAAAATTCCCTGTCGTAACGAATTGCGACAGGGAATTTTGATTCAAAATTCGGAAAGAGTATATTCTTCTCTTTATTTCCTTGTATCCGATTTATAAAACTGCGCTGTAGCCTTGATTCCTTCGGCGTAAGGTGTGGCGGGTACATCGCCAAAGGTGCGTTGGTATTTGGCATCGCTGAACCGGTAATCGTGATTATACTGGTACATCATCTCTTTGATTTCCTTCAGAATGGGGATAAAAAGTCCGAGAATACCCACCATAAAACTGCTGAGAGTAGTCACTTTGGGGGGCATATTCATTTCTTTGGCAATTTGTGCCACCCATTCTTTCCCTGTTAAAACCTGCTGATCGGTGGGGGCATGCCATATTTGTCCGTCGGCCGGGGCATCCAGACCAAGCGTTACGCCTGCTTTACACAGGTCGGGGATATAGGTGAAGGCGTGTACTTTATCCGTTTTGCCGAGCCACTGGGCTATTTTTCCTTTGGCCATGTTTTTAAAAACAGTTTCAGTGATCATGCTTTTTTCACAATCGGGGCCATAAAAATCAGCGCAGCGAAGGATACTTCCTTTTAGTCCGCGGTTCCGGAAGGCATCCAACAGTTTTTCTGCCACCGCCTTGCGGATATCTCCTTTTTTACTACAGGGATTCATGGGCGTCTCTTCGGTCATCACATCATCTACCAGGCCATACATATAGACATTATCAATAAAAACTAATTTTGCATTGGTTGCGAGGCAGGCATCAATCACATTGTCGATGGCAACCGGCCAATCGCGTTTCCAGATGTCCACGGTATATTCCAGTCCGAAACAGGAGTAGACGACTTCCGAGCCGGCAATTGCTTTGGTGAGTTGCGCTTTGTTTAATATATCGGCTGCGACGTGCGTCCATGGACCGGGAGTGTCGCTGCGGCTGATGCCTCTTACGGCATACCCTTTGCGAAGGAGTTCGTTGGCAATGCCTTTTCCAGTACAGCCGTTGATTCCAAGTATTGTTTGCATAATTTTTTATTTTTGTATTGAATTATGCTGCAAAGGTCGGTCCTTGCGATACTGGTTCGCAATAACAATTGTTAATTAATAGGGGTTGTTGCGGAGGGCGACAACTCATCCAACAGCCACTTTCCGGGGCATCCGCGATACCCGGCTTCTGATTCGGCTGAGGGAGACCGGCGTAATCCCCAGGTAAGAGGCAATATAGTGTTGAGGGATTCTGGTTAATATCTGCTCACTTTCTGCGCTGTTCAAAAAATGCCTGTACCGCTCTTCCGGCGAATTCAGGATAAAGGTATTCAGGCGTTCCATCGCACAGAGGTAAACAGATTCTGCAATCAACCGGCCGAAGGTTTCGTAAGTAGGGTAGAGGCGGTATAGTCGAAGCAGGACATCGCGGTGAAAATAAAGCACTTCGCAATCTTCCAGCGCTTCTATGGTGATGGTGGCTGGTTGATTGGTGATAATACTTTGATAATCACAGGCAAAGTCTCCTTCAAAAAAGAAAAAAGTAGTGCGTTCGCCGTCGGGCAGCAAATGATATTGCCGCATGGCACCTGTTACAAGCAGTCCTATTTCGGCACAATGGTTGCCCGCACGGATATAAATATCCTTTTTTTGTATCTTTTTGATCTTGATATGGGGTTCAAAAGCCGCCCACTCATCGTCGGAGACGGGGATGGTTTGGCTCATGACCTGACGGAGCATCTGTTTCATGTTGCAAATATAAAAAATTAACGTATTGCCTTCGATACTGTGCGGGACAACCGGCGATCGAGCCAGAAAAAACCAACCAATGCCACGACAGATAATACGATGATGATACTCCACAGAATATGGTATCCCCAGGCTGCAATAATTTGTGTGCCCAAAAGTGGCGCGATGATATTGGCAAGGGAATAAGCGATGCCATACATTGCCATATACTGCCCTTTACTTTTTTGCTCTTCAGCCTTGGCGTAAGCAAAATTGCTACTGAAAGGCATCACCATAATTTCACCTAAGGAGATGAAAAACATATATAATATGGCTGCGCCTACTGCACCAAGCGGCAAAAAAAAGGAAAGGTAACTGAGGATATACAATATCAAACCTATCCGAACAAAACTCAGCACCGATCTGCGGCCTTCGACAAAAAAGATCAATGGCATTTCCACCAGAAAAACAATAGCACCATTTAGGGCCATCGCCAGTCCGATCTGGCTTTCCCCCCAGTGAAATACATCCTTAAAATAGATAGGCACTGTCCATACGATTTGCATAAACACAACGGCACCTATAAAAGTCAGGAGAGTAAAGGCCAAAAACGGTCTGTTCTTGTAAGGCGAAGCACTGCCCATATTGTTTTCGGGTGTATTATGAGCGGTGTTATTGATCACTTTGCCGGGCTTAAGAAAAAAGCGCAGGGCAAAAGCGGCAGCGATGCAGGTGATACCATCGGCCCAAAAAAGCCAGTGCCAACCTAATTCTCCCGCAAGAATACCTCCCAGGGCTGGCGAAATGGTAAACCCAAGGTTAAAGGCCATCCGGAGTAACGAAACTGACCGCGTGCGATTTTCAGGCGTCGAATAATATCCGATCGCTACCTGGTTGGCAGGTCTGAAAATTTCTGAAACCAAACTCAGGATAAATACGGTGATACTCATCCACCAAAAGCTACTCACTAGTAAAAGTACCAGAAGCATGATGCCGTTCAGGATGAGGGAGACTAACTGAATCGGGTAGTATCCAAAACGGTCAGTTGCCCATCCTCCGAGCCACATACCGGAAATGGCACCCAAACCAAAGCAAGTCATTACATAACCGGCATCGCGAATATCAAAACCAAGGTGTTTGGTGAGGTATACAGATAAGAAAATCAACACCATACTACCGCATCTGTTGATCAGGTTGACTACTGCGAGCAACCATACACCGCGGGGAATACCGGAAAAGGAGTTGATCCAATGTTTGTAAAATGATGTAAGCATAATGGTTCAAACCAGAGAATTCAGCATAAAATTCCCTGGAGGTTTTGTTTTTTCAATGGATGCGACTTGCAGGGCTGGCCGGGCAGCCTCCCACCACCACAAGTCGCGTAAAAATTTCTTCTGAAAAAAAAAATTCTTAGCGTGCCTGAAAGGAAAGGATAAACCGCCGGGCATCGGCTATTGCTTGCGGGTGGTACTCCGTTTCCGGGAGTCCTTTGGCAAATTTTACCAGATCCGCATTGTCCAAAAGGGTAATGACGGCTTCTTTTAATTCGGTGCTAGCGTCCATACTACTGATCTGTTTGATCAGGTCAGCAGTGCTGCCTTCCAACGCCTTGATGTGCAGGTGTTGTCCGATAAATTCGCGGACAATAAAGGACAGGTTGGCGTAATAAGTTTTTGTTTGTCTGTTTTGCCAGAGTTCCTGCTTTTCAAGTTGTTGGAGTTTTTGTAAAGCGGTATCCCGGTAGGTGGCGGAATGCATCTTACGGGCAGGTGGCCGTTTCTTTTGATGCAGGAATATCCAATACAACAGTAGCCCCAGAATGGCAAGTCCGCCAAACAGCCAGGCTATCCAAATACGGTCTGTCCAGTTGATCACTTCCCGGTGAATATCCTTGATATCGGCGATATCGTTTGGGTCGGTAGAGGCAACCGGCGTGGCGATAATGGTGAGGTGGCTGGGATTGGTGATCGCAGTACCGCCATTCTTTAATTTTATGGGTAAAGGGGGCAGGTGGAGAATACCTTCATCGAAGGCGATCCACGTAAGATCGGCAATCCAGGTGTTGCCTTTTTGATACCAACCACTTCTTTTAATAATTTGATTTTCAGGTAGTAAGGAATCCCAGGCAGTGAAGTTAATGGTATCCGGAGCGCTATTGGCGGCAAGGTGTAGTGCGAATGCTTCCCCTGTTTCCACCACAGCGCTGTCAAAAGCGGCTGTGGCAGTTTCCTGGGCGGATAGCCTGGAGAGGCAACATAAAAAGATAAGAAATCGGTGCACCATACATGATCGTTGCTGGTTTCAGGATTGAGAAATCCTGAAACCAGCTAACATTTAACTATTTAATGACTTTAATTTTCATTTTGACATCAGTCACAGGGCGATCACCGGCAACGGTGCGGACGGCTGCAATTTTATCGATGATATCCAGCCCTTCGATGACGCGACCAAATACCGTATAATCGCGGTCGAGGAACGGCGTTCCTCCCACTGCTTTATAGGCTGCGCGTTGTTCTGAAGAGTAATGGAAGTTTTTTTGTCCTTCGATTTGATTGAGCATATCGTCGGTAAGCGGACCATTGCCCTGAACGATATAGAACTGCGAACCGCTGGAGGATTTTTGTGGATTGCCGTCGCGTGCGGCAGCGAGCGAACCTTTTACGTGGACCAGCGAATCTACAAATTCAGCAGGTACTTTGTAGGTGGGGCCGCCAAAACCCAGTTGCTGCCCCGGCTTGGCATCGCGGGAGTTGGGATCGCCGCCCTGGAGCATGAACCCCGAAATAACACGGTGGAACAACAGGTCGTTGTAATACCCTTCATCGGCGAGTTTGGTGAAGTTGTCGCGGTGTTTAGGCGTGGAATTGAATAATTCAGCGATCATTGTTCCCTCGGTGGTTTCGATTTCCACTAAGCAGCGATCAGGAGCAGTAACTTGTACCATTTGTTTACGTGTGACAGTTTTTGACCCGGCTATAGCTTTCAGAACCACCGTATAATTGCCGGAATGCATATATCGGTGGGTGGGATTCGGTTCCATGGATACGGGTGTTCCATCGCCGAAGTCCCATTCGTATTTTTCCGCTTTTAACGAGGTGTTGGTAAAGGCGACTTTTGCCGGCGCCATATATTGGGGCAAAGGCGTGGTGAATGATGCCTTTGGCTTCACGGCGCAGGAAGCAAACATCAACGCCAGAAAAAGGATTGATGCGAAAGTAATTATTTGTTTCATGTTAAGAGTGAACTGTTTAATGACAGGGCAAAGGTCAAGATTTTCACATTCTTAATACACTTTTTTTCCTTTTTTTAGCCAAATTCCCCAAGAATGGCTGTAAGCATGCACTTTTTGAGTGGTGCCCTGATCATTGTAAACAGGTTGGTCTTCATTCACCCATTCAAAAATGCCACCGTAAAGATTAGAGACGTTTGTAAAACCAGCGGCAAGCAGTTGTTCTGCAATTTTTTCGCTGCGGTACCCCACAGAGCAGTAAACAATGATGGGCGTTTCTTTAGCAACCTGGGGGACATTGGTCAAAGTAAAATGATCATAGCCAATGAATACTGCGTTTTGCAGATGGCTGACCCCATATTCGGCAGGTTCACGGGCATCTAAAAAAAGTGCATTCTTTTCAGTACGGGCTTTATTTACAGTAATTTCAGGCACAGAATGGCTCAGCAAAGTTTTCAGCATGGTGCGGTATGCACCACTTTTTACCTGTGCCTGACAAATCCATGCGGTAAATAATAGCAAAAAAAGGGAAAGGAAAAGAGTTTTTTTTAAATGCATGCGTAATCAGTCGGGAAAGTGACTATTTATTAGTTCTCCAGTCTAAACATTTAGTACAGGAATTTGTTTCCAAATAAAGGAATAATTTAAAAAGGTAAAGTGTATTTTTGACCGAATTAAAAAAAACCGGCCTACTGATTGCAGCGGGCCGGGCTTAAACATACTATGAGAAAACTATTATCAAAGGTATGCTAAGATTTTTTCTCTTTTTTTACGACTTACTAAGCGGTTGTTATTGCCAATAAACCTGATGTTTTTTTTAAAAAACCGGACAATAGCCCGCATTTTTTTCATCGAAGAGCATAATGTAAAACAGCGACTGTGGCGAAATCCCGGTCGCTTTTTTTGTGCCTTTTACGGATAAAATAAAGCAGAGATGGATTTGTATTCGATGGTATTCCGAATTGCCCGGCTGAATAATTTTGCCGTAGGGAGTACCTTGATTTTATCCGAAGTCCGCCGCAATGGGATGGTATCACAAACAATCAGTTCGGTGAGTTGCGATGCTTCGATATTTTCGTATGCTTTGCCGGAAAGGACCGGGTGCGTACAAATTGCTTTTACCGATCGTGCTCCCTTTTCCATGAGGGCATCGGCTGCTTTGCAGAGTGTTCCGGCCGTATCCACCAGATCGTCCACCAGAATCACATCCGAGCCACTTACATCTCCGATAACCGTCATAGAAGCTACTTCATTGGCCTTGGTGCGGTATTTATCACAAATCACCAGTTCGCAGCCAAAGTGCATGGCATAGTTGCGCGCCCGTTTTACGCCGCCCACATCAGGACTGGCAAAAATGGTATTTTTCATATCATGTTCAGCCAAATAGGGCATATATATGGCTTCTGATTTCAGGTGATCCACCGGAATGTCGAAGAATCCCTGTACCTGATCGGCGTGGAGGTCCATGGTCATTACGCGATCGGCACCTGCGGTAGTGAGCAGGTTGGCCATTAATTTGGCACTGATTGGCACGCGGGGTTTATCTTTGCGATCCTGGCGGGCATATCCAAAATAAGGAATTACCGCAGTGATATAACCTGCCGATGCGCGTTTGGCACAATCGATCCACAATAGCAGCTCCACCAAATTATCGTGGGGCTGACAGGTACTTTGGATGAGAAAAACAAAAGAGCCGCGCACACTTTCGTTAATAACCGTTTGCATTTCACCATCACTGAACTTGTAAAGCGAGTTGTCGCCCAGTGCAGTTTGGTAATGTTCGGCGATGGAATCGGCCAGGTTCCGGGAAGCGGCACAAGAGAATAATTTTACTTCGGGCATATTGTACAATCGTAAATCGTAAAAATCGAAAATCGTATGATGGCACAAAAGTACGTTGACAATTATTTTTGAGGGGATAAAACTTGGATAATCTGTCAGGTATTTATTCCTTTAATTGATCAGGCAGCGAAAAAAAAATGAATTGTATCTTCAGGAATGTGTATCTTCGGCCACATTCCTTTCGAAGAAGAAATATCATAACCACTTCGAAGACAATTGATTATCTGAAAAAAGGATTTGAACGAAGAAGCACTCATAAAATCTTGTCTGCGCGGTTCCACGCAGCATCAACGCGAATTATACGAGCGTTTCGCCGGCAAAATGTTTGCCGTATGCTTGCGTTATGCCCGCAATTCTGCGGATGCCGCCGATATGCTGCAGGATGGTTTTGTTAAAGTGTTCACCAAATTAGACCAGTATCATTTTCAGGGTTCTTTCGAAGGCTGGGTGCGTAAAATAATGGTCAATACGGCCTTGCGCACTTATCAACGCCAGCGATTTGACATGGAGCATACTGGTTTTGAATCCCTTCCCGAGCATCCTGTTGATCCGGATGCCCTGTCTAAACTGGCGGAAGAAGAACTCTTAGCCATCATTGCCAAGCTCCCCGATGGTTACAGGGTCATTTTTAATCTGGTGGCCATCGAAGGGTATTCTCATGCAGAAGTAGCACAAGCCCTGGGCATTCAGGAGAGCACTTCCCGATCGCAACTGACCAAAGCGCGGCGTTGGCTGGTAGAACAAATGGAAACCTTAAAAATAACTTTATGAATATGGATAAGCCAGAGCAACATATGGACCAAATATTTCAAAACCGCCTCAAAGATGCATCGGTGCAGCCACCATCCTTTGTGTGGCCAGCGGTGGAAAAGGAGTTGCGCCAACGCCAACGCAGACCATTCGTCTGGTGGTGGATGGGTGGTGTTGGCCTGGTGGCGATTGCGGCGCTCTGGTATTTTGCCGGTAACCAGGCTGTGAATCTTTCCACTATGCCTGGTGCTTTGCCGGCAGGCTCAGCACAACAAAATATATCTGTTTTGCCTGATCGTGTTGTGAATTCTTCTGCAACCGCAGGTGTTACCACTATAAAAAACGCTTCGGATGTGCCCAATTTCGCGCCATCGCCCGCTGTAAAAACGCCCTTTGTCGACAAAAACGTTTTAGCAGGGAAAACAGGATTTACTCCGGCTCTACAAAAGTCGGGGGAGGTTGCTGTCGCAAAAGATTTACTGGAGGCCCAAAAGGGAATAGAAATTGTCGGGACGACACTTGTTGCCCCTGGCAGTGGCATTCCTTCTCCAACAAATACTGGTGAATTGCAGGAGTCTTTAATGGCGGCTAACCCCCAATTAATCACCTCCCCGGAATTACTTCCTGTTCCATTTACTTTGCTGCAACCCAAAATCAGTCATCCTTCCCCAAAGGGATGGCCGGTAAAAATTATCAAAAAGAAAAAAGATAAAAACGGCAATTGTTACGACTTTGCTTCTCACCGCAATGCATTGCTTCTGGAAGGATTTATTGGCCCGGTATCGGCCAGCAAAGATTTATCGGCCTTGGGCAGTTCCGAAAATAAGCAGTATTTAATTAAACGGCAACAAACCGAGGGGCATGGCTGGGGCTTCAATGGCGGACTTCGCGCCACTTACCTGTTCCGCGAACATTTTTCGGTGAGTGCCGGATTGCAGTATGACCAGTTTACGGAGGTCTTTTCCTATGCTGATCCTAATTCCATTTATGTGCTTACCAAAGCCAGTATCATTCCAGGAACTGATGTGATTAAATTAGATACCGTGGATATTTATTTCGGAACGGAGCAAACGAAATCCTTTAACCGGTGCAGCTTTTTAGACGTACCGTTGTCGGTTGGCTATGAAATCCGGCAGGGCCGTTGCGGTATTCGGGCACAAGGCGGTACTTCCATTAACCTGCTATTTCACAAACGCGGTACAATTATTAGTCCGCTCAATGATAAACCGGCACAATTTACTCCTGGGAAAGGAACACTTCCAGTATTCAATACGAATGCCGGGTTGAGTTTACAGGGCAGCGTACAGTTTTTCTGGTCACAGGAACCGCGAACTAGGCTTTTTGCCGAGCCCTATTTCCGGAAGATACTCGATCCGGTAACCCTTGACAGCCATCCCCTCACGCAACGATACAGCATCTGGGGTGTACGGTTGGGTATGGCTAAAATATTTTAATAAAAACAGGCAGCGTTTTACTGTGGTGATACATCTAAGTTGCTAAATGCTCCAATCCAAATTAACTTTTCTTGATTGTGTTAAATTACAGGCTCATATTCATTGCTACAGTATTGTTTTTTTCGGCTTGCCGAAAAGATGAAACTGTATTTACGCCTTACGGCCCGTCGTTGGGTGAAATTGATTATTTTTTTCTTGGAACCCTTGACAAGGATGCAACGACCATTTTTGACCTGAAAGGTGGAGCGGTTATTCCTGATACTGTTTTAACCACATCAGGCGGTGTGCGTATTTTTCTGGCCAATACAGAACTGCTGTTGGTGAATGCACAAGGCCAAAGCCGGCCAATGAGTCAATGCCAGCAAATCAAAATTGAAGTGGTTCAAGTATTGGACAAAGGCGACTGGATGGCTCGTTTATTACCTACGAATACTGTCAATGGCAGGGTAGTGGACCATACAGGAGCGATCCGGCTACGCATTGTGTGTGATGGACAGGAAATGAGCATAGCGCCAGACCGGTATATCAAAATTCAAATACCTGCTGCCGCATTAAATGGTAATATGTCGCTCAACTACCTGACCGATACCAATAGCGGTTGGGAAGAGGGAGAATCGAACAGTGTTTATTGGGCGGAGTGGTCCGGGCAATCGCCGGTCACACCGGTAAGCGGGTATGAATTACTAACGCATCAGACGGGCTGGATAACGGCATCCAGGGTGTTGGAGTCGGTTTCTTATTCCAATTATTGCGTCTCTCTGCCCTTCCAGTTCGATGCCGGCAATACCCGGGTTTTTCTGTTATTCGATGATACCCAAACGATTGCCGAAATGAAAAGTGATGGCGACCCTTCCAGGTTTTGTTTAGCACAAACGCCACTGGGGTATTCCGTACGCGTTATTACCCTATCTAAAGCAGGCCCTACGTATTGGTTGGGTAATGAAAAAACAGAGACGGCCTCAGATGCCACATTTAAACTCTCTCCTATAGAAAAAACAGAAACACAAATCAGCGCATTTATTAAAGGTCTGTGATCTTTTAAAAACAGCGTAACGATACAATACCCGTGTTTAGTAATTTCGTATTGTAACCGAGCCGGAAAAGTCTGGTTCGGTTTTTTTGTGGTTATTCAAAGATCCAGGTGCCTTACAACAGCCGTTTCTCCGTAAAAAAGCGAGACTTTATCGGAGCCATCTTTTTCTGATTCGGTAGTAAAAAACGTGCGGGAGCCATTTTTTTGGCACCAATTTTCCATTTCCGGGTGTCGCTGCAAGTAATCCACCAGGCTATCGGCTACAATTTCTCCTTGTGCCAGCAACCGGATATGGGATGGTGTGTACTGCCTGATTTTGGCCATCATCAACGGATAATGGGTACAGCCGAGCACAATAATGTCGATATCGGGTGATTGCGCCAGTAACTGGTTGATATTTTTTTTCACAAAATAATCCGCGCCGGGTCCGTTGAACTCATTGTTTTCGATGAGCGGCACCCACATGGGGCATGCTTCCTGAAAAACCTGTATATCGGGGAAGAAATGATGGATTTCGAGGAGATACGACCTTGATTGTACCGTTCCTGTGGTCGCCAGGATACCCACTTTCCGGGTTTTCGAATATTGTCCGATAACCTCGGCGGTTGGCCGGATAACCCCCAGCACCCGGTGCTGCGGACTGTAGCGCACCAGGTCGTTTTGCTGGATAGAGCGGAGTGCTTTGGCCGAAGCCGTATTGCAGGCGAGAATTACCAAGGGGCATCCCATTGCAAACAAGCGTTCCACACATTCCAGCGTATACTTATAAATGACTTCGAAGGAGCGGATCCCATACGGTGCCCGGGCATTGTCGCCCAGGTAAATATAGTCGTATTGCGGCAACTGCGCGGCAATCTCCCGAAAGATGGTCAGTCCGCCGTAGCCGGAGTCGAAGATACCAATAGGGCCGGTTTGGATGTGCATGTTAATACCCGAAATGCTGGAGCAAATTATCATTATCCCGCCAGTTATCGCGGACTTTCACCGTTGTTTCGAGGTAGACTTTGGTTTGGAGGAATCGTTCGAGGTCGTGCCGGGCTTTTTCACCGAGTTTTTTAATGGCCGAACCGTTTTTCCCAATCAGGATCGGTTTTTGGCTTTCGCGCATCACATAAATGACGGCGTGGATACGGGCGATTGGTTCGCCGGCATTGGTGGTGGTTTCTTTGTACGATTCGATACCTACTTCACAGGAATAAGGAATCTCATCCTCATAAAAGTGAAATATTTTTTCGCGGATAATTTCGCTCACAAAAAAGCGCTCGGGCCGGTCTGTAAGTTGGTCGGGCGGATAATACGGCGGAGCGACCGGGAGAAACGACTTGATTTTGTCCAGCAGTTCGACCGTTCCGTCGCTCCTAAGGGCAGAAATACCTATTGAATCGGTGAATTTGACCCGGTTGCGCCACCAGTTGCCAGCATCGACGATCCGTTGCGGGTCTACGAGGTCCATTTTATTGAGGACGAGCAACAAGGGTGATTCGACTTTCCGGAGCACATCGAGCACCGGATTTTCGGCGTCGAATTCATCGACCAGATCAGCCACAAAAATCATGAGATCCGCATCTTCGAGGGTGCCTTCCACGAATTTATTCATGTTTTGGTGCATTTTGTAGCTCGGGTTTTTGACATACCCGGGTGTATCCGAAAATACAATCTGGAAGTCTTCGCCGGTGACAATACCGATCAGCCTGTGCCGGGTAGTTTGGGGTTTATGACTGATGATGCTCATGCGCTCGCCCACCAGTGCATTCATGAGGGTCGATTTTCCCACATTGGGTTTACCGATAATATTGACAAATCCAGACCTGAATTCCATATCTTAATCTGTGAGGCGTTTAACGCGGCCGCTCACCATCGCGTCGATAATTTGAAAAACGAGCAAAGGCTTTTGGGTATGCCAGTGAACGTCGTTGTATTCCGGACCAAAATGCGAGTACCGCTGCATTCGCGCTTCCTGCATTTCTTCCATCACGTGCTGCCGGGTATTGATAAACGCAATCCAGCCGCCCTCTTCATGTACTTCTTCCGACCATTCTGCATAATAATCATCGTCGCGGTCGGCATGAAAATTGAGCACGTGTTCGCAAAAAAACACGAATTTGACAATACCCTGGTGGTAAAGATGCTCGATGATATTGCGTTTGAGGTACATGATATCATTGTGCAGGGCGTCATTCCATTCGCCCATCAGTTCGATCAGTACAAACTGGTCGTCGTAATCGGCGTAAAGAATTTTGGCGTACAGGGTAGACGATCCGAATTCGTCCCATTGGGGATGAACATAAAAATTGTACAGCAGGTTGGTGAAATTAAACTCGCTGTATACGCGACCGTAAAACGGAGACTGTTTGTCTTCTTCGGCGACATAAACATCCCTCCAACGGAAATGTGGTTCAATACTGTGCATAATTGGCTGCAAAGATACGGTGGGTTAATGAGATAATGTGGGGAATCCCGACTGAAGTGCGGGACAGATTGTGCTAATGGCGTAGTGTTTTTGATTTCAGATTTCAGCAGTAAGATTTCAGATTTCAGATTTGGGTGCTATTGTCAGGGGGCATTCAACATTCTTTTGGAAGAAAACAACCATACTTCGACAGGCTCAACAGCCCTGTCGAAGTGCGGCAGGCGATCCAATTTTGAATTTACAGTAAATACTTGTACTTTTGTGGTTCTACCTGCGGAAGTAGCTCAGTTGGTAGAGCATCAGCTTCCCAAGCTGAGGGTCGCGAGTTCGAGTCTCGTTTTCCGCTCTTGATTAAGGCGTTTGGCAGGTTTTTCATCTATATTTCAGATGATTTTACCAACCAAACGCTTTTTTATTTTGTTAATTTTCACCACCAATACTAGCATATACTTAGTAATTTAAATACATTTGCCCGGACAATAAGCCCACTTCTCCCACGAAAGATAACCCACACCAAAACGGAATGAACGTAGTTCCCGTATCGCCTGCCAAATCCCTGCCTCCCGCTTACCGTGCCCAAAGCCTGGGCCGCGCTCCAATGGATGCTTTTAAAAAGCAGTTCCGGCTATTGATTACCCGGATCGCCGAAGCGGGTAATGAATCGGAAGAACACCTTAAAAATATTGTAGCCGAATTTCTCAAAGAGGTCTGGTACCGCGATGAACATTATATCAATACCCGCGACCGCCAGGATCTGGTCATTCATACCGGAAAAACAGTCAAAGAATCCGTTGGGGTCATACTCGAAGTGAAAAAACCGGGCAACCGCTCGGAAATGATGAGCAAGGAGAAGCCCAATGCCAAAGCCCTGCACGAACTGCTGCGCTATTATCTCAATGAACGGCAGTCGGGCGACAACAGGGAGATTAAACGACTGGTGATCACCAATATCGATGAATGGTATATCTTTGATGCCGCCGATTTTGAACGCCATATTTACAGTAATAATAAACTGCTGAACAGTTTTGCGGAATGGAAAGAAGGCCGACTCGGCGTCAATACCACCGATTGGTTTTATAAGGAAATCGCTGCACCGTTTTTTGAAAAGGAACTGCCCGAATTATCCTGTACCTGGTTTAAAATAACTGACTTCGCGCAATATGCAGGTATACGCATCGACGGCTCTGTGGCCGATGCCGCAAAATTGCAGCCCGACAATCCCGACGACGATGAGCAATTGCTCGACCTGTATAAAATTCTGTCGCCCGAATTCCTGCTCAAAAAACCTTTTGCCAATGATTCCAATGCCCTGAATAAAAGATTCTACGAAGAACTCCTGTATATTATCGGACTGGAAGAGGAAAAGGATGGTGGCAAAAAGCTGATTAAACGCGCTAAAAAACGCCGCTCTGATGGCTCTTTACTCGAAAATACGCTCGGCGAGCTCGAAGTAAGCGGTACCTGGCGCGATGCTACGGACCTTGACCAGTTTGGCGACAATAAAGAGGACCAGCAGTATAGTATTGCCCTCGAACTCTGTATCACCTGGCTCAACCGCATCCTGTTCCTCAAACTGCTCGAAGGACAAATGGTGCGTTGGAAACCCGATTTCAAAACCTTCCTGCATCCCGAACGGGTGCGCGATTTCGATGAACTGAATGAACTGTTTTTTCACGTGCTGGCTGTGCCTGAAAAAGAACGCCGGGATACGGTCACAGAGAAATTCGGCGGAATTCCTTACCTGAACTCATCTTTGTTCGAGCAAACCGAACTCGAACGCCGCACCTTGCGGGTCAGCGCACTCAAAGACCGGCTCACGATGCCGCTCGCACCTAATACGATCCTCAAAGACGGCAATACCAAACGCCGGGAAGGTGATATTTCGACGCTCCATTATTTATTCCACTTTTTGGAGGCATACGATTTCAGCAGCGATGCCCGCGCCCGCGTGCAGGAAGACCACAAAGACATTATTAATGCCTCGGTGCTCGGTCTGATTTTTGAAAAAATCAACGGCTATAAAGACGGTTCGTTTTTTACTCCCGGCTTTATCACCATGTATATGTGCCGGGAGACGATCCGGCGGTCGGTGCTCCAGAAGTTTAATACGGCCTACGGTTGGTCGTGTAGCAATGTGGAAACCGATTTGTACAACAATATCCTGCGCCAAAATATACCCTTGAAGGATGCGAATGAACAAATCAACAGCATCCGGATATGCGACCCGGCAGTAGGGTCGGGGCACTTTCTGGTGTCGGCCCTCAATGAACTGATCGCCGTAAAAAGTGACCTCGGTATCCTGTGCGATCAGTCGGGCAAACTCGTTCGTATCCGCGCAGCAGTCGGCAATGATGAACTGATCCTGACGGATGCCGACACGGATGAACAGATGGAATACCGCCCTGGCAATGCCCTGTCGCAGCGGGCACAGGAAACGCTGTTTCATGAAAAACAAACCCTGATCGAGAATTGCCTGTTCGGCGTGGATATCAATCCCAAGTCGGTGATGATCTGCCGCCTGCGCCTTTGGGTGGAATTGCTGAAACACGCCTATTTCACAGCCGCCAGTCAGTACCAGCAACTGGAAACCCTGCCTAATATCGATATCAATATCAAGTCAGGTAACTCGCTGATCAGCCGGTTTGCGCTGGATGAGGACTTGTCGGATGTGTTCAAGCGCCAGAAATTCAGCCGGAAGGATTATATGCTTGCTGTGGAAGCGTACAAAAAAGCGCGCGATAAAGAAGGGAAAGAAGAACTGCGGCGGTTTATCCAAAAAATAAAAGACGAATTCCGGCAGACCGTTTTTAACCGGAATCCATTCGTGAAAAAGATGTCGGAACTGCGCGGCAAACTGGCACTGCTGGAGAATGTGGACCTGTTCGGCGCAAAGCAATTGGACGATAAGGAAAGTGACAAACAAAAGCAGAAGTTTACGGGCGAACTCACCGACCTGGAAGTACAACTTGAAACCTATAAAACCGGTCCGCTTTTCCGCCATTCGTTTGAGTGGCGGTTTGAATTCCCGGAAGTGCTGGATGAATCGGGTGGATTTGTGGGATTTGATGTGGTGGTGGGGAATCCGCCGTATATCCGGCAGGAAGAGTTGGCCTCGCAAAAACCGCATTTCCAGCAGCATTACAAAACCTTCGCAGGCACCGCTGATCTCTACGTGTATTTTGTGGAGCGCGCGATGCAGGTATTGCGCCCCGGCGGACAATTCAGTTATATCCTGCCCAATAAGTGGATGCGCGCCGGTTATGGCGACAAACTCCGCCAATTCACCCAACAATTCCACCTCACGGCTATCAGTGACTTCGGCGACCTACCTGTATTTGAAGAAGCAACCACTTATCCCTGTATTTTTGAAATGCAGAACGCAGCGCCACAGCCGCAGTTCAACGCTGTGAATATCAGCACCTTAACTTATGAAAATGGCTTGTCGGATTATGTCCGGCAGCACCAGTTTGCGGTCAATATCGCTGGTTTACAGGATTCCGGCTGGACTTTGACCAATCAGGCGGTACAAAACCTGCTGGAGAAGTTGCGCGCTGGAGGAAAACCACTGGGTGAATATGTCAATGGTAAAATATATCGGGGTGTACTGACCGGTCTGAATGAGGCATTTGTTATCGACGCTGCTACCCGTGACCGGTTGATTGCGGAAGATGCGCGGAGTGGGGAGGTGATAAAGCCGTTTTTGGCGGGGCGGGATATTAAGCGGTATCAGACGCCGGATGTAAAGAGGTATTTATTGTTTGTTCCATGGCACTTTCCGCTTCATAATAACCCTCAGATAAAGGGTGCTTCAGAGGCGGCGGAGGAAGAATTTAAGCGCACCTTCCCTGCAATTTATAAACATTTGTTTTCATTTAAATCTCAACTTGAAGATCGTAACAAAGCGGAGACTGGTATACGGTATGAATGGTATGCATTGCAAAGATGGGCCTCAGATTATTACCATGAAATTCCCAAAAATAAAATAATAATTCCAGCAATAATTCAAAGGCCCTCAATGGCATTTGATACCAATGGTATTTTTTCAAATGATAAGACAACGATTGTTATATCTGAAAGTAAGTACCTGCTTGCTGTACTAAACTCTAAAATTACCGACTATATAATGAGGCAAATTTCCTCTACTAAGCAAGGCGGTTTTTACGAGTACAAGCCTGTTTATATTGCACAAATTCCAATTCCGGAGTGTCCTTCATCTGAAAAGGATTTAATTGAGGCACTTGTCGCGAGCATTCTTTCTACAAAGCAATCCGACCCACAGGCTGATACTGGTGTTTTTGAAGCGGAGATTGATCGGTTGGTTTATGGGTTGTTTGGGTTGGGGGGGGAGGAGATTGGAATCATTGAAAAATTGTAATATTCTGAAAATCAATAACTTTACTAAAATATAATGTATGACAAAGCAAGAACTACAAATGCGGTTTAAGTCTATCCTTGCAGAGTTAAATGCGGATAATTCATCAGTACACCAGCGGTTTCAAGAAAAAGGAGTGGAATGTAATATTTTGATGCCTCTCCTTGAATATTTAGGATTTGACCCTATTAAAGATATCTGTTTCGAACATACTTCAAGTGAACGATTTGACAGGTTCGATTTCTTTGTTGATAATAAACTTATTATTGAAGCAAAAAAATTAAATGAATATCTTTCCCCCAAATTAAAAGGGCAGATTGAAAAATACCTCACATATCACAAGCAAATAAATTTTGGAATTCTTAGCAATGGCCTTGGGTTTGCTTTTTTTATGCGGAAATCATTTTTGGAGGAGTATTTAAAGCCAAATGAGACCTTTAAAATCTCATATAACAGAGATGTCTTTTCGGTACTAAATATTACCATTGAGGAAGACGACTTTTTTGATGTCATTGATTTGTTTAAAAAAAATTGCTATCAAAATACCTTCTCTGACATTGCCAAATTTGCAATAACAATCATCAATCAAGGCAGGGCTACTAAGTTAGTAGATGACAAGGAGTTGAATAAACGTTTGCAAGACAAAATTGCTCAAGCATTGGATATAAATCATGGAGCATTACTCAAGGATATCGAGGAGGGACATTTACGCACCAACGATATTATGAAGTTTGAAAATGAGTTCCTTCGCATCAGGGTTACTGTACAAAATGATGGAAGGGTTGAACTCAAGAAAAATTCAATTGAGGTGCTAAACTTTGCTAAACTAATTGATTCCGAATTTTCCCCTTTAATCACCTTGCTTCAAGGTGATTGGAAAAATAGTAACCAGATTTTTTTTGATTCCCGGGACTTGATTAGAGAAGCAACAGGAAAAACAAAATTGAGTAAGGATAAGTATAAGTTTGTTCGGGAGTAAATTCCTTGATACATATTTTTTCTTTCGAATCAACACTTAATTTGGACGCGAATCAACAATCACATGGCAAATAAAAGAATCCCATTTGTAACTGCTAAAAAGAATTATAATTCAGTTGATTATTTCCCATTTGGGAACAAGCCTGGTGATTCCTTTATCCTTATTTCTGATCCCTGGGATTACTTAAAGGCTTTTTTAAAGTCAGAGCATGATGGTATTAAAAAACGGACTCCAGCATTGGGGCCGCAAAAAGAAAGGCTTAACAAAGCATTATATTTTATAAAGTTGGCTGAGAGTTTTCAGCGAAGTGCGGAGAATGTTGATCTACCTACAAAAGGCACATTGACTTATTACTCAACCTTAAACATTGTTAAGGCATTTCTACTTGTTAGAGGCCATGATTTAGAAAAAACTGTTGAATATCACGGCTTAAGCTTAAATCCAAATGATAAAACGGATATTACCATTTCTGGAAATGCACAAAATGGAGGGATAAATATTTTTCATGCGTTTGCAAAGGAGTTAGGCTACCCAGTTAACCCTGGCGATAAGATTTCATTAAAGGAGATTGTAAGTAATTTACCCGAGATACATGAGCTTGTTTATAATCTTAATTTATTGAATACAAAGAAAAGGAAACTATTGCCTGTAAAAATCGAATTTTTATCAAATGAGGAGAGATGGAATAAGCTTACCTATAAAATGTACTTTGAGAGAAAACATAACGAGAATTATCGCGTTGAAAAATTTAATTCCGGAGATCTGAAAGCAAAATTAGATAAGGATCCGGAATCAACCGAAACAGTCATTTATCTTTCAAAACTTGTTAAAAATTTGACTCGAAGTTCTGAAAGTAGTTGGCTTTCAGGTTACAATGAATTTTGTAAGGAAATAAATGACCTTAATGTTCGGCAATTATTAACAAGATTAGGGTATAAATATTATATTGATCTTCAACCTGATCAATTTAGCCCTCCTATCTATTATTTTGCATTAATGTTTTACATTGGATCGGTTGCAAGATACAGACCCACGTTAAATGAAGAAATCCTAGAGAAAGATTATAAGCCTGTGATATCAGAGACAATGAAATCATCACCAAAACAGTTTTTGTTTATGATGACGGGAATGATTACCAAAAAAATATGTGCGATGCCATTGGCAAATTTAGGTTAACTTTAAATTACACTCCGCTGCTAGATGAAAAAGGTATTTGATACCATTATCCTTACCTGAACCTGTCTGCGAGATTCATGGGTATATTAATGTGGGGCAGGATGAGTATTTTGCTTCGTGGGTACGGGGGCTGGATATGGGTGGGATGCGGCTCGAAGGTAAGCCACCCACCAACCCCATCTACCCACCACTTATCGGTTCAGGTCTGGGGCTTCCAAAAAGGCGGCAGTAATTGTGTGAGTTGAGACGGCTTAGTAAAAGCAATTCTGTTGAGCACGTCCTGGAGCCATTCTTCGGGATT
>JBILHQ010000111.1:0-19819 GCA_044350415.1 Saprospiraceae bacterium | reverse complement strand
TCAACACGATTAATAATCTTTACGCATTAGCCCGCGTAAAATCGGACAAAACGGCCCCGGTAGCACTTCAACTCGCGCAGATGCTGCGGTATATCCTTTACGAGTCCAATCAAAAAACGGTCCCGCTACAACAGGAAATCAAATTACTGGAAGATTATATTGCCTTGGAAAAACTGCGGTACGACGACGATCGCCTGCAGGTTAACTTCCAGGTGTCGTCCGACAATTCTGAACAAACTATTGCACCACTCCTGTTGCTGCCTTTGGTGGAAAATGCCTTTAAGCACGGCGTAAGCGAACAATATAACAATGCGGTCATTCGTATCACTATTGTATTGAAAAACAATATTTTGGAAATGAATATTGAGAATACGCTCCCGGAAGAACCCGTGTATGAAGCCCCCGGCCTGGGGCAGAAAAATATGCGGCGGCAACTGGAATTGCTGTATCCAGGGCGGCACACCCTCGAATTTGACCGGGATCAGGAAAAATTCAGGGCGCGCCTGGTGGTGCATTTGAAATAAAAAATTGATCCTGGCCTGCAATTGATGCAACCATCCGGCCCATACCCAAGACTTTCCCAAAGAGATACCCAATTTTTTATTGATGATGCCGCTCTCAGCACTTTCATGCCTTGTAATAGAGGACGAACCGCTTGCAGCCTCCATACTGGAGGATTTTATTAACCAGATACCCTGGTTACATTTTGTGGGTCGTTGCGCCAATGCTATGCAAGCAGCAGAGGCCCTGGAAACACAAATGATTGACGTACTTTTTCTGGATATTCACCTGCCGGGCGTCAAAGGGCTGGATTTCCTCCGCAGTTTGCCCCATCCACCCCAAACGATCCTTACGACCGCTTACAATGAATATGCAGTTGCCGGTTACGAATTAAATGTAACCGACTACCTTTTGAAACCGATCGCTTTCGAGCGTTTTTTCCAGGCTGTACAGAAGCTGCGTCGCCCGGACCCACAACACAAAAACACACCCATAACCCGCCCTTTTCATTTTTTCAACAGCAATAAAAAAATGGTTAGGGTGTGGCTCGACGAAATTGCCCTGGTGGAAAGTATGCGGGAATACGTTGGCATTCATCTCATTAATGGTGCCAGTGTCGTTACTAAATACCAGTTGAGTGCCATGGAAGCCATGCTTGAACCACCTGCATTTTTGCGTATTCACCGGTCATTTATTATTGCTAAAGCACATATTAAGGAGATTAGCGCCACAGCCATATCGATCGCCGGGAAAGAGATTCCGGTAGGACGGCAATACAAGGAAGTGGTGGAAAGCTTGGCCTTGAGTTACGAGTGCTGATCGAACATCGAATATCGATACTTCGACAGGCTCAGTAACCCAGACCGAATATCGAAGTAGCGTAGAGTCCACCGCAATATTGTTTAATACCAGGGAATATCCTTAAAAATCCCCCAATGATGGTGTACGCTTCGCTACTTCAATATTCGAAATTCGGTGTTCGAAATTCGATATTCAACACCTCTACCGCCACGCACTCAGAATACCTCCCATGGTCATCAAGGTGAGTGCCCAGTAACCCAGATTTACAAAAACCCAGCCCCAGCCGCGTTTTTCAAAAATAGATTGGGTACCCAGTATCGGCAGCAAAACCATGATACTGATCACCAAACCGTGCACTGCACCATGCCCGAAAGTCGCATAACTATGACCATCGGGGGCTGTTAGTTGCCCAGGACCAGTTACATTGCCACAAAGCCACATAGAGAGCAATACGGAAAGTACAAAGGCCACTCCAAAAAGGATGGGCTTAGGGCCTGTGCCCACACTTTCGAGCGTGAATCCATTGGCCTTCATCCATGCGCCACCCGCTACTTTAGGGTGGTAATAAATAAATCCAATAACCATTGGGATAATCGCAGATACCAGTACTGCCATCCAATTAATGTGCATGTCTTCCATGATATAAAATTTTGTTAATAGAGGATACAAACATACAAATACTTATAATAGCAGGTGCTTTTTGAAACAAAAAATATGCTTTGGAAAAGGGAGTTCGATTTGCCAGGAGGTGTTTTTGTCGTATTTTATGTTTTTTCACGCAGTTGCAGGAGTAATTTTCGTTACACATTTAAATAATTAACTATGAAACAAGTAATGTACTTTGCCCTGTGGGCACTCCTCGGCCTTGGCCAACAGGCACAGGCACAATTCGTCAAACTTCCCGATGGCGGTGTTAATCAAAAATCGATGATCGGGCAACAGGTGGGTATCACCGATATCGAGATCCACTGGAATGCGCCAGGGGTGAAAGGCAGGGAAGGAAAAATATGGGGAACCGGCGTGGCGAATTATGGATTTATCAACCTGGGGTTCGGCACTTCGACCGCATCGCCGTGGCGCGCCGGCGCTAATGAATGCACCACAATGTCCTTTTCCACCGATGTTACTATTAATGGCAAACCATTGGCTGCCGGGAAGTACGGCTTTTTTATCGCGGTTTACCCCGATTCGTGCACGCTTATTTTTTCGAAAAATGCCGATCAATGGGGCTCCTTTTTTTACAAACCCGAAGAAGACGTGCTGCGGGTGACCGCCCAACAACAAAAAAACCTTCCGCAAAGCCGCGAATGGCTGGCCTACACTTTCGCCGCCCCAACCGCCCACACCGTGGAAGTAGCGCTGGAATGGGAACATTGGCGGATACCGTTTGTGGTTGCCGTCGATCTGGCAAAGACGGTGTTGCCCTCCATCCGAAAACAATTGACGGGTGCCATGGGTTTCGATCCCCCAAGCATGGCCACTGCCGCCCAATGGTGTAATGCCAACAACCTGAACCTCGAAGAAGCGCTGCTTTGGGCCACCAACGCCACAGATCCCCAACAAGGCGGACAAAAGACATTTGGCGCATTGTCGACAAAAGCGAGCCTGGAGCGCAAACTAGGCCGCAATGCCGATGCCGATAAAACAATGGCCGGAGCAATCGAGAATGCAGGTATCATAGAAATACACGGTTACGGCCGCCAGCTGATCAGTGAAAAAAAATACAAGGAGGCGCTGGTGGTATTTGGACAAAATCACCAGAAAAACGGCGATGCCTGGCCGGTGCACGTCGGTCTTGCCCGCGGCTATTCTGCGGCGGGTGACTTAAAAAAAGCACTCGAACACGCCAAAATCGCGCTGGGACAAGCACCTGATGATCTCAATAAAAAAAGCCTGGAAGCGATGGTGAAGACCTTGAGTGAAGGGAAGCCCTTGATGCAGTAGATTTATTTCCGAAACAGAAAAAGAGTCATTTCCGATTGTTGGAGATGACTCTTTTTTTGTTTGTTTCAGGAACGAATGATTAAATAATTTCCAAAAATACATCTTGCTTTAAACAAATATATTACATTTGCATCGCATAGTACCTACATTGATTTTATCATTGTTCCACCAGTTGTTTTAATCCCCCGAACCGGGAAAGCAAGGCATTCTTTCTTACCGCCTTATTTGTTCAGACGATCTTGCGATGTCTACTCTTTCGTTGATATTTCATGGTAGGCAGTTTTAACAGTACTGAGACGGCCCTGGGGCAACGCAACTGGAACCATTTCCAAATTGCGGTAATGAATCGCCTCCGCCAAATCCTCAATAGGCTTAAAGAGGTTTTGCCATTCCGTTACAACACGTAAAGGAAACTTGTCGAGAATGGACTAGCCCTCAGGTTCATGAATTGGGAATTTGCTATTCTTGGCATTTATGATCTGATTTATGTTAAAGTTTGCATTTGCACTTAAATGTGTGGGGAAATATCCACATCTTTGTATCATATCCAAATAAATTCATTTTTAATCCATTTCCTATAGTTCAAATATTCCAACAACCATGTCAGAAAAGACAACTCCTCGCTTTCCTTCTTTTCAGCATTACTATTGGCTGATTCCTTTGCTTGTTTTTTTAAAAAATTTAAGTCATGTTAGCCTTCCAGTAACATGACATTCGGTTTGTACTCGTTGGTTTCTTGCCCTCAGCCAATAGTGTACTCTATTTTACGGTAACATTCAGTCTTTTCCCATTCATTACACGTGAGTTGCGCAATTAGCGACCAGTAAGGATTTTCTGATTTTCAGAAATGCACAAGATTTGGCTCAAACAAAAATTAAATTCATTCATTCTTAACACCCACAAATTATGAAAAAAAACAAATTCCATTTTGCAAGTTGCAATTTTCTGCGATTTTTAACAATCTCTCTAATTTTAATTTTCAATGGTTTTGGAAACGGATTATGGGCACAATCCTTTTGTGGTAGTTATACTATGCCTCCTCCAAATACTAATAATCCAGATTCCTTGGTTTATGATAGATTTGGGAATAAATTTAATCTAAATACACTATTAGCACCTACACCTTCTTCGCCTTATGACGCAACAAGTGAGGTTCCATTCGTGGATTGTAATTCTGGATATTTTAACTTAACTTTCATAGGAGATCCACCATCTGAGGCGACTAGTCCTATTTGTGAAGTTTTTAATTACCTTTCAAATAACATTAGTAGAAGGCAAGGAATTATGGATTGTGCCAATATTCCATTGCAAACCGTAGGCTTGCAGGTAATTTGGCTAAATTTTTCCAACCCAGATCAAGATATTATCAATTTATATCAAATTAACGCTTCATCTTTAAATGGGGCAGCTATTGGGACGCCTTTTCTTTATGATCCTGCAGGAGTCGCTTGTAAAGGAGTAATACTTGATGCCTCATTTATCAGAATTAATGGCGGAATTCCATTTAGTGCCGGAAATGTTATTTTTGATGGTAGGATTATACTTAATAGTGAAATAAACTGGAATTATGATCCTAATTCAACGAACTTTCCTAACCAATTGGATATCTTTTCTGCCGTACTCCATGAGGCTTTACATGTACTAGGATTTGCCTCACGGTTTAGCACTTCTGATGCTTATTCCCTTTGGGATCAAACGCTTCGAGTTGTAGATGAATATGAATCAAGCGGGGTTGGTAATAATCCTAAGCGATTATTAATGACAACAACATCCGCAGGAAATAATCTTTTATGCAACATAAATTGCTGGGAAAAAAATACTACCATAGCAGAAAATGTAGGTAATATTGCATTGTCTGATTGTTCAACCGTAAACCCGGACATTGTAATAGGTGATGGAATAATTGCTCCAGTCGGAGGATATAGTGATGGGTCTTCATTAGATAATATTTTAAGTCATTTAAATAAGGATTGTAACACCCCATCTAATTTTGTGAATTACATTATGTCACCTGGATTAGGGTTAAACGAACCTAAACGTATCGTTACTGACCCCGAATGGAATATATTATGTGAATTAGGCTATAATATTAATTCACCCTCTGTATCATGTGATGGATGTTTTAATATTGCTCATAGTGACATAGTTCCTAGACCGGATTTAAACTTATCCTGTTGTTATAAAGTTTTTCATTTATGCCCTGGAGAGACCGTTGAAATATTAGAAAATGACTTCATGCTGTGCAATGATATTTCAAATGGGAGCAGTCAAAAAATAGTCGAAGTTATTAGTGGTAGTCCATATGCGTCGGTTACTCCAAATTCCAATAATGATGGATGGATTATTACTGCCAATTCTCCGTTACCCAATGGTACAACTACAACACTAGTTTATTCAGTAGCAGACTGTAATTGTCGTATTAATAGTGAGCAATTTCGAATATACATCGAACCTCAATGCCCAGATTGTGAGTATAACAATGACATGTGTGACAACTTACTTTGCTATTCTGATTTTGAAAACTTTACTACTACTGATAATCCTACATTTGGTATTTGGCTTGGATACCCTTTTATTGTCGAAGGAGCAGCAGGAGTTGGCAGTCCCGATCTATTTTTTTGGAATGGAAATCACTATTTATATATGGGCGGAGGTAGTTTGGCAAGAGAATCGGCAGCAGTTAAAATTAACGAATGCATCCCACCCCGTTGTTCTTTGTTATTTGAGGCTGATGTAGCAACTAGTGGAACCTTAGACCCTGTAATTTTAGAAATATGGGGGAGTAAAATTGCACCATGTGATATTTCAGAAAATGCAGGCGCATTTATTTCAGATAATTGCAGTGATCCTTCCAATTGTGACCCAAGTTCAATTTTTAATCCATATTGTATTAAGTCACTGGATATACCCTTAAACTTCCAACTTTCCCATGAAATCACATTTGGCCCTGACAATCATAGGGAATTCGTTTGGATAAATGATACAAATGAAGATATTTGTTATTTGATTTTAGTACCCAAAGGTGCACCAAATGGAGTATTTTTAGATAATTTACAAGCCAAATTAAAGTGTGAACCCATTATTTCCTGTAATTACACCGGCCCGGAAGAAATATGCTTCGATCAAACGGAACCAACCAGTCTTACCTGGGAAATATGTGCTAATGACCTGCCAGGAAGTATAGGAACAAGTATTACTTTAAATATTACGCTCCCAACAGGAGTGATGGCTGTTAACCCTTCCCAACTATCTCAGGCTGTTTCATTAAATGAAGGGGCTTGCACGACCATTACCGTAGATGTAAAGAATACTTTGCCGCTTGGGTCAGTATTTACTGCTCAGATTTCTGGAATTGCATCCGGAGTATGCACAGAATTGGCGTTCGAATGTGATGGTGAAGTCACCGTAATAAATTGCATACCGGAGCCTCTATGTGTCTGTGTGCCCTCCACTCCATATAATATTGATGCAACGGGTGGAGTGTTATATTCCAGTTTGCAAGCCGTACTCGATCCCAACAATGATGGTATCATCGACCAAACAGAACACAACAATTGTATGACAATTAAAGGTGAGCTTATTATTGATCTCCCTCTGATTATCAGGGATTGCCCAAGTGTGATGATGGACGAAGGCGCAGAAATTACAGTTCGTGGAAATAGCAAACTGACGTTAAGGAACAACTCCATTTATGGATGTGAGAAGATGTGGAAAGGTGTAACTGCTGAAAAAGGTGCTGAACTGATTGTGCGGGGCAACCGGATTTACGATGCCCAGTATGCTTTACGTTATGAAGGCTCAAACAATCTTGCTATTGAGAATAACCAGTTTTATCTGAATTATATTGGCGTTTATATTCCGGAGCCAGCTAATAGTACGGTACGGTCGATTACAGATTTTGGGTTTAACAATAATAAATTCATTGGAGGTGCACCACTTAAACCCGATTATTTCAACCAGGCTCCCGCATCAGGAAACAATGCGTTGACGGCCATTGAAATGCACTATATCACCGGTATCGATATTGGGGAGAAGAATATTATAAATGGTTTTGCCAATGGTGTAAATGCGGAAGCGAGCACTTTTACAATGGACAAATGTGAGGTCAAAAACCTGACAAATCACCCTTTGTTCTCAGATGACAGAGTTGGAGTCAGGGCACTTAACTGTCCGCTCGCCCGAATTACCAATTCAACGGTCAGTAATGTAAGGGAAGGTATTATTGCGAAAAATTCAAACCTGACGGCAACACATAACAGAATTTCGAATTTTGCCTTGCCCGTTAGCGGAGGCCAAAATACAGGCATTCGTTATCTTGACGGTAACAACCGGGTAATCAGAATTAACGGCAACCATATTACCAGCTCCGAAACTGGTCTTTGGATGGATAATGTTTCAACACCAGTGACATTGGAAGTAATTTCCGATACTATTCAGTGCCATCCAAACCTTATCGATGATTTTGATGGTATGGTATTAAACACCTGTAATGAAGGTGCATTCAATAACAACCTGTTATTTAACCCCGGAATCTTTAGTATTTCCACAGGTATTAATCTTGATGCATCTGTCCTTAATGTGTTTGAGAACAACCGGGTGGAAGGATTTGTTATTGGGTGGGATATTCAGGGTTCGGACGGTAATGCCTTTACATTTAATAATGTAAATAATGGCGGTAATCCGGGAGGCAGTTATGATGGATTTCAGACCTTTAATTCTACCGGCACTTATTGTCATAATACCACTGGTGGATTAACTAAAAATGACTTCTTGTTTTGGGGATCATGTACGCCTACAGACTTTAGTTGCAACTACATGGGTAGTGCAGATTTTGGGTTACATTTAGCAGGTTCTTCTACTTTGAGTACCTATATTGACGAACAAGAAAACAAGGGGAATATTTGGGACAGTAATTTTGGTGAACATGGGGCATTTCATGCAAGTAGTAACCCTTTTGTTATACTTGATTCACGTTTTACAACTAATGAAATCGTAGATTGGTCAACTGGTGCTGGACAAAATATACTATGGTTCGATGATCTGGATTTTAACGAAACGCCACTCCAATGTGATAACTCTGTTTGCCCTCAATTATGGGGTAAACCGGGTGATGTTTCAGGGAATGAGGCAGCAATTGCAAAAGGAGAACTGGAAGGAGTTGGCATATTATGGATGGCAGAACAACGATTGTTCAAGTATTTGGAACAATCGCCCGAACTAATTGATGACAATACCGATGTCGAAAATTTTTATGAAGGAGTATTACAGGGAAACATAGGTCAATTGCATTCGGTAAAATCCGGGATCAAACTACTGGAAAGCAGAAGTGTTTTTGAGCAGGAACAATTATCAAATTCACTTGGAAATCTGGAATCAGAAGCCAATACTCTCTTAAGCTTAAAATTAGCTGGACCTGGTAATGATCCGCTGGTTTGGGAAACAGCGATTGCATTACAAACAAGACAGATTGAGTCTGCGGCGTTAAACTATCAGAGTGCGCTATCAGAGTTTCAAGTATTGAGAGTTAATGAATCTACTGCTTTAATTTCTGAAAATACCGGTATTAATCCAGTAAACGTTATGGCCGTTAACGAAAAAGCGGTTAACGAAATTTATTTACGTAACAAACTCTGGAGTACAGCAGAATTATCAGTATTAGATATTAATTCGGTCAAATCCATAGCAGATCAATGCCCACATGAAGGTGGGCTTGCCGTGTATACGGCGCGTAATATATATCAACGCTATTTTCCAACGGCAAGCTGGGCGGGTAATATGATTTGCAGCCAGGAACGTACTGCGGCTGGGCATATTTCGGGCAACCAAAAATTTCAGATACAACCCAATCCTGCCAATGGATGGGTAATGGTTGTAAAGGAGAAACCCCTGGAGCAGGACACATGGATTAAGATAGTTGATATTAACGGGAAAGTAATCCAATCACTTTTAATACCTAAAGGAAGTACATCCTTAAATATTGCGACAACTGGATTCCTGCCTGGCTTCTATTTTTATCAGATACTGGAAGGAGGTTTCAGTCTCCAGCAAGGAAAGTTAATTATTATGCACTAAAACAGAACCGCCGTTCGGGATTTTCTCCCGGACGGCTTTTTCATTATTATGAGATACGTATTTATACTTCTTAATATACTATCTACCTCTCTTTGTGCTCAAAATCATGATTATCATTGGTTTATGGGAAGAGGTGGAGGTAGTCAGACTCCTCCCGGCGATGAATGGGGGAACATTCATTTTAATTTTAACAACTTTAATCGGCCAGAAATTGAAGAATTTTTTAACTCCAACATGAATTTCGATATTACGAATAGTAGTATAAGTGATTCAAGTGGTAATTTAGTATGTTACACGAATGGTGTTAAGATATTTGATAGAAATCACCTTCTAGCTGAAAATGGGAGTAATCTGGTGATGCCATTTAACGATGATGACTATACATACCCACAAGGTGCATTAATACTGCCGGAACCTGGTACGAGCAATCAGTATATTCAATTTTCACTTGAAAAAAATCAGAATGGCCTGCCATTTGGTCAGAAATTATTTTGCCACCATATTAATATTGACAGTTTAGGGAAGGTAAAAGTGGTCCAAAAACGGAAGTTGCTAATTCAGGATTCTTTGACATTTGGTTTATTGTCTGCGGCTAAACATGCAAATGGTAGAGACTGGTGGATTTTTATACCCCGATATGACTCAAATATTTACTACCGGATGTATCTATCAAAAGATACTGTTTTGATAGATACATTCTCGGTAATTCAACCCTCGTTTAGTGGATTAGGGCAATGCTGTTTTTCTCCTGATGGCGAAAAATATATTTTGGCATCAGACAATTCTCTCAGCCAGCCCGCAACAATATTTTTGTACGATTTTGACCGGTGTAGCGGCACATTATATAATCAACGTATCAAAGAAATAGACTCCCCTGGTGCCAATTTCGGAGCAGGATGTGCAGTTTCGGCAGACTCAAAATATTTATATGTATTTCACACAGCGGTAACTTACCAATATGATCTTACGGCTCAGGATGTGTTTGCTACGGAAATTTTAGTGGGAGAATATGATGGTTTCATCTCAGGCAATCATGGCTCCTACTTTATGTTTGGCCAGTTGGGAGCAGATGGTCGAATTTATGTGAGTTCCTGGATAAGTACTTTTCATTTGCATGTAATCGGTTTTCCAAACCGATCGGGTTTGGACTGCCAACTTAAAAATCATTATATAGAATCCCCGGTTAAACTTAGAGAAGGTATTCCCTCATTTCCTAACTTTCGCCTCGGCCCCATCGATGGCAGCATTTGTGATTCACTTGGATTCGATAATCACCCGTTATGCAACTGGCGCTGGGAACAGGAAGACACGCTGTTACCACTCCAGGTTACCTTCACCAATTTAAGCAGTTATGAACCGGCGAATTGGTATTGGACTTTCGGTGACGGGAGTAGCAGTACGGAGCGATATCCTGTGCATGCGTATGCAGAAGAAGGGATTTATGGAGCCTGCCTTGTCGTGAGTAATCAATTCAGCAGTGATACTTTTTGTCAAACGATTAATCTTGGGGTGAGTAACCTGAAAGAACCCGATAGCAAACCGATGGTTCAGGTGTGGCCTAATCCGTTCGGCACACTACTGGAGGTATGGATTGAACCTGCCGTATCATCGCCTGTTATCAGTATCTATGATATTACCAGTCAGTGTATATTGCAGAGAAAAGTCTATTCGGTTGTTAATGAAATACTTACAGAAGATTTTCCGTCAGGCATTTATTTTTATAAAGTGGAGTCTTGGGGGCAAGTGGTGAAACAGGGAAAAATTGTGAAGATGTAATCACTAATACACCACAGGAAAAAATCCCATGTCTACTACTGGAAAAACTGGAGAAAAATAAGAAGTTTTTGAGTCGGAAATAACGCCAGCGTAGATGCCGTTTTTCCCGCGCTTACGCAGTCTGGGGTTTTTCTTCGTGAAAAACCCAGACTATTCGTATAACCCTACCCCAAATACCACTCCTTAAACAACCGCTCCACCTCCACATTATTTTCCCAATTCTCCTCAATTCCTTCCAACGCCAGCACGGCCTTAAAAAAGGCATTTTGACGGTCATCTTCGCGAATTGCCTCGCTGTAAGGCGTGTTGGAAAATGTAACAAGTGAATAAGAAGGCAAAAAGGATGGGTGTTTTTCGTGCAGCATAGCCGCAATTTTTTTGCGCAGCAAAAACAGCGGATCACTCACCAAATCGCGCATTTCAATAAAATTGCGCAGGGCCAGTTCGGCAATAGCATCGCCATCAGGTTTGCGGCGGGTTGCGAATGCAGGAATCATGGTCGACCAGTCGCCATGGTGTTCCTCATACATGGCATCCAGGATGGTGCAATCTTCAAAACCAGCATTCATGCCTTGTCCATAAAACGGTACAATCGCATGGGCAGCATCGCCCAGCAGCAAAATCCGGCCTTGCCACTGCCACGGATTGCATTGCAAAGTGATGAGAGACGAAGTCGGATTAGCAAAAAAATCTTCTTCCAGCGTGGGCATCAATGCAGTGGCGTCGGGGAAATATTGTTTAAAAAAGGCCGTAACAGCCGCCTTGGTTTGGAGTTTTTTAAATGAAATATCGCCCTCAAACGGCAAAAACAAAGTGCAGGTAAAACTGCCATCCGCATTGGGCAGGGCAATCACCATAAAATTGCCGCGCGGCCAGATATGCAAGGCATTGGCCGGAATGCGGTGGGTGCCATCGGCTGCCGGCGGAATGGTCAGTTCTTTATACCCGTGTTCGAGATAAACCTGCCGGTAATCGAACCGGTCGGTGCGCTGCAAGGCATACCGCACCGCCGAAAAAGCACCATCCGTAGCAAAAATCAACGGGGCATCCACGGTTACGAATTCGCCGGTATCGAGTCGTTCAAAGGTCATTTTTTCGGCATTCAGGTCTACGTCACTGCACCGGTGTTCAAAGTGAAAGGATACATTCGGGAACTCGCCGGCTATCCGCAGCAGTTCGAGATTGAGTCCGCCCCGGGAAACCGAATAAATTGCCTGTCCCTCTTTGCCATAAGGCTGGTAAGTAGTGTCGCCTGAAACGGCGTGCATCATCCGGCCGGGCATTGGAATAGCCACTTTCGAGATCGCTTCCAGGATACCTGCCTTTTCAACAGCCGCCCAGCCGCGCTCACTCATGGCTAAGTTAATCGACCGCCCGCCGAGATACCCTTTGCCGCGCATATCAGGGCGTCGCTCATACACTTCTACCTGATAACCGCGACGGGCTAAAAAAACGGCCCACAATGAACCGACTAAACCGGCACCAACTACTATTGCTTTTTTCATGACTTATTTTTTTTAGACTTGATGCGGAGGGAGCACCCGAGCCCTGAAATTAGAGATTTTTGGGCTGATTGAGGGTCTTTTTTTCGTTCGTAGCATCGCTACGGACAAAAAAATAGCCGAAAAGCAGCCCGAAAAGATCAATTTCAGGCCGGGTTGCCTCCCTCTATATCAAGTTTTTTATACCAGGATGCGTACATGATATAATTATTCGCAATCCGCTGAATTTCACCACTGAACATTTCCGGGGTCAGTTCTTTTACCCGTTTGGCGGGTACGCCCGCATATACGCCGCCTGCATGGCACACGGTTTTTTCCAAAACCACCGCCCCGGCGGCAATGAGGCAGTTCTCTTCAACGATGGCACTATCCATGATGATTGCCCCCATACCAACGAGCACATTATCGTGAATGGTACACCCGTGCACGAGCGCGCGATGGCCGATACTGACGTTGTTGCCGATGGTGGTGCCGCATTTCTGGTACGTGCCGTGTATAATAGCGCCGTCCTGGATATTGACTTTATTGCCCATCCGGATAAAGTTGACGTCGCCGCGCACAACCGCCTGAAACCAGACCGAGCAGTCGTCGCCCATAGTGACATCGCCGATGATAGTGGCGTTGTCCGCCAAAAAGCAATTTTCGCCTAAAACAGGCGTGAAATCGCGACAAGGAATAATGAGTGCCATAACAGCGCAAAATTACAATTTAAAAACAGACATTTGCAGCCTGATTTTTTAAATACTCATGGGTCGCAAAAACAAACTGCATAAATTCGCTGAAGTCCACTCTTTCCCGAATGTTTACGAATGTGATAATATCAAGGAACTCTTGTTGCCCGATGGGAACAAGAAGGCGGCGGGACTAAAAGGGCACTGGAACGAAACGCATTTTAAAAATAACCACCCCATTACGCTCGAACTGGCCTGCGGCGGTGGCGAATACACGGTTGGATTGGCTCAAATGTATCCTGATCGCAACTTTATCGGCATTGATATTAAAGGCAACAGAATATGGGCAGGTGCCAAAGAAGCACTGGACGCTGGTTTGGACAATGCTGCTTTTCTGCGTACCCGCATCGAAGTGCTGCACGCTTTTTTTGTGCCCGGCGAGGTGTCTGAAATATGGATTACTTTTGCTGATCCCTTCCCGCGGCTGGGCAAAGAAAACCGCCGGCTCACCTCCGCTAATTTTTTATCCATTTACCGGCAAATTCTTCGACCCGGCGGTTTGATCCACATCAAACACGACGATCCCAATTTCTACCAGTTTACTTTGGACAGTTTTGCAGCCGCAACCGACTGCGAAATCCTGTATCAAAATGACGATATTTATGCGTCTCCACTTGCGTATGACGAATTGGCGCTGAAAACCCGGTACGAAGAAATGCATTTGGCAAATGGAAGAAAAATAAAATACGTGATCGCGAAATTGACCCCATAATATGAAAGAGCACCTGAATGCCCTGTTTGAGACCGCCAGACTGACTGGCGCAGCCCTTAAAGAAAAAGCCAGTACTGCGGGACAGGCTGCTGCTGATGCTGTCATTGCCGCCATTGAAAAATGGCTGGAAGAATTCCCCAAACTGGAGTCCTACGGCCTTCAAATCCGTACATTTGGGTTTATAATGGGCCTCAGCCCTTCGCTGGAAGTAGAAATGGTGGGCAATCACGCTGATTTTACACCAACGCGAATTACCACTATATTGCAGGAAAACAAAGCGGGCAGTCTGACCGGTATGATTTTTAGCGCCGTCAAAACCACCTACAAACTCCACGCTAAAATAGCCCAAATGCCCGATGATCCACTCATCATCCGAATTAAACTGGCACTTTCTCCGGAAATAGCAGTCTTTATCGGCAGACCAAGAGTTCTTTGATTTACGGCTTACTCCTGTCTTTTTGTCTGCTTTCTGCCATAAAAAAACACCGTTATGCCATTGGCAAACGTTTTGCAAAGTGAATATCTGCTGGAATCCCTGCACCTTTGTGACAGAATTACAGTTATTGGTTCATACCGGAAGTGAAAAGAACGAGAAAGTATGTTTGAAAATTTAATGATGCCTATTACCACGGATGATGAGCCGGATTTTGTTCCCCTCTTTTCGTTGGAAGAAGATGACGACTCCAAACAGGATGAGGTATTTCCGGATACGCTCCCCATTCTTCCGTTAAAAAATACAGTGCTGTTCCCCGGTATTGTTACTCCAATAACTATTGGCCGCGACAAAAGTATCCGTGCAGTACAACAAGCTTACGAGAGTACCCGATTTATTGGCGTGCTGTCGCAACGCGATATGAAGTTTGAAGCGCCCGCAGCCAGTGATCTGCACCGGGTAGGTACTGTCGCGCGTATTTTGAAATTGCTCAAAATGCCCGATGGTTCCACTACGGCTATCCTCCAGGGACGCAAACGGTTCAGACTGATGAATATGTTGAGCGAAGATCCGTATATGGTCGGTGAAATTGCCGTGCTGGAATACGAAAAACTCAAACACAAAATGGAATTCAAGGCGCTCATCAGCAGCATCCGGGATTCCGCTAAACATATCATCGAATTATCACCACAAATTCCTTCGGAAGCCGCGGTGATGTTGCGCAATATCAACAACGACAACTTTTTACTCAATTTTATCTCCTCTAATCTGGGGATTGACCTGCGCGACAAACAGGCGATACTGGAAGAGAGTCATCTTCATTCCAAAGCCAATATGATCCTCAAACACATGGACAATGAACTTCAACTATTGGAGCTCAAAGACCAGATTGAGTCGAAAGTACGGGTAGATATTGAAAAACAACAGCGCGATTATTTCCTCAACCAGCAGCTCAAGACCATCCAGGAAGAACTCGGCCAAAATCCGCAGGAGGATGAAATTAATGCGCTGTTGGAACGCGCCAGAAAGAAAAAGTGGACAAAACCAGTTCAGGACGTTTTTACCAAAGAAATCAATAAAATCCGCCGGGTCAATCCGCAAGTTGCGGAATATGCTATTGGTCTCAATTATATTGAAACACTGCTCGACCTGCCTTGGGAAGAATATTCTAAAGACAATTTTGACCTGAAAAAGGTGAAAAATGTATTAGACAAGGATCATTTTGGATTGTCCAAAGTCAAAGAGCGTATTCTTGAACACCTGGCGGTACTGAAACTCAAAGGCGACATGAAGGCGCCGATCCTGTGTTTGGTAGGCCCTCCGGGAGTGGGAAAGACCTCTCTTGGAAGCAGTATTGCCAAAGCCCTCAAACGCAAGTATATCCGCGTTTCGCTGGGGGGTCTGCACGACGAGTCTGAAATTCGCGGTCACCGCAAAACCTATATCGGCGCTATGCCGGGCCGGATTATACAATCGTTGAAAAAGTCAAAAGCAGGAAACCCTGTTTTTATCCTCGATGAAATTGATAAGGTCGGTAAGGATTTCCGGGGCGATCCATCGTCTGCATTGCTGGAAGTACTTGACCCGGAACAAAACACTACTTTCCACGATAATTACCTCGAGATCGAGTACGATTTATCGAAAGTGTTGTTTATCGCAACGGCCAATTCCTTGTCGTCTATTCAGCCAGCCCTGCTCGACAGGATGGAGATTATTTCGCTGGCCGGGTATTCCCTAGAGGAAAAAGTGGAAATTGCCAAACGCCACCTGATCCCTAATCAACGCAAGGAACACGGATTAAAACCCGATCAGTTGAAAATTGCAGACAAGGCATTGTCGGCTATCATCCATGACTATACCGCCGAAAGCGGCGTGCGAAATCTCAACCGGGAAATCGGTTCGGTGATGCGGTTTGCGGCTAAAAATATCGCGATGGAAGAACCGTTTGACCCGATGATCAAACCGGAACATCTTCGCAAAATTCTCGGTCCAACCAAGTACGAAAGCGATACGTATACCGAACAACAATCGCCCGGTGTGGCCGTGGGGCTTGCCTGGACCAGTGTGGGCGGTGAAATATTGTTTATCGAAGTGAGTCTGAGCAAGGGCAATGGCCGCCTGCAACTCACCGGCAACCTCGGCGAGGTGATGAAAGAAAGCGCATCGACTGCACTTTCCTATATCAAAGCGCACGCAGACGAACTGGGGCTCACGCCGGAAGATTTTGACAAAACGGATATTCATGTGCATATCCCCGAAGGCGCAATTCCCAAAGACGGACCGTCAGCAGGGATTACGATGCTAACAGCCATCACTTCGGCCTTCACGAAAAAACCCGTGAAACCTTATTTGGCCATGACCGGTGAAATTACCCTCCGCGGCAAGGTACTGCCGGTAGGGGGTATCAAGGAAAAAATCCTCGCTGCCAAACGCGCCGGATTGAAAGAGATCATGATGTGCGACGAAAACCGCAAACATATCGAAGATATTGAACCGGAATATATCAAAGGAATCACATTCCGTTATGTCCACCGGATGAATGAAGTGCTCGATGTGGCACTCGGTATTTCACCGGTTAATGCAGTGAAAACGGTGGCAAAAGGAAAGAAAAAAGTATGAGCTATGAGAGTAGTCACTCTATGCTGATCTTTTCACTAATGAGCCATGAAAGAGCAATGCTCTTTCATGGCTCTTTTTGTCGGTAATTTGTAAGAGTATGTCTGGGGATTCCACATAGATCACATAGGCTTGAGATGTCGACATGCCCTTAAGCGTACACTACGTTGTGCCTATGTGAAAAAAATCTATGTGGCCTATGTGGCAAATACTCCCGGTAATTTTATTTCACATTAAAAACCGTAATCGCCCGCCTGTAATCGCGGGTGGGTGAAGGGATAAAAATCGGAACAAGACAAGTTGCCACGCCTAAATATACCAAAGGACTTACTTGCACAGAATTGCCTCCGGTAACGGGATTCGTTTCTGTGCTGTTGACTGTAAGTACCGCACCTGCTAGCAACATGGCAATTCCGGCGCCGTACAGAACCCCCTTCGTTACGGCCCTTTTATGCCCTTTGTTGAGTACTTCCAGTCCGCCGGGATGGTCCGCCATAAGTACTTTCAGGGGTAAATAGCGCAGGTGTTGAGGAGGCGTGTCGCCTGTCTGAAAATATTCCACTTTGGTGGTGGTATAGGTCGGTGTCATATAGATGCCACGTCCGTAATAATTATTTCCGGAAGAGGAGGTGACGATACGGGAATAGACATTAATTTTACCTTCTTCCTCCTGCTTATACCAGCCATTATCAAAGACCCCTGTACTGAATCTTTTAAACGTGCCGTCGGGCGACCGGTACCATTTCACCTCACTGAGTTTATATTTGTCAGTGCCATCCACCCACAGATAGGAACCCCGCAGAAACGGTTCTTCCAGGGTCAAGTGATCGGTGTAGATCATTTTTCCGTTGTTCAATTGAAGAAAAAACTTAGCATTGGGGTTGCTTTGAGCATTGGCCATTTCGACCAAAGCAAACGCCAAAAAAACTGTAAAAAGTAATTTTTTCATAATCGTTAGTAATAACATTATTTATTGTTGGTCAGTCACAGGTCAATTCCTTTGATAAAATCGGAACAAAATTAATCGTTTTCTATCTTTTTATTGGGCTTAAAATAAAATTTGTATGCCAGCCAACCCACTGCCACCACCGCCAGTCCGGCGCCTGAAACCAATGGGGCATTCCATAATTGGAGCACAATGAACAGCATAGAAAGCACAATAAATAGCAAAGGTGTGACTGGATACCAGGCTGTACGATAGGCGCGGGTTGCATCCGGGCGGGTACGGCGAAACACAAAAATAGCAGTGGCCACCATTACCTGTCCAATCCAGTCAATAAAGGTCACATAACCAATCAGATTTCCAAAAGTGCCCCACACGAGCAGCAGCACCAGTGCCCAGCCGGCCTGCGTCATCATCGCATTGACAGGCGTGCGCCAGCGCGGGTGAATCTCCGCCAGTTTATTAAAGAAAATACCATCGCGCGCCATGGCATAATACATACGTGGGGCGGTCATACAATAAATACCGGTCGTCCCAAAAGTGGAAAGAGCAATCAGAAAGGCCATTAATGGGCCTCCCCAATTGAACCGGGTACTAAGTGCGTCAGCAGCTATCGTATTGGTACTGGCAATTTGTTCGAGGGGAAGCAGGCGCATGTATGCCATATTGGCCAGGACATAAACCAGGGTAACAACAATGGCGCCGATGATCATGGCCCGGGGAATAGTGCGTTGCGGTTCTTTGGCTTCTCCGGCAAGGAAAGCCACATGCTGCCAGCCTCCATAAGAAAATAAGACACCCACAAATGCGGCTGCAAATGCCGCCCAGGGGCTGGCAGGTGGGGTATTGGCAAAAACGCCATGCGTATTGATATCAAGGGCAGAAGACTGCGCAAAGAGCCAGCCCACTGCAATAATCAACGCCAGTCCGGCGAGTTTAGACAAAGTAAATAAGGACGCCATACGGCCACTAATACTCACTCCAAACGAATTGGCCGCCGTCAGTAAAATGATAATAGCAGCAGCTAGCGGCACTGTCCATCCGCTGCCATTCGGCACACCAAACAGGTACAGTAAGTGTTCTGCGCACACCGAAGCCAAGGCCGCTATTGCTCCGGAAGTGCTGATAAACAGGATAAACCAGCCGTACAGGAAGCCTGTTTGCTCGCCATAGGCCTCCCTCAAAAACACATAATGCCCGCCAGCCCCGGGAAACATACTGCCCATTTCGGCAAATGTAAGTGCGCCTGTAAGCGCCACCACGCCGCCAATGACCCAAAGTGCTATTACTAAATGGGGCTGATGCAGTTGCTGGGCAATTTCACCGGGAGTACGGAATATACCGCTACCAATGGAACTGCCCACTGCAATCATGATGAGACTGAAAAGGGTAAGACTGCGCTTGAGTTCTGTTGACATAATTTTAGTTTGTTATGTTTAAGTCGATTAATATCCGGTCAGTTAGCATCTGGTTTTTATATTATTTCTCAAGTTCATTATAATTCAAATAATCTTTTGGCCAGGCTACAACTAATGTCAGTAACTCGCTTTCATCGGCAAAGAAATGAAATTAAAAGTGACAAATAGTCTTAAAAAACGTTCTGATATTCAAATTGGATACATATTTGTTGCTTTTGTAAAAGGATATTTAATATTTACAGAGGACGATGCGCATATTTATTCTGGAAGATGAAGTTTGGTACGGGTCAATGCTCCAGCATTATCTGGAGATGAACCCGATTTATGAAGTGAGGCGGTTTGAGACGGCCAATGAACTATTGGCAGAGAT
>JBILHQ010000110.1:0-19894 GCA_044350415.1 Saprospiraceae bacterium | reverse complement strand
ATTGATACCGTACTGCATATTGAAGGGAGTGCAACATTTTCCCATTGTACACATTTGCCCAAATGGGTACTCCCTGACTATAGGAGGCCAGAGAAAACATCAATTGATGTGTTTGGGAAGGCCGCCAAAATACTTGTAACCTGGGATCAAGTGCATGTCCATAATAGGACACAATGGGATTGACGCCCAAATGTATTTTTACAGCACCATCCAATAGTGCCGTTTCGGAGGCCAACCAGCCCTGCAATGCAAAATCACCGTCAAGAATACTAATACTATTATAGGGATTTTTATTGTCAAATAATTGATAATCACCTATAGAAAAATTAGTACCAAACAACAATGTAGTATTGGAAGCCACTTTATACCGCATAGATGAATTGGCGGTAAACCTGACCTGGCTCTGGTAATCTGATGAATAGATCGTATCAGCCCTTTGTTCGCGGTCATTACTTTGACCAGAGATGGAAATACCCGATTTTATGGAGAAATCATTGCCAATATATCCAGTATGAGTTACACCTGCAATACCGGTCATCGAATAATAATCGATATTAAAAAAGTCTTTAAAAATAACCACAGAATCGGGTGGCGTAAAAATATTGCTGGATTTTCCGCCAAGCCCATAAACTGACCAATTACCCCGTTTGCCGGAAGGAAAATTAAAATGCATTGCAATATCCTGAAAACCAATCTTTTCACCGCCAAATGACACACCGATTTTCCCCAGTAACCCGACAGTGGAATACCGGTAATTCACTAAATAAGAAGCGCCGCTTTTCTTTTTCGAAAGCGGTCCTTCAATGGCGGCATCGAGGCCCGTAAGACCCACCTGAATCGTTTGTTCGTGCCGCTGATCATTCCCTTTCCGCAATTGAAGGTCCATGATGCCACCAATACCATCGTTGTACCCCACTGTTCCTGCTCCGGTGATTAATGATGAGTTGTCGATCATTTGTGCCGACAACATCAATACACCGCCACTGGCAACGGAAGGCCGGTCGGTAAAAGTCCCGGCATTGGGCAGGTGATTCGGACTGACAATATCCAGCCCCTGCAAACGCCAGCGCACAAATGCCGAATTGTTACCCCTGATGCTCATCGCATTGGTGCCATCGTCGGTCTGTGCCACACCCGGCCAGGACATCGCCAATCGCGCCGGATCAAAATACGTCATCGGGTAATAAAGCGTTTGTTCCCTGGACAATGGGATTTCCCCAATCGGCGAACTTTGCCGCAATGGCCGTACTTCCACAATATCCACCACCGGAATCGATGCTTCCAATGTGCCGGAAGTCATCAATACGGTCACCACTTTATCTTTCCCGGCCGCCACTGTCACTTCACTGAGCGAAAAAGGGACATATCCCTCGTTTTCTACCACCAAAATACCTGTTCCAGCGCCGGATACGACTAACCGGAACGCCCCGGTGCTGTCGGAAGAGGTATGCAGGTCATCGCGTTGGTCCATCCTGAAACTGACCGATACCCCCACTAAAGGCCGTCCGGAATCTTTATCCGTAATAGTTCCCCGAAGTGTTTGTGCGGGCAGCATACTGGCTAAAAACAAAAAAGAAGTAAGGATAAAAAGGCGGTGCACTATATAAAATCGATTCATTTTAAAAATGGATATCGTTAAAATCTGGTTGTCTAAATTAAAAATTGAAAATTTCAAGTTGACCATTGAATGTTCACTCGGGTTTCAGCATCTTTTTCAATGCCAGCATTTCATCGCGGTACTGCGCTGCCGTAATAAAATCAAGGTCTTTGGATGCTTTTTTCATATTATCCTCTGCCTGGTGGATCATTTTTTCAATCTGACTGCGCGAAGCATAAGCGAGCACCGGTTCGGCCGCCAGGTTCAAATCCTCTTTTTCGATATAGGCGGTTGGTACTACGCCTCGTACATCAAGGATACTTCGTTGGGCAAGAATTTCTTCCCGCGTGCGGGTGACGGTGCGCGGGGTGATACCGTGTTCCTCATTATAAGTAATCTGGACAGACCGGCGGCGATTAGTTTCATCAATCGTATCGCGCATGGAGTCGGTGATTTTATCGGCATAAAAAATAACCATACCATTTGAATTCCGGGCCGCCCGGCCGGCAGTTTGGGTGAGCGAGCGCACATTCCGCAAAAAGCCTTCCTTATCGGCATCCAGAATGGCGACCAGTGACACCTCGGGCATATCCAGACCTTCCCGGAGAAGATTCACGCCGATCAGCACATCGTATTCGCCCAGTCGAAGGTCGCGAATAATTTCCACCCGTTCGAGCGTTTCAACTTCCGAGTGAATATACCGGCATTTGATATTTATTTTAGTCAAGTAGGAAGCCAGTTCTTCAGCCATTCTTTTGGTAAGTGTGGTTACCAGCGTGCGTTCATTGGCTTCAATGCGCTGCTGAATCTCGTACAGCAAATCGTCTATCTGATTGAGCGAGGGGCGCACATCAATTGGTGGATCCAGCAGGCCGGTCGGGCGCACTAATTGCTCCACAACAACACCTTCTGTTTTTTCCAGTTCATAGGCGGCAGGTGTGGCACTCACAAAAACCACCTGGTTCACCAACGTTTCGAATTCCTCAAAACTCTGGGGGCGGTTGTCCATAGCCGATGGCAGCCTGAAGCCATAATTAACCAGCATTTGTTTGCGGGCGCGGTCGCCTCCCCACATCCCCCGTACCTGCGGCAGCGTCACGTGGCTTTCATCGACAATCAACAAAAAATCATCGGGGAAATAATCCATCAGACAAAACGGCCTGGCACCTGGTGTACGGCGATCAAAAAAGCGGGAATAGTTCTCAATACCACTACAATACCCCAGTTCTCTGATCATCTCCAGATCGAAGGAAACGCGTTCTCTTATTCTGCGCGCCTCCGCAATACGACCTTCCCGGATAAAATATTTCTCCTGTTCGGTCATTTCATCCTGTATCTCTCTGATAATCTGGTGGATGCGATCTTTAGGCGCAATATACAAATGGGCGGGATAAATCGCCGCTTCGTCCATGCTGTGCACCCGTTTTCCAGATTCAATTTCAATCGTTTCAATCGTTTCAATCTCGTCGCCCCAAAAAATAACACGGTACCCCCAATCGGCATAAGGCAGGTTAATATCCACCGTATCCCCTTTAACACGGAACATTGCGCGGTCCAAATTGCCTTCCGTACGGGAGTACAAACTGTCGACCAAGGCATACAGAAATTGTGTCCGGGGGATCTTTTGCCCTTTCTCAATCCTGATAATCCCAGATTTGTAATCCTCCGGATTCCCCATACCATAAATACACGAAACCGATGCCACAATGATAATATCACGGCGGCCGGAAAGCAACGTTGAGGTGGCTTTCAGCCGGAGTTTGTCCACCAGCGCATTGATTTGCAGGTCTTTTTCAATGTAAGTATCTGTGACGGCGAGATACGCTTCTGGTTGATAATAATCGTAATAACTGACGAAGTATTCCACGGCATTATCCGGAAAAAAGGATAAAAACTCGCTGTACAATTGTGCTGTCAGGGTTTTGTTGTGGGTCAGAATCAGGGTAGGCCGGTTGACCGCTGCAATTACATTGGCCATGGTAAAGGTTTTTCCCGAACCCGTTACCCCTAGCAATACCTGCGCCCGCTCGCCGGTTTCGATGCCATTGACCAATTGGTGAATGGCTTGTGGCTGATCGCCGGTTGGTTTATACTGTGAGGTGAGTTGAAACTTCATGGGATAAGCGGTATTAAGTTCATTTTTTGAGCGAATTTCACCATTTGAAACATGGTGAATGGCGGGAGGTCAAAGATACGGTTTTATCCCGTTTGACAAACATTCTCCGGCCTGCTTAATACTCCGACATCATCCTTACTTTTGCCCCTATGAGAGTTTTAATTCAACGCGTGACCTCCGCTGCCGTTACCATTGATGGCAGCGTTTATTCCAGTATAAACCAGGGTTTGCTCCTTTTACTGGGCATCGAAAACGAAGATAATATGGAAGATGCAGACTGGTTAGCTAAAAAGACCTGCGCCTTGCGGATATTCGCGGATGCGGCAGGATTGATGAACCTGAGCATACAGGACATTGACGGCGACATTTTAGTGGTCAGCCAGTTTACGTTGTTTGCTTCGACGAAAAAAGGAAACCGGCCATCATTCATCAGGGCTGCCCGACCGGAAACAGCCATTCCATTGTATGCATCTTTTGTGAACGCCCTAAAGAAAACAACCGGGAAAAATATAGGCACTGGTATATTCGGAGCCGATATGAAAGTTTCGCTCGTCAATGACGGACCAGTAACGATTTGGATGGATTCGAAGGGAAAGGAATAGGTAAAAAAGAGCCTAAAAAAAAGTACCGCCCGACTATACATCGGGCGGCCCCAAAACCAAATGAAAACAATCTTCCTACCGAACTGATAAATATTTTTTGAAGCATCCAATGAGTGCGGTAAGCGTCAAATGGTATTGCAAATTTATATCTGCATTTTACATAAATACAAGTTTTTAACATTTTTTTAAAAAAATTATTGCCCGTTTGAAAATCAGGGCACAACATTATCAAAAACAGAATATTAAACTTTTGAAAATCAACCGGATAGGTCCATGCAAATTACAAAAAAAAGATTGCGTTCCTGCCCCTTTTTTATTTCCCCTGAATAATTAACCACATTCGGGCTATTGTTAAATCGCTGCGTATTACATTTGCTTGATATTTCATCCTTGATCATAATTTATGCAACAGTTTATCAACACTATTCACACGTATAATCGGTACTTCATTCTCGCTGCACTTGTATTTGTCCTCTATCGGTCCCTCAGTGGTTGGCTCGGTAAAGGTGCCTATGGCAAAGCTGACAATGCTGCAGGTGCCGCATTACTGGGATTGGCGCACCTTCAGTTATTGACAGGCCTTATCCAGTATTTTTTCACCAGCGATCGCACAAAAGCAGCCTTTGCAAACTTCGGCGGAGCCATGAAGGATAGCTGGTTGCGGTATTTTGCCGTTGAGCATATCTTCGTCATGGTCATTGCGGTAGTCCTTATCCAACTGGGACGTACCTTTTCCAAACGCAAAACAACAGATATCGAAAAACACAAAACGGTAGCCATTTATACTATTATTGCAACGCTGCTGATTATCATCTCGCTTGCACCCAAGGGGCTGCTTTTCGCGTCCCTCAATTAAGAAGGCGTAAGAGAAGAGGTGGCAGGAGCGTTAGATCCTCCACCTCTTCCCGCACGCCCTCCCTTTAATCCCTCCCCCAATTTTTTTCACCGATTTAATTGACACACCCCATGTGGCACAACCGATATTATGCGATGCCCGGCTTCCTGGTAGTATTTTTAGGCATTATTAATAGTGGATTTTTCTCTTTTCACAAGACACCTGCGGGTCCTCCTGCAGCCATTTCCTATCAGGCGCTGCCAGTAGCTATTTGCGATGAATTCCAGGTGGTTACGCTTGCGGCCAATGGACAAAAAAACCTGGTAGCCGTTCAACTTAACAATGGCAGCTATGACCCCGGAGGTGGGTTTCTTTGGTTCAAAGCCCGAAAGATGATTCCCGGCCCCTGCGGCTCAGACACTCTGTTTCGCTCGCAGCTGACTTTCTGCTGTGAAGATGCCGGTGATACCATTGAGGTAATGCTCCGGGTATACAATATCCCAGTGGATACCGGCGGGATTAGTCCACAGTTTGGTCTGTCTAATTACTCCGACTGCATCACTAGGGTGTATGTGGTGGAAACAGTAAAACCTGTAATCGCCGCGCTGCCTAATGACACCATCAGTTGTGAATTTTTCCTGAGTGGTTCATATTCCACCCCTGTCGCTTCCGACAACTGTTGTCTGGATACTATTCTGAAATTCGACCAGTTTATCACTTACGATACCGCCTGCAAACGCGGCGTAGTGCGCCGGCGTTTTACGGCTGTGGACTGTATTGGCAACACTGCCTCCAGCACCCAAACGCTTACTGTTGAAAACACCCAATTCTACATCGTTCAGTTCCCTTCGGATGCCAGTATTACAGGATGTGTCGATTATTCGCCCAATGCCTTAGGGAAACCCATTGTGTATGAGGGAAGTTGTGAAAAAATGAACCTTACCTATATAGACACTTTTCAATACAATAATCAATCTTCCGGACTTCCTTGCCTGACCATCAGACGTACTTGGCGGGTATTCAGTTGGTGCCATTACTCCGGCAGCATGCCCCTAACCAGCGTACCCAATCCAACCCCTGACGCAAACCCGCTTTCGCCAGCCAATTTACCCGGACCCACAGTAGGACCACAGGGAATAGGAAGTGTAGTGCTGGCAGTCTATAACGACCCATTTGAGACAGATTACAGCACCTTTTGGCAACAAAACACCAATGGTTATACCTATACCCAAATCATCCGGATTACTGATAATGAGCCCCCTCTGGGTCGAATTGCATCCCCTGTTGCGTTTTGTGATCTGACCATCAACGATCCAACCCTCTGGGAGGGTGGCAACTGGGTGAATCCGGCAAATGGGAGCAATGACCTGCCGGAAGGCCCTACATTACTGACCCTCAAGGCCTTAGACAATTGCAGCGTGACAGATATGTCAGCTTATTACGAGCTGTTCCTTGATCTCGACAACAATGGTATCAGGGAAACTTTGATCGCCAGCCAGAATCCTCCCCCGGCGGGTAGTGTCGATTTTGGCAACCAGCTTTCCGGAGGCGGCGAACAAAGGCAATTCGACAGCCGGCTCGTTGGCATCACCCAGAAATATACTTTTGCCATGGAACGGATCATTACAGGTGATTCAATGACCGTACGGGTGAGATGGAACACCTCGGCAGCACCCACCAACTATGCTACCCCACAGCTCCCGTATGGACACCATAAAGTGGTGTGGCATATCATCGATAAATGTGGCAATGAGACCGTTTTTACCCATTTATTTACTACCACAGATGATTGTTTGCCGCCGGAAATTACTTGCGTTCCTGATATCACAGTAGCCATTCCTGCTACCGGGGATAGTGCTTTTGTATCCACCAGCAGTTTGGTGTATTCGCTCGGGGACAATGTAACACCATTAGCGGAAATTGAATTAACGATTGAAAAAGAGCCCTTTAGTACTCATTTTCCAGAAAATAGTGGCGGAGGTCAGGTGTATGGGGCGTTTTTCGGGTGTGAAGACTTAGGCTATGCGCCTGTTAGAGTCTGGGCCCGCGACGAATTCGGCAATTCATCTTACTGCCAAAGCATTGTTGCAGTTGATGACCCTGAGGGCCTTTGCACTGTTTTTTCGCCTGCCATCAGTGGAGCCGCTTATACAATGACCAATGAAGAAATGGGCGCTAATTTCGACTTGTTCGAAATGCCCGATACCGTATTTATTGGTTCATCGAGCAGTGTAGCGCTTGGTTTTTATTACTTCAATAATCTCACGCCACTCGGCAATTATTTTGTTCTCCCCCACATAGACTCCTCCGATCTGCTCAACGGGGTGAACACCTATGACCTCATTTTGATCTCCAGACATATTCTCAATCTGGAGCCACTCAATTCACCTTACAAATTAATCGCAGCCGACGTTAACCGTTCCGGAACGGTCACTACTTTCGATATGGTGACGGCCCGAAAAGCGATATTAGGTACTTTGTTGGAATTTCCGGGCAACAGCTCCTGGCGAATCATCCCTAAAAGTTTCCAGTTTGTCGATCCGCAAAATCCGTTTCAAAACAATATCCCCAGCCAGATTAATTTATCGTCTGTGTTTGAGGTGATTCACAACGCCGATTTTTATTGCGTAAAAGTGGGTGATGTAGACTGGACGGCTACGCCGAGCCAATTGACTGGTACAGAAGACCGCACTGCCCGTACCGGACTGACTATCGTCACTGGCAATCCAGTACCGCAAAACGGGCACCTTGAAATTCCGGTTTACGCCCACGCAGCAGAACCCATTGAAGGCTTCCAACTGGAGCTTTCCTGGCCTGAAATACCCGGAACAGTCATTGATTTTCAATCAAATACTATTCCGGCAGACCATTACCTAGTCGATAAAAACCGTGTGCGCATGAGTTGGGAATTCCCGTTGGAGGGACCGCAAAAAATCTTTGAATTGGGTCGTTTAGTGGTGAACAATCTCCAGACCGAATGGCTTGACGGCCTGCACCTTACCGGAGATACCCGGTTCCGGCCGGCCGCCTATTCGCTCTTGGGAGAATCACTCGGGATATCGCTGGACCGGAATATTGTTGCGGCACCACAGAGTTCTGTGAATATCCTGTCAGCAACCCCTACCCCATTTCAGGATGCCCTTCGCATTACGTTGCAAACACCGGGCGAAGGCGATCTCGCGCTCAAAGTCTTCGATACCAATGGCCGGGTTATGCTCACAACGCCACCGACCAGGTACAAAGACACCTATTCCTTTACAGCCAATACAAAGCACTGGCCATCAGGCATATATGTTTGTCGGGTGGAAACAAGTGAAGGGGTGTTTACGACGAGGACGATGAAATTATGAAGTATGAGGTATGAGGTATGAAGTATTACAAGATTAGATCCTTATTCTCTGGCAGGAAAAAGGCACTGATCAAATGTTGTGCTACTTCATACCTGACATTGCAAATAACAATTTAAAACAATACCAATTGCAACCCGCCTTCGTGGCCGGGACATGTTACTTTTTCGCCTTTTTCGGCGAAAATAGTGACAGGTCCAAGATACTGTACAGAACAAAATCCGTCATTTTCCGAAAAACTTTCCATTTACAGCCTACCACCTAACTTCTAACCGTCCTGCGAGTAACAGCCTGCGCTGAAACGTTAAAGTTTCCACCCATACACCCGCATTAACATATTAAATTTGACATTCATTAAATTACCGTATAGATTTGTAGCATCATTTAACCCGTGAGCGCTAAAAACAATTGAATTACAGACGGCCGCTGTTCTTTCTCCTTTCCTGTGCCTCGCAAAACAATCACTTTTTATGAGTTCTTCTTATTTCAAATTACCACCTTTTACCGGTATTAAATTTACCCCCCCCCATTATTTAACACATTTAATTCCGAAAAGTCTCCAAAAAATTATTCCATTTGTTTTAATGCTGTTATTGCCGATGGTTTCGTTTGCGCAAACTTGCGATACTGAGGCGGATTTTACTTTTACAGCAAGTGGTTGTGTGTATGATTTCCATTCGTCTAACACAAGTGCCATTACTCATTCCTGGACGTTTTATCAAAATGGACAAGGACAATACACCCCAAGTACAAGCAATCTCGCTAACCCACTTCACAATTTTGGTTATTTAATGAGTACAAACCAAAGGAAGGTAGTGCATACCATCACTTATGTGCAGAACGGAACCACTTACACAAAAACCTGTGTGAAAATTCTGACGATAAATTGTACAACGCCTTGCACCGCAAACCTCCCCCAATATAATATTGTTGGCTGCTTATTTACCCCACTTGGACTTGAAGGTTTGGTAACCTGGAATTGGGGTGATGGATCGCCTGTGGAAACTGGCATAAATCTTGGTCACACTTACAATACAAGCGGCGTTTTTACAGTTATTTTTACCATAAATGGCCAAATTTGCACATTCCAGATAAGGGTTTCTTGTAATCTCTGCTGCACCGTAGATTTTATGGCGAATATTGTAAACGACTGTGGTAAATTAGTACTCACCTTAGACGCTTATTGTGATAGCGGGAACCATTTCTGGACCGTAACAGGAAACAGCTGTTTTAAATTGATTACGTTGCAAAACACAGTTGCCGACCAGTCAATTCAGATAACCAATATTGATACTGAGGTTACCGGCACCTTTACTATTACCCATACTTACACTTGTTTGGATGGTATGGTTTTAAGTCAAACGAAGCAGGTCAATGTACTTCCACAAGGGAAGAAGGGCATTTTTATTGGCCAGGATGGCGTCCAGACCTACCTTTCAGCCTACTCATGTGTATTGCCGGGATTTTCTTTTACCGGACAAGTTGATAAACCAGTATATGTTACAGGCACTATAGCGGTGAATAAACCATTCACTTTTAACAGTACGGACTTGCAATTTCACCCCGGGATTACGGGATTTGATATTAACCTCCCCAATCTCGTATTCAAATTAGGAGCGGGTACTTTAGCCCGGGGAGCAGTGGGCCCATGTGATTTATGGCGAGGGCTAAAAGTATACAGTGGAGGCAAACTTACCTGCGATGATGTAACTATTCGCGATGCGCTGTTCGGAATTGATGTTACTGGCAAACCAGTTACCATTACTAATTTGAATAAAGTAACCTTTACTGAAAATTATGTAGGGATATATTTTAGAAATAACACAGGGTTTTTTTCAATGACCCAGTCTACATTTGATGGTGGTGCAGGTTTGAGGGCCGCCGGGAGTTTATTGACGCTTGCTAATTCGAGTGTAAGTATTCCTGCTCCCACATCGTATTTTGATCCAGGTTTTGCAAACGATACATATAGTACAATAAGAGGGTTCGCGGGCATATATTCCCTGAGAGCGAAATTAACGCTATTACCGTTAATAAAAGAGAAAAGAAATAAGTTTACCAAGCTGAATTATGGCATTTTAGCATACGATGCAAACATTGATATTGACAAAAATGCCTATTATGGTGACATTAGTCCAGGGAGTCACAACGCCAATCAGACTGCCGCAGTCGCAATGTTCGACAGAAATGTACCTACGAATACTTTTTACATGAATGGCACACTTGATGAACCGAATGCCGGAGTGGATATTAACAATTCTGTTTATGGTATAATTGCCCGTACTCAATTACTGGTAGAATCTATGTCGGTAGGCATTCAAAATATGAACATGGATAACGTAAGAACGGGTATTTTCTTAGATGCCAGGTTTGGAATTGCCTCAATAACTGGAAACAGCAGCAATCCCGGAAAATTCAAGGGAATAACAAGAAATAAAATACGCTCTACATTAGAGAATCCATTGGCACATATCAGTGATGGAATCTGCTTTGAAGACCTTTACCCCACAGTTAGTAAGGTAGAAATTTATGGCAATGAAGTAATATCCGAGATTACAGATGCGCTTGGACAGGGTTGGTTTGATGGACAAACTACAGGTATCGCTTTCAGAGGACAAGATCTTATGTCGTCTGTAGGGCCTGGTATTGACGAAGTAGACATCCACGATAACCGTATTGTAATATCTGGCGATGGTGAGACAGGTATTGGTTTAATTGATTGCCCAAATGGAATAGTGCGTAATAACAGAGACGGTAATAATAGTGCAGGAAATGGCATTTTCCCTTCCTCCAGCAATTATCGTTTTGGGATTTGGTCTCTCTTTGGAAACAATAATAGATTCATTTGTAATGATGTTGAAGGTATTTCGGTTCCAAATGCATATAGTTCCCACCTCTTTGCTTGGGGGACTAAAAATGGCGAGTACAAGCGAAATAAACTAAAGGGACCTGGTAATGGAGCTTTTTTTGACGAAGTTTTGTTCAATCCGCAGTTTCGATGCAATTTGATGTCAAATAATAATATTGGGCTACATTATGGTGAAAATGGAGATACCGGAATCCAGGGTAGCGCAACAGAGCCTACTGGAAATGTTTGGGAATTACCAATGACTAATTGGCAAGCAAAACATGATGGGATTGCTCCTTTTGCTATTAATTCGCAATATTTTGTGAGAAACATAACTTCGGGGTCACTTATTGAAAAGCCTTTACCAATTAATATTAATCCAAGTTTCCCATGGTTTATTAATGCCACCATCAGTGCCACCGTCTCTTGCAAAAGCCCAGACTGCCCAATCCCTCCAAGTTTTAATGAACCGCCAGTAGTAAGCTACACGGATTCTGTTATCGCTAATAATAGTGGCACATATTCTGATGCTGTTCGTTGGCAATTAAGGCTTAATTTATTCCGAAAGTTATCAGACCACCCATTTTTGGCCCAGACCAATAACCTTATGGGGAGTTTTATTAGCGGGATGGATGGAAGTTTTATTTCTTCGATTGTCCAGTTGCAAACAACTATGCGGACATTATTTAAACCAACAGATGCAATTATTTCTGTAATTAATTCGAACAATTCAACTATCAAATTGCTTGAGGCAGAAATAGCCCCATTAGATGTTGATATACTTAATACCAATAGTACACTTCAATTAGATACCCTCGTATTACAGCGGGCTAACAAAGACTCATTAATGGAGGCATTGATATTAATCAATGAGCAATTATCCACTCAGCATGTAGTAGTTGTCAATAATGTCATCTCTTCCCTTTTATCCCAAATAAGCGTACTGTCACCCAGTAACATCTGCGAATCCAACTTAAAAAGTGTATATATGGCGTACCTTCAGAGCGCAGCCGTAAATACTGATTTTGATAACAATACAAAACTTCTGGTCAAGTCTATTGCAGAACAATGCCCCTCAGAAGGTGGAATTGGTGTAGCATCCGCAAGGAGTTTATATCAGGCAATGATAGGTTCTGGTTTAAACGCGCCTGATTGCCCCACTGAAGAGCGTGTAAACATGAATTCACCAGAGCGAAATGGTGGAGTTCTGGTTTTTCCAAACCCTTCTGACGATGTAATTAATGTGATAATGCCCGAAGAGTACCATAATCAACTGGCTATTTTTTCTGTATATAATAGTGAAGGGGAACAAGTAATGGAATCAAGAAATACAATTAGTAATTCACCTGTTAGACTTAATTTAACAGAGCATCCAAAGGGATCATATTTCATTACGATTCGAGTAAAAGGTATTGAAATTAAAACGGTTCCAGTAATTATCTACTAATTTTTTATCTCATAACAAGCCATACGGAGGGTAACAACCTTCCGTATGGCTTTCACAATTTCTGCCCATGAGATACTTACTGATATTTTGGAATATTCTGGTTGCTTTACAAGTATGCAGTCAAAAATATGACTACAACTGGTTTGCAGGTGATAATACGATTTTAAATTATCCCACCACTAATTTTATTTTAAGCTTTAATAATTATCCAGTTACAATAAATCCTGTTACAACTAATTATTTCTTGAATTTGACACATCATAGTATGTCTTCGTCAAATGGAAATTTTTTATACTATTCAAACGGATGTAGTATTTGGCAATATGATGTGCCACCAATCCTTATTTCAGATGAACTTAATAACAATGATTATGTTTGTGGTAATGCACAACAGGAGGCCATGAATTTGCAGCATGCATTATTTTCGCTACCAATAAGTAATAATAGATTTATGGTTTTTGGGTATACAATCATACCTCAAACTAATTGTTATATACAAAAATTTTATTATCATACTATTAACTTTAGTAGCGGTGTCGGGCAAATCGAGTCTCAAGATGTCGTAATTGCAGAAGGGTGTTTTAATGGTTCCGCCCCTAACCGCCATGCCAATGGCAGAGACTGGTGGATTTTACTTTCTGATCAAAATGAGCATCGCTATTACCGGTGGCTGCTTACTCCAGAAGGCTTATCGCAACCTGATACGCAAAATATTTCTCAAGTTGCACTTCCCGGCAAAATCCGTGGCTGGTACGAATTTTCGCCAAATGGTCAAAAACTGGCTGCTAGATATCAGGATACCGGTACAGCACTTTATGACTTTGACAGATGTACAGGGATTTTATCCAACTGTAAGCTACTCCACAAAACATCAATATATAGTGGGTATATTGCTTTTTCCCCTAATAACCGTTACCTTTATACAGATGATAACAGCCTTAAAACGTTAATCCAGTATGATTTAATGGCTCCCGACATAGAGAATTCAGAACAAATTGTGTCATCTTATGATGGATTTATCGACTCTCTTACTTTATATCCAGTTACATTTGAAGCCATGACAAGAGGTCCGGATGGAAAAATTTATTCCTTTGGAAGTGTTTCGCATTATATGCACATCATTGACTTTCCCGACCGACTTGGTGTAGATTGTCACGTTCGCCAACGTGCCATTACTTTTCCATCCAGCACTTTCGGTGCCAACGCCTACTACCCCAACTACCGCCTGGGCCCCATCGACGGCTCCTCCTGCGATTCCCTCGGTATCGACAATACCCCCATGGCCATGTACCATTATGATATTGAAGATACCTTGGTTCCGTTGTCCATCACTTTTACCGACGCATCGTATTACGAGCCCACCAACTGGTACTGGACTTTCGGGGATGGCAGCAGCAGTACGGAGGTAAGTCCAGTACATACTTACCTCGGGCCGGGCATGTATACCGCTTGTCTGGTGGTGAGTAACCAGTATGGTATAGATACCCTGTGCCGGGATATACTGGTGGATGACATTTCAGGAGTAAGTAACCTGCCTGCGCTTCCGCAGGTGCGTGTGAGTCCCAATCCGTTCAATGATGTGTTGCAGGTGCAGTTACCAGCGATGGTGAGCGGCGTGCAGCCACAGTTCCGGTTGCTGGATTTGTTTGGGCGGGAGGTGTTCCGCACTACTCTCCGAGATTTTGATAATGTGTTGTCTGTGAAGGAATTGCCGGCAGGGATGTATGTTTGGCAGGTGGCGTGGAAGGGAAAGGTGACGCAGGCGGGAAAAATTGTAGGTATGAAGTAGGAAGTATTAGGTATGAAGTATTACAAGATCTGATCATTATTTTCTGACAGGAAAAATGCGCTGATCTTGTAATACTTCATACCTAATAATGCGAATAACGGGTTCGTTTCTTAAAGTAATTAATAATCAGGACGTTAGATTTGACAACTTTTAAAAAGTTGTCAAATCTTAATACGTAATTAACTGATTTTCAATTTTTATTTCTAATCCGTTATTCCCATTAATACCCCATATTTAATACTTAATACCTCCTAAACTATTTTTTCAACCCAATCTCCCTTAACCGCTCATCCAGGTACTCCCCGGCCGTGATCGGCTCGAAATGCAATGGATTGTCGGCAGTAACGCAGGAGGGCAGACAGGTGAGGTCCATACCACTTTTCGGATGAAGGAAAAACGGAATGGATAACCTGGGCAAATGCCACTCTTCCCGGGGCGGATTGACCACCCTGTGGGTCGTACTTTTCAGGTAATTATTGGTGAGACGCTGGAGCATATCGCCCACATTGATCACAAATTCATCGGCTTCTGGCATGATAGACACCCAATTACCTTCGGAATTGAGCAATTGAAGGCCGCCTGCGCTCGCACCCACTAAAAGGGTGATCAGGTTGATATCTTCGTGCTGTTCGGCGCGAATAGCACTTGCCGGCTCTTGAGAGATCGGCGGGTAGTGAATCGACCGCAGGATAGAGTTACCGTCCTTGATTTTATCCTTAAAATAATCTTTATCTAAGTGCAGGTAAATGGCGATCGCCTCCAGCAACTGTCCGCCCGCCTGTTCGAAGGCCCGGTACAATTCCCTGCCCAATGTCACAAACTCCGGCACCTCCGGAACTGGTACATTCACAGGATACTGCCCGCTCCCGGAATCGTCGCTGACTTCCTGTCCTAATTGGTAGAACTCTTTGAGGTCGGCTACCTGGCTTTGTTTGGCGTGTTCCTTCCCGAAAGAAGTATATCCGCGCTGACCGGCCATACCCACCACTTCGTACTTTCTTTTCACGTCCACTGGTTGTGCAAAAAAAGCCTTAGAGGCTGCGTAAAAGCCGTCTACCAACGATTTAGGGACGCCGTGATTGACTACGGCCACGAACCCCACTTCATGGAACGCCCTTCCCAAATCGCGGATGAATGCTTCCTTTTGGTCCGCATTCCCATGTACATACTGTGAAAGATCGACAGTTGGTATTCCTTTTTCCTCCATAGTGCTGAACAATCGGTTAATTACCTGTCTCGTCGTCGCCGAATGCACCAAAGTCAAACAACAACGAGAAGCGCAGCGTATTATCAAGCGGATTGCGACGATTGGTCGTTGGCACAATATAAGAGAAATTCAAACCAAAAATCTGGTATTTAAGGCCCAGACCAACGCTGAAATACTTGCGGTTGCCTTTGGAATAATTCTCGTGGAAATAACCGGCACGAATAGCAAACTGATCGTCGTACCAGTATTCGATACCACCGCCGACAGTAATTTCTTTTAACTCTTCCCGGGTTCCGCCTGCGGCATCTCCGAACGAAGTGAATATACCTTTGATGGGCGACAATTCCCGGTAATCAGCAATACCTACCTCGCCTGTTTTATCACAAACATCGGGATCCGGGTTATCACATGGTGTTGGCACCAACAGTTTGTTGAAGTCGCAGGTAAAGGTCAGGGTGTTATAGTCGTCTAAGTTCATGCGGTATGCCGTACCCACACCAAGATTGGTTGGAAGGTAGTCGCGCACATTAGATTGGGTATAGGTAATTTTATTCCCCAGGTTGGTAATTGCTACCCCAAGGGTAAAATCACCGTCTTTTTGCGTAACTTTTACGGGTGTTTTGTAGGTCATTGATAAATCGGCTGCACCAGCAATACCAGGTTTGATTTCAATACCTTCCACCTGTTGGCCTGTTGCCAGGTTAGAGAAAATAAATTTAGCGGCTACACCAGCAGAAAGTTTTTCAGACAACTTACGGGAATAGCCGGCAGCCACCTCAAATTCATTCGGCTGTCCGGTGCCCAGTGAGCCACCCATTTCGTCGGTAAAGTCGATATTGCCTAAAGAGAAGTACCGGAGGCTAAAACCAATTGCCTGCCGGTCATCTAATTTTTTAAAGCCAGCCAGATATGCCAGATAAACATCATTGAGGCCGAGTGCGCGCATCCATGGAGTGAAAGTGGCCGAAATAGACACATTTTTATCCACAAAAGCCAGTTTTGAAGGATTATAATGCATCGAATTAGCGTCAGCAGTGGTAGCAAGACCTGCATCGCCCAAAGCGCCGCCACGGGAATCCGGGACTATCCGAAGAAATGGAACTGCTGAAACTACCGCATTGGCGCACTTCTCTCCAGTGGCCGGGTTAATCCCATTATTACACTGAGCCGAAGCTGTATTACCCATTAAAATGGCCACAGCTGCAATACTGAGTGGCGCAAAAAATCTTTTCATAATCAGAGGAGATACTTGCAAAAGTTAACGTTGGACGCAAAAGTACGTGAAAACTATAATGAACAGGTCAAAACGACCTTGCTTTTGATGCAAAGAAATTAATTCCGGTTGCCTGACTTTCTCATCTTTTTTAGAGCCTGTGCATTTAATATAATACCCTTACCACCCATTTCGGGAAGAATACTATACTTTTGCTCTTGATTATAAGTCATTTAAAGATACATGCTACAAACTAACCACCCGGAACCCCGCAGATTACTGACACTCAAGGCCCAGTTGCAGGAACAACGCATGCCCCGGTACAAATTGATTATCCGCTGGATGTGGATCGGTTTATTTACTACCCTTACCGGTATTGCCGTTCTGTTCCTTGGTATCAATTTTAGTGCCATTCCTTCCTTCAGCGAACTGGAAAATCCACAAAGTGCGTTAGCGAGTGAAGTTTTAGCCAATAACAATGAGGTTTTAGGCAGGTATTTTATTGAGAACCGGGTCCCTGCCTCTTTTGAAGAACTCTCCCCCTGGCTCGAAAAGGCATTGATTAGTACGGAAGATGAGCGCTTTTACGACCACTGCGGTATCGATGCCCGCGCTATTGGCCGGGTGTTAGTCCGTACCGTTCTATTGCGCGACCAAAGTGCTGGTGGCGGTTCTACCATCACCCAGCAATTGGCCAAAATGCTTTATTCCGACCGTGACTTTGGCGGAATGAGCGGTATTCATAAAGCTGCGGCATTAGGTTACCGCAAACTCCGGGAATGGATTACGGCCGTAAAACTCGAAAAATCTTATACCAAGCACGAAATTATCGCCATGTACCTGAACCAGGTCAATTTCGTGAATAACGCCTACGGCATAAAGGCCGCGTCTGAAATCTACTTTGATGTGCCGCCCGCCAAACTAAAAACAGAAGAAGCGGCAACGTTGGTCGGTATGCTGCAAAATCCTTCGCGCTACAACCCCATTTCCCGGCCCGAGCGGTGTATCAAGCGCCGCATGATCGTCCTCTCCCAAATGCGCTATGCCGGCCATATTACCAAAGAGGAATACGACAAACTCAAACTCAAACCATTGGATATGAGTCACTTCCGAAAGGTCACCTTCTCAGAAGACAATGCGCCTTACCTCTGCGCTGAACTTAAAAAAGACGTCAAGGAAATCCTTAACACACCCGGTTTAGTTAAAAAAGATGGCACCCGTTACGATCTGTTTAAAGACGGATTGAAAATTTATACCACTATTGATCCTGTTTATCAAAAATACGCCGAAGAGGCTATGCGCGAGCACATGCGCACCATCCAGAAACGTTTTTTTGCAGTCTGGAAAGGCCGCGATCCCTGGACTTACCGCTTGGAAGATACCGGCGATGGCGAAATTGCGCAACGGCAGGAAAGCCTTCAATCACTCATCAGAAATGGCGAACGCTATATCAACCTGCGCCCTAAATACCTCCAAACCGTCGGTGAGCAACTGCTGGCAACCTGCGGCATGGAACCCGAAGACCGCGATATCCTGAATATGCTGGCGGAGGAAAAAAAGAGCGGAACAATCAGTAAGCAACTGGCTAAAAAATACATTACCCTGGAAGAAGCTACTTCTTACCGGAAAATCATGGACAGTAAATATTGGCCGGAATTGAAAAAGCAGTGGAATGCACTCCAAACGGCCATTAAAAAAGCCTACATGACCCGCGCCAAAATGAAGGTATTCAACTGGAATACGCCAACTCTGGAAAAGGATACGTTTATGACACCGTTAGACAGCCTGAAATACCACCGGATGTTCCTTCAAAGTGGTATTCTCGCTATCGATCCCGGTACTTCCGAAGTAAAAGCATGGGTGGGCGGTATCAATTTTAAATATTTCAAATACGACCATATCCGCACCCCGCGCCAGGTGGGCTCTACCTTTAAGCCATTTATTTACGGCACCGCTATAGGACAGCAAAACCTGACCCCCTGCTTCCAGGTATATGATATGCCCGTCACCATTCCCGCATTTTACCAGGGCTTCAAACACGGACAGGACTGGACACCCAGGAATGCCACGGGGAGTTATACCTACAAGTTGATAACTCTGAAGGAAGCACTCAAAAATTCGGTTAACTCCGTCAGCGCATACCTGATGAAACAGATGGGCAGTACCCAACCTGTTTTTGATTTACTAAATAATATGGGCATCGACTCCACCGCGCGATTGCCCAATTCACCCACGATTTGTCTTGGCTCTGCCGATCTTACGGTTTGGGACATGTCGGGTGCTTATACCACTTTTGCGAATAATGGTGTTTATGCCAAGCCCTTTGTCGTCCGGGAAATTAAAGACAAAAACGGCAAAATTATTTACAGCGCATTGCCCGAAGAACACCTGGCACTGCCTCCACAGGCCAATTACATGCTCAACCAAATGCTCCAGTATAATGTACAGGGAGCACCGGGTATCAATCAGTTAAAAACGCAGGTGGGCGGCAAAACCGGCACCACCAATGATTTTTCTGATGGCTGGTTTATGGGCATTACCCCGCGTTTGGTGGTCGGCACCTGGGTAGGAGGAGAAGACCGCTGGATTCGTTTTAATTCTCTGGCAGATGGGCAGGGCGCCCGTATGGCGCGCCCGATTTTTGCCGGTTTTATTAAAAAATTAGAGCAAGATAAAAATTCCGGCTTCAACAGCGCCGAAAAATTCAAAGTACCCGCTGGGGAATTGCCAGATATGAATTGTAATCCAATCCAGGATTCTGCTTCGCCGGCAGGTACAGGAGATGAGGAGAATTTCGGAGAAAATGACCAGTATGGCGATCAACAACCACCAGTGACCCCTCCTGCCGGAGGCGTAAAACCGGTAGGAACAGTGCCCGCCACCGGACAAAATC
>JBILHQ010000109.1:0-19911 GCA_044350415.1 Saprospiraceae bacterium | reverse complement strand
GTCTCCTACGACCAGCGTTGGGTTGTAACAATTCAGGGTCGCTGGCGGACCCGCGACTGCGACTGGCGGGATAATATTCTCGGTTACCTGAACAGAAGCAGATGCGCTGCAGTTATTGGCTGGGTTCGTCACCTGTAAAGTATACAGTCCGGGTTTGTTAACCGTAGGTGTTAAAGTATTGGCTCCGGAAACGATATTTCCACCTTGTGCGGCAGTCCAGCTGAAATTGCCTGTATTGCTCGAATTCGACCCATTGATGACTAATTGGCTGGTAATACAATTTAATTCACCATTTACAATGGCAATTGCTGCGGGTGCAGCAGTGTTCACTGTTACTACAATGGTGGCATCATCCGTACAGCCATTTTGTGGATTGGTCACAATGACGGTATAGTCGCCCGCTTCCGAAACGACGGGATTGGGAGAATCATTTCCGGAGATAATATTGCCATTCAATGAAACCCAGTTGTACACTACATTAGATGGAACAGACCCAGCTGCATTCAGGGTGACAGTAGTTTGCGTACAGTTAATTTGTCCCGCCTGCGCGATGTTTGCGGTCGGTGGGATGGTATTTGCTGTAACGTCAACATTATCAGTACTAGTACAGAAATTGGTCAGATTTGTAACCTGCAATGTATAAGTACCAGTCGAAGAGACAATGGGTTGTAATGTATTAGCTCCACCAGCAATAGTGCCTCCATTACTGGCAGTCCACAGGTAAGCAAAATTATTATTGCCGGAAGAGGAGCCATTACCATTTAAGGTCACATTCGTCACGGCACAGGTCAGTACTTGTGGTTGGCCAGCCTCTGCAATTGGTGGTAAAATATTGCTTATTACAGTAACATTGGCAGTGGATGTACATCCATTTTGGGAATTGGTAACCTTGATCTGGTAAGTACCACCCTGGGTAACGGTAGCCGTCAGCGTATTATTGGGGGCGGTAATATTTCCAGGGCCCACTGCTGTCCATAAATAACTGTAAGTAGGGCCAACAGAAGAACCTTGTCCACTGATGTTGACTGTTAGTGTTTGGCAGTCCAGTTCATCCAGCGGAGCTGCAACAGCTACTGGTGGTGTAAAGTTGCCTATTACTGTTGCTGAAATACTCCTGGTACAACCTCCGGCATCTGTGATAGTGACTGTATAGGTACCGGCTGCAAGGTTCTGTGGGTCCTGAACAGTAGCGGTATTGCTCCATTTATAAGTATACCCTGGGAAACCACCCGACACTTCAAGATTAATGCTTCCACCCAACGGATTAAAGCAATTGGGTCCCTGAACTCCTGCAATGGAGGGCTGAATGACACTAGCGGCCTGTACCTGAAAAGTATTGGTCACTGTACAATGAAAAGCATCAGTAAGGGTCACTTCATAGGTGCCCGCCATGAGGTTGGAGGGGTCGGCCACTCCGAGTACCGTTTGTGGGCCAGTCCAGTTATAAGTGAATGGAGCCTGGCCGCCTGTTACGGTGGTATTAATAGAACCGTTGGCTTGTCCGAAACACTGGACGTTTGAAACTACTCCTGTTAAATTTAATGTTGATTGTACCACGAGAACAGCACCGAGCCCTGGTCCCTGACAGCCTGCATAGTCCACTACACTGTTAATCGTGTAGGTTCCCACTTCAAAAATTTCCAGTAAATAGGGATTAGCAGTGATATCATAAATCGTTGGTTCGGGATTACCATTAATGGAATAATTTAATTCAAATGGCCCTGTACCTGTAAAATTGACAGTAAGGAATCCAGAGCCTCCATCAGGACAAAGTTGGGGCGCTGGCGGTATAATTTGCGCTTTTGGAGGAGGCAACACCTGAACCCGGATATTTTTTACTGCGGTTTGACCACAGGCATCAGTAATGGTTACTTTGTAGGTGTTTGATGCTGCCACATAAACAGGAAAGGTTTCATTAGTTCCACCATTATTGGACCATTGAAAAGTGTAAGGTTCAACTCCACCTTCATACGTCGCTTCCAAAACGGCATTGCCTGTTGGTCCACAAACAAATACCGAATCAGGTTCTGTGGTGAGTGGCGGCAGGTCATTGATATACAGAATTTCCTGCGGCATGGTGCAGGAACATGGGTTATTCAGGGTGATAATAATGGTTTCCTGACCTTCAATGAGCAGGTCACTGAAAATATTGACCGTCAGTAATACTTGATCCTGCCCAGCGGGTATAATGACTGACCCCGGAATCGGGGCATAATCGACACCCGGAGTTGCAGTTCCGGTGATAGTGAATTGAACGGACACAGGGACATTTAGGTTTCCACCGACGCGGTCAAACAATAGCTGGACTTGCCCGCATTTTTCGTAGGTTTCATCTATATCGGTACTTCCATTAACTACCCATTCGACGGAAGCATTACCACCTGCATCAAATGATCCAGCTTTAAGGAAAACCGCCGAGTCCCAGGCGCCATCACCTACGTCGCCAACAGCCAGTTTAATATGGTAAGTCTGGCACGGTATTACATTCGCAACTGCGGTGAGTTTACGGGTGTAGCCATCGTATTGGATTTCGGTGGTAGCTGGGAGAGTGGACGCGGCTTGCCCACAGAGATTACCACTGCTGGCGGGCTGGTTATTTACATAAAATCCTGTATTGGTCAGGTGGTTAACGTTATTGATGGTCACAGGTACCGATAACGGTGGGGGGAGTTGCGCAATATTTTGAGTGCCACCAGGAACACCCGGGCCGCTCAAAAAGAATCCAAATACATCATTAAATTGTGAATTAACATATTCGCAATATTCTTCGGAAGCAAAAACATATTGGAACACCACCGGCGTTTGGGTGGGCGTGAAGTCAAATTCCAGTTTTCCAACATCCTGCACGGTACCCGATGCAACACCCTGCAGATCGGAATCGCCAGTACAACCGGCCCCGCCACCAGCACCATCGCTGTCATTTGGGCCTATTGCAATTGTTGCAGGGCCGGTAGCAATAATGATACCTTCGGCAAATCCAATACTCGTCTGCCCGCCTGAAAAGGTGCCAAGTTGGGAGCCTGACCCACAGAAATTAACACCACTGATGTCAAAGCAGTTGCCTCCAATCAGCACGTCTTTCACAGCATCAAATGGATCGATGCTGCCAATAGAGATGACCTCTTCCGGTTTGTCAGTTGGTTTAATGTCTGACATGCAACTTCTACAGACTAAGGAGATATAATGGTAAGGTGCATTGTCGGTATCCCAGGAGCAAGGATATTCGAGGATGACGGTCATTTGGGAGGCCATTGACATAAACGAAAGTTCATGTTCAGTACTGCTTGCTGGGTTTAAACTACCTGCTAAATACACAGTTGGTTGGCAGCCAGCCATCTCAGTTGGCACTGGTATAGTTAAGTGATAGGCTTCACCAACGACGAGACCGGTAAATGTAACCGGTTGCGTAGTCCCTTGTGGTGAAATCTGGTGCCTGATACTTTTACTGTCTAAAGTAATCGGCGTTGTAGCTGTGACCGGTTGGCCGAATATTGATACAGCAATACCAAGTATCAGTACTGATACGAAATAAAAACGAGAAGTAGAAAGGGACATAAGCGGTGAAGTTTCGGTTGATGTGAAACAATTTTTTTTGCGAATTGGCGAAAATATCACATAGGTGGATTAAAAAAGGACAGGAATCCAGTCTCAGGCATAGAGAATTACTAAGATGCAATTCCTGGGAGAATTGCTGCCTAAGCATAAACTGAATTACATATCCGGGGGATTGGATTACTCAAAGAAGGCAAACTGTCATGAACAATAATACAACCTTCATATCAGGCTGCAATAGTAAGTAAACTCTGCTTACTGGCAAAGTTTTCAACGGATTTAACATATTTTCTCGACTAAAAAGGGTATAAAAAGGTGGAAAGGTCCTTTTTAGGAAATGTTATGAAAAACACAAAATTAAAATAAAAAATATGGATTTGGCAATTGCCGCGTTTTAACGGCCTGAAAAAACTTACAGATACTGACAAAAGTTTCCGTTTTTACACCAACATTTGCACCATGTATAAATTTCTTTTTCCTGTTTTTCTCTTTATTATTTCTATGCACTCCGAACTCACCGCGCAAAATGAAACTTACCGGTCGACTATTTCCGGTAATGCCGCTTTGAATGGCTGGCAAGTAATTTCATTGGGCGATAATATTATTAAAGCCGATTCTGTGGTGGGAGCTTACGCCAATGCGACAGGTACCTTTGGCCTGACCTATGACCATGCATTTGTCAAATGGTTTAGTCTTGGTGCGCAGGTGACCTGGAATATGGGCAAAATAGGCGCAGACGACCTCCATACTACGGTTGACGGAAAAGAATATACCGGTGGCGCGGCGATTCGGCTCCGGCGTATCAATCTGGGTATCCGACCGATGTTCCATTATTTTAATAATGATCGGTTCGATTGGTATTCCGGTTTCAAAATTGGCGTGAACTACTTAAAAAGCAGCGTTAATATTGGTACTGATCAAAACATTACGGATGATGCTATTTTGGATCAACTGATTGGCGACAACTGGCTGCTCAACCGGAGTTACAGGGGCGTTCGGCCTACTATTCAGTTTGTTCCAATTGGGATGCGTGGCTATATTAATGAGCACCTTGGATTCGGTGTGGAAGCAGCAGTTGGGCCTACTTATTACCTTTCTGCAAGTATCAATTACCGGTTTTAACCGCCCCCCAATCATCATTTTGTTAGATCCTGGCGCTCAGGATGTTGTGTGATCCATTGGAGGGTTGCTTCCCATTCCAGGTCTCGACCTCTCAGAATATCATCAATTTGGTATTGGATATGGACATCGGGCATTACGCCCCGCCCGGTGTCGTGTCCTAACCGATAATCCAGGTGGTATTGTGGAACGCGGATCCTTAACCCGGATGCTGGTAGTTTAAAAAGGGGGATTTGCATGCCATTATTGGCAAAAGCACCGCCTCCTGTTTCATCTCCGATGATCACCGCATTGGACACCGCCCGTATATAGGTTGCGGTTTGGCTCGATGCGGAGAAGGAAAGGCCGTTGGTGAGCAAAAATACCTGTCCATCAAAGTGAAGTCTTCGGCAATAGGGTCTGTATTTCAAACAGTATACGACATTGCCGTGTTTGATCCATCTCAGGTTGGGATTAAATACGTCGAACATCAGGAAACTACTGAATCGGTTCAGGTGGTTAAGTAAGGATTGGTCGTGCCAGGAACGAAAAAGCCTTCTGTGCAGCCTTAATTGGAAAGATTTATTGGCGACATGCCGAATCAGGTTGACCGAACTGGCAAAGCTCCCCCCGGTATTGTCCCTCATGTCGATAACCAGGTATTTTGCGTGTGTTTTTTTTAGGTCTTTGACCGCCTGCCTGTAAAGTTTGGAACCTTTTCCGTGAAATGCTTTGATATTCAGAACACCGATTTCAGGCTGTTGGGGATGGTAATAAAAGTATTGGTCGCCTTTGCCTGTGTGGTACAAAATCTTCAATATCGTATCACGTTCAGCATTGTCGCTGTACAAATCCTTATCCCGGGCACCAGCAATGGTATCTACATTTATCAATCCTGTTTTGTCTTTCCAGGTCACGATATGCAAGGAATCGTGCGCCATGTATTTTATGTACAAATAGTTGAAAAGCAATTTTTTGTTCAAAAGTTGCCGTCCAAAAGTTTGGTTGTAACCATCCGTTGACTGGTGATGATGTAGTTTCTCCAGTACCTTTTCTATGGGTTGATTGTCCAGGGCTACTAACTCGGCACCAATTGGAATACCTGCCTTTTGAACGCTGTCGGCCATCCCGGAAATCCAGGCCCGGGTACTATCGCTGAATATCTGAAAAGGCAAGGCGAACCGGTTTGTTGGCGGTAACTTTTTTCGCTTTTTCCCTGCCACATAAGTATGTCCGCAGCCCATGCTGATCAACAGATGCCTGACCCGAATTTCCCATTCTTTGGCAGATAGGGAATCGCCCTCAAAAGCAGTCATGGCTCTGAATCTTTCCTGGATACTGTCTTTCGAAATATAGGCATAAGGAGCGGGGTGTACTTTATATATGATCCGTTCGAGTGCATGCGCGTCGCGCAGCACTTGTGAATGAGAAAGTTGTTGTGCAGGAAGGAGAAGTGAGAGACAGCCTAAAAGAGTACCAAGGATAAAAAATCGCATAAATGAAGGATAAATAAAAGGTTAGTGCCGCATCCACCGAATAGCCTGTGTATTGGCATGGTACAATTTTTGTTCATCAAAGCATATGGAAGGGCGTAATGCGGGATATTTTAACCGACCAAGAACGCAAGTGCAAGTGAACAGAAAATATGGCCGTCAATTCACAGGCTATTCGGTGGATGTGGCATTAGTGGGAATAAACAGCGTGAACAATCCTGTCGGCCCCATTCAGGTCTTTTCGGAGATGAACGTGTTCAAAATGAAGTTGGGTTAATAATGGTGCCACTTCCGAGGCATTAAATTCATTACATTCAAAAAATAGTGCTCCGCCAGGGAGGAGGGTCAATCGTGCATATTCGGCGATTACCCGATAAAACAGCAAAGGATCTTCATGATCCACAAAAAGCGCCATCTCCGGTTCGTGCTCTAATACATGCCTGGGCATCAGCGTCGCTTCGTGGCGTGGGATATAGGGTGGATTACTTACGATGATATCATATTGTTCGCCAATAGCAGGTTGCTGTGTTAAAATATCGGTCAAGGAAAAGTGTACTTTGCCCGCTCCCAGAATCTGCGTGGCATTCGTTTCCGCAATCAGGAGGGCTTCCGGACTTTTTTCAAAACCAAAAAGTTGAACACCTGGTCTTTTATATTTCAGGGTAATACCGATACAACCAGTTCCCAAACCAATATCGAGGAGGCGTAATGGAGGATGGTTCTTAGGAATAATTTCCAGAACGGCTGCCACTAACTCCTCCGTTTCCTGTCGGGGAATCAGCACTGCGGGTGTAACTTTGAATTTCAATCCGAAAAAATCAGCTTGCCCGAGGACGTATTGTACGGGTTCGCCCTGAAGGAGTTGGTTGCTGATTTGCTCCAGTTGGGAAGTTTGCTCTTGCGTGGTGCATAAGAAAGAATGGAAATCCCATGCCTTGAAAGCATCCTGAATAACAATACGGGCAATGCTTCGAGCTTCCCCTTCGCCGTACAAGGGTATTAGATCTTCTGAGAGTTGCGTGAAGGGGGTGTGCTGCATTTTTGTGTACATTTGCACCGCAAAGAAACGGGTAAATAATAACTTGTTATGGAGAGTTGTTGCGGATAATCTCCCACCGCAACAACTTTATGACCAACTTTTTTCAAAAGAACAAATTATCGTGCGATTCGACATTATCACTGTAGTTCCGGAATTATTAGAAAGTCCACTGAATCATTCCATTATGAAACGCGCCCAGCAAAAAGGACTGCTGGAAGTGCACCTGCACAACCTGCGCGACTATGCTATCAACAAGCATAAACAAGTGGACGATTATGCTTTTGGTGGCGGTGCTGGCATGGTTATCCGGGTGGAACCTGTTGCCGACTGCATTCAAAAACTGCAGTCGGAACGCACTTATGATGCCATCATTTACACCACGCCCGATGGGGTAACACTGAACCAGCAGGCCTGCAATCAATTGTCGATGCTGAACAATGTGATCATTCTTTGCGGGCATTACAAAGGTGTGGACGAACGTATTCGGGAGCGGTTTGTGACGATGGAGATCAGTATTGGCGATTATGTGTTATCGGGCGGCGAACTGGCTGCTGCTATACTGGTCGATGCTATCGGGCGATTGATTCCCGGTGTATTAAACGATGAGACCTCTGCTTTAACCGATAGTTTTCAGGACGATTTGCTGGCCCCTCCGGTATATACCCGACCTGCGGAATGGGAAGGCATGCCTGTGCCGGAAATTCTGCTATCAGGGCACGAAAAAAATATTGATGATTGGCGGCATGAGCAGAGTATCGCCCGTACGAAGGCGCGCCGGCCTGATTTGTGGGAGAAATACCGTGGGTAACTAATTTCAATTATTGTATCATTTTAATCAATAATATAGTTAACAGCCCTGCAGCAATCGTGCCCCGAATCAACGGAACGGGCCTTCCATTTCATAAAACTGCCAAACTGCAATGGTTGTGTTGGGTTTTTCAAATGGATTCATAATCAACAAAATACATAGCAATGTTACCTTTGTTTTTGGCAGGAATTTCACCGCGGTAGGTACATGGGAACAGATCTTTTACCAATTCATAAGTAGCACCCGAAATATTAATTTTAGTGGGTTCGGAGCCTTGTTCCACCCTGGCAGCAATATTCACGGTATCACCCCAGATATCGTATGCGAATTTATGGCTGCCTACCACACCCGCCACGACAGGGCCGGTATTGATACCAATGCGCATTTCAAAAACCGGCTTTCCTTCAGCGGCTTTGTTGGCCATTAGTTTGGCCAGTTGTACTTGCATTTCAATGGCTGCATTGACCATATCCACAGGATGCGTGGTATTGGGAGTGGGAAGGCCACCTGCGCACATATACGCATCGCCGATCGTTTTTATTTTTTCCAGGCCAAAACGTTCCATGATGGCATCGAACATTCTGAAACAGGCGTCGAGTTCTTCAATCAAAGCTTCCGGAGAGACCTTCTCTGCAATGGAGGTGAATCCTTTAAAATCGGAAAAAAGGACCGTTACCGACTCATACCGGACTGGTTTTACACTGTTATTGGCCTTCAGTTCGGCTGCGGCCGATTCGGGCAGGATATTCATGAGGAGTTCATCGGCGCGTTTTTTTTCGCGTTCGATCACTATGTTTTTAGAGGCCAATTGCTTATTGGACCGGGCGCGTAGCCTCGACCGGTTGTAAAACAGGGCTACCAGCAAGGCCAGCGCTACTGCTCCACCAATCAGACCGTTGCGGGTGGCAGTGGTGCGGGCGATGTCTTCGTTTTGCTGGGCAATTAAGGTTTTTTGTTTTTCGAGGTCTAGTTGTTTTTTGCGGTCGGCAAAAAGTGCTTCCAGGCGGTTGAATTCCTTGGTTCGGTTTTCGTTGAGCCGGTGATACCGCATTTCATCGTATTTTACCTGGAATTCGAATGCTTTTTTGAAGTTGCCGGTGGCTTCATATATTTTCGCCAAATCCTTGTAAGATTTTTGTTCGAATTTTTCATTTTTTATTGTCAGCGCCATTTTTTGATATTTTCTGGTATAATAAAGCGCTTTTTTATAATTTTTTAATCCAAACCAGATGTCTCCCAAACTATTCGTGGTCTCCATAATACCTGGAGTATCTTCATATCGTTTCCGGATACCCATCGCAATATTCAGGTATTGTAATCCGCGTTGGTACTCCTTGAGGTGTTTGCAGGTAGTACCCATATTATTGTAGATAGCAGCCATGCCAAGGGAATCGTCGAGTTTTCTGTATACATCCAATGCCATTTCGTAATATTCCATCGCGCGTTGAATGGAGTCCATGTTTTTTTCCTGGGTACCCCATTCGTCGTAGTTATTGGCAATATTGGAAAGGGTGCCAGCGATATCACTGCTGTCGCGCAGTTCCTTATAGATCTTGAGCGCATTCCTGTAAAAAGGGTCAGCCTGACTAAAGGTTTCCAGTTCGAAGCTGATATGCCCCAGCATATTATTCACCTGAGCTATTCCCTTCTGGTCATTCATATTTTCCAGGGTAAACCTGGCTTCATTCAGGAGCCTGGCGGCTTCAAAATAAATCCCGATCTCCTGGTATACTCCGGCGAGGTTGAAATTAGCGCGGGCAATCCGAAAAGTGTCATTTAATGCCTCCTGCTCTCTTAAATTCAGCCTGTAGTTGTCAATCGCGTCGTAAAATTGACCGATGTTTTCATACAGTGTACCAAGGTTATTGTATGACGATGCCATTGCTCGCCGATCACCAACTACCTTCCGGATTTCCAATGCTTTTTTATAATGTTCCAGCGCTTTGGAAAAATTGCCGTTTACTTCCTCCATCACTCCCAGGCCATTCCATACGGTGGCTTCTCCCAACTGGAAATGTAGTTTTTGTGCAAGGCTGAGCGCTTCATTCAACAGTTCCAGGGCTTTTTCGGATTCTGTTCTATTTATTTCCCAGGCAAGATCGGTGAGTAAAATAACGCGGTGGGTATCAGCAGGTGCATACTGAAGGACTTTGGCCAAAGAGTCAGCCAGTGTCATTTGGGCAGAAATGACTTGAAAAAACAACAAAAAGGCAATGGCTGTTAATAGCCAGTATTTTTTCATGGCGGAAAGATAGCGAGAATTGTAAATTAGTTTCACCTTTAAGAAAGTTCAATGGTTAACGTAAAATGGTCAATGTTCAATGGGGCAGCACCGTGAACACATATCAGCAAACAATGTTAACAGTTGATGAAATACCTTTTTTACGCCTGTTTTTCTTTTTTTGCCTTTCCGGCACTCGCGCAAAATACCCAGCCTGATAGTTTGCCGGCTCCGCTGAAAGCCGTCGAAATCGCCGCCACCCGGCTATCAACCACAGATATTAAAACCCCCATGGCAGTGACGATCCTCAATCGGCAGCGCCTGCAAACGGGAACGCAACAACTTTCTCCGTATGAAGTGCTCAGTAGTATTCCAGGGGTGTTTGCGATGAACCCCGATAATTTTTCCCAGGATTTACGCATTTCTATCCGGGGATTTGGTGCCCGGTCGGCATTTGGTATTCGCGGGATCAGGATGTTTGTCGACGGACTTCCGGAAGGCACGCCCGATGGACAAGTGGATGTAGACAATCTCGATATGGGTACGATCCGGCAAATGGAGGTGATTCGCGGTCCGGCTTCAAGTATTTACGGCAATGCATCGGGTGGTATCATTTATATGCTTACGGAGAATCCGACCGCCAGAAAGGCCATGCTGGAGGCACAAATCGGCGCAGGTTCTTATGGTTTTAGTCGTTTTCAGATAAAAACAGGTCAAAATTTGGGTAAATGGCTTTATTTTTTCAATGCCTCTGTCCAACAAACCAATGGTTACCGCGACTGGAGCCGCATGCAAAATGCCATTCTGAATGGTAAAGTCGCCTGGCAAATCAGCTCATCCACCAAACTCACAGTACTCGGCAATTATGGGAACAGCCCAATAGCCCGCGATCCGGGTGCTTTGACTGCAGCACAGGCCTTGGAAAATCCACGGCAGGCAGGTGTCAATAACCTGTTGTTTGAAACCGGAGAAGCAGTCGCGCAGGGCAGGATTGGAGCGGTTTTGGAATCGAATATAGGCAAAAAAAGCCAGATCGGCGCACGGCTTTTTTATACCGGGCGGCATTTGGCCAATCGTTTGGCGATCGCTTCCAACGGCTTCGGTGATTTGCAGCGCGGGTATTCCGGTGGCGGTGTTTCGTGGCAATGGCACACTGCTTTTGGTGGAATTCAATACCGGTTAAAAGCAGGCTTGGATATTGATTTTCAAAACGATATACGCCAGCGATTTGCTTACAAAAAAACCACGACAGGCGATAAAATTGAATATGTACAGGATACTGTAGTATTGCATCAGAAGGAAACTTTTCAGAGTGCAGGGCTTTACCTGGTACAGGAATTCCAGATCAAAAAACGATGGCTCATTTCGTTGGGTGGCAGGTACGACCACCTCGACCTTGCTGCCGCCGACCGTTACCTGACCAATGGCGATCAATCGGGCGGAAACACTTTTGATCAGGTCAATCCGATGGCAGGTATCAGTTACTCAGTATTGGAGAATGCGTCTGTTTATGCCAATTTTGCCACTTCTTTTGAAACCCCCACGCTCAACGAACTGGGCAATAATCCGGAGGGAACGGGCGGTTTTAATCCTGGATTGCTGCCGCAACGCGCCCAATCTTTTGAAATAGGAGCCAAGGGTTATTTTTTGAAAAATACCCGCTTTGATCTCGCGGCTTTCCATATTCTTACCACCAATGATATTGTGCCTTACCAAATCACCGGACAAACAGGTAAAACGTTTTATCGCAATGCGGGAAAAACAGTGCGAAACGGCATCGAATTGGGTGTTTCACAAGTTATAACCTCCTCTTTTACTGTTCATTATACCCAAACTTTTTCCAAATTTCACTATCAAACCTACACTGCTAATGGCACCATTTACGATGACAAAACTATGCCGGGTATTCCAGTCACCCATGCCCAATTAGAACTGCGGTATACGCCACAACAGCATTGGTTTGCCATCTTGCAGGGACGCTATGTGAGTAAAGTTTTTGCTAACGACGCCAATACGGCAGATGCCAACGCTTATTCGCTGCTGAATTTACGGCTCGGGTATGTTTTTGCTTTCCACTCCCATCAAATCGAACCTTTTGCGGCGGTAAATAACCTTATGGGCAGCCGATATATGGGCAATGTGCAGATTAATGCCCAAAGTGACCGGTATTTTGAGCCGGCTGCGTTGCAGTATTTTTATGGCGGGGTGAAATTTCGGTGGTGAGGAAGTTACTTACTCGCCTAATTGTCCGGAGATTAAATCCTCGTCCTGATCCTGGTGAATTTTATTGATCAGATCGCCGGTGATTTCTTCCACCAAACCTTCCAGGATCAATGCGTATTCCTGATACTCTTTCCAAAGCACCTTGTTCATGAAATCTTTGCTGGTGCGCACCATCACTGTCGTATATTTTTGTTTGTGGTAGCGGAAAGGTTTGAGGCCATATTTTCGGCAAATCGCCTGCAGCAGGCGTTTGTGCCAGTTGTCGGTGGTGTATATGGAGAACTCCATTTCCCGGGTATCGGGCGAATCAGATTGGATTTGTTGCATCCGTTCCAGGGCGGCGCGTGCCGCCTGGATTTCACCAGTTTCGGTGGATTTGGCGATTAGTGCTTCAATTTTTTGAATTTTTTCCTGGATGGTGGACATGTGCGGGTGGATGCTATCTTTTTATTTTTTTGACAAAAGTAACAATTAAATCATTTTTGTGTTTATATTTGTGATAATTTCACAAATAACTAAGTTAAAATGTTAATCGAATTTAGTTTTGGTAATTTTCGTTCCTTTCAAGGGTTGACAACATTAAGCATGGTTGCAGCCAATATTTCTTCAAAATATGAAGAGATGGACCTGAATAACGTTTTTAAAGCGGATTCCAAACTGGGACTGTTGAAAAGTAAAGCAGTTTATGGGCAGAATGCAAGCGGGAAAAGTAACATCGTTCGTGCATTGGTAACATTTTTGAGAATTATCCGCTATTCTGTTAAAAGTGAGGATGTTATTTTAAAATTGTGTGAACCATTCCGATTGGATTTGACCAGTGTTGAATTGCCTGTCTTTTTTCAAATTATTCTTCGAAAACAATCCTCAAACGAAGAACTATCGGCTTTGTATCGTTATGGCTTTGAAGTAAAAAACGGTAAAGTCGTTTCAGAATGGCTGTTTGTAAAAACAGGAAGAAAAGAAGTGCCGTATTTCACCCGCGAAAATATGGAAATCCATGTCCACGATCGGTTTCGGGAAGCTAAAAAATTTGAAGGACTTTCCAAAAATGGCGATAACGAAATTTTCAGGGATAATTCGCTCTTTTTGACAGCAGTATCTGCGATGGGAGGTATGCTTTCTAAAAGTATCATGGAGATGATGACCGATATTACGGTCGTCTCCGGATTAGAAGATCCGCGTATTAAAAGTATGATTCAGGAAATCCTCCAGGACAAAGCATCTAAAACCTCCATCCTTGAGTTGATGCGTGCTGCCGATTTTGATATTGAAAACATAGAGCCGTCAGAAACAGAGGATGATGATCCGGGAGCACCAAATGATATGCCTGATGAGTTAAAAGAACTGCTTAGGCAGGGAAAAATCAGAAAAGCACCTGCGTTTGTCACACAAAGACCAATTTTTGGACCGAATGGCGAAAAAGCAGGCAGTTTGACTGCTGATTTTGAAGAATGGGAATCGGAAGGAACTAAAAAATTATTTTATTTGTCTGCATTTTTGTTGCGGGCATTGAAAGACGGCGATACTTTAGTGATTGATGAATTTGATGCCAGACTTCATCCATTGCTGACCAAAAAAATTGTACAGATTTTCAACTCCAACGATACCAATCCTAAGGGAGCACAACTTGTATTTATCACGCACGATACTAATTTATTGAAAGCCAATTTATTGCGGCGTGATCAAATCTGTTTTGTACAAAAAGACAAATCAGGTATTTCCACATTGCGCACGCTTGTGGAGTACAAGGGTGTCCGGAATGACGCTTCTTACGACAAGGATTATCTGAGTGGTAAATACGCTGCTATCCCTTTTTTGAGTCGTATGAATCAAATATTTGAAAATTGAGGATATGGCGAATAAACCGGTAAAACATTCTGACCGCGATAAACCGTGGAATCGAAAAAAGATATTTGTGAAGCCATACGCAGTAGAGTCAGTGTCTAAAGGAAAGTCCTATTTAGTGGTATGTGAAGGTAAAAATACTGAAAAATGGTACTTGATGTCCCTTCCGGCTCCTAATGCTGACATAGTAGTGGAAGGTGGTTATGGGTCAAAAACGGCCCTTGTCAGGAAGGCTTTGCAACTGCGTAAACGGAGTGAGTATATTGGCAGGGAAGTCTGGTGTGTCTATGACATGGACTACAAAGGTGATCAGGTGGGCCAAAGGCAGGATTTTAATGCGTCAATTGAACTGGCTCGCCGCAATGGTATGAAGGTCGCTTATTCGAATGATGCATTCGAACTATGGTTTGTTTTGCATTATCAGGTTGTCGAGCAGGCGTTTTTGCGATTTGACTATTATCGTATCCTGACGGAATTATGGGGCCTGGACGATTATGAAGAAGAAGGCAAGAAGTTGGATTTTTCTAAGCATATATATGACCGGCTTGCAAGCGATCCTCTGGCTGATCAACTAAAGGCTATTCAAAGAGCAAAAATGCTACTGGAAGTGCATTCTTTGCAACCTTTTGCTGATCAGAATCCTTGTACAACGGTTTTTGAGCTTATTGAGGCGTTGATTTTTGGGGAAGTCGACTAATAGTGGTAAAAACGCGGTGTGCCAAGTGAAGAAAAGTAGACTTTGATTTTGTGTACAAGTTTTTGCACACCTATAGAATCGCGCCCCCTAACTTGTATTCTTATGGGAGTTTTTAGCGTGATCAAATTATGCCAATCCAAAGGGAGTAAAAAAATGGAGGTTTGGGAAAATGGCATGAGGATGCTATTTGGTACTGGGCTGTATGTTAAGAATCAAATTTATATAGACATAATAACACGAAAACCGCAATCACTAGACTTAGTTAAGGACTTGTAATAACTGCCCCTGCAATTTGCAACTGCCGAGGATTCCGAGTTGGAATGTGAACCACCAGAAGTGGGAGTTAGATCTGAATTATTTTTGGATTCTTCGAACCAATTACACCATTCGAATACATTGCCGCTCATGTCAAACAATCCAAGTTCATTAGGCTTCTTTTGGCCAACTGGATGGGTTTTTCGATTTGTATACATTTTTTCTTTCATAATTCCAAATACCGACAACGTAATATACTCACCACTATTATCATAATACCATCCTACTTCATCTAAATTGTTGCTTCCAGAATATTCATAATTCTTAGATAAATTACCACCTTTTGCGGCATATTCCCACTGCACCTTGTTAGGTATATCATAGTTTCTCTTTGTACGATTAGAAAGCCATTTGCAATAAGCTTTGGCATCTTCAATAGATACATTAATGACTGGCCGAGTATCATGTCCCCAGCCACTGTCGCTTGGAATATTCCTTCCACTCGCTTTACAGAAAGGCAAATACTCGTTAAAGGTGATTGGATAAATACCAATAAAAAAATCTGGCAAGACTATATCTTTAGATACTACTTCACTGAAAAAATTACCCCCTTCCACGAATACCGTCATTGGCATAGGTAATCCATTATTATCACGGTGAGTAGTTCCATTTTTGTAATGTGCAAATTCTGATTCATGTTGCTTCTTCCCACCATAAACCTGCTCTTTTTGGTTTTGGTCAGGGATAAATTCACCCTCGACTGTATTAATTTGATCTGGTAGATTTTCCAAATAATCTAACAATGCAGCATTGATGCGCGACCTGTGAATGGACGCAGATTTAAAAGAAAGAAGGTTAAGTCGTACGGCTTCGTTTAATTCTTGCCATTGGCTACTCAGGATATTAATGGATTTGTATTCCGTTTTGTAATTTGGCATACCTATCAGTATTTCAAGCAATCGTTGCAGTGCTTCGGCGGTACGAGCATCGGCTATAAGTCTTTGAAGATCTTGCTTGGGTAGTAAAGGCATGGGGAGAAGCAGGTAAGCTTAAAGAAATTTTTTTTCGCATCAAAGATAATACTTTATGAAACATTGCTTAAGATTTTATGAATGCGCTCTCTGTATTCAAAGAGACTTAATATTCATTTTTGATGTTTTACTCATTGTAGGGCCAACTGAGTAGCAACAAAACAAGGTTTTTGGGAAAGTAGAAAGTCTACAAATGAGTTATAGAAGCAAAAAGAATTCAATTTTGTCGCTTTAAAGGAGAGTTTTGACCGTTTATTATTTCTGTAGTGCGTCATGGGGCACGAAAGAATGGGACAAAACTACTTACCTTCGCTTTTAAAAATTGCCTTGTTTTAGTTGTTTTACAATAAATGAAAGAACATCCGTTTACTTTAACTAAAGACTTTTTGATTGATCTAGTAGCCTCCGGAAAGGTTGAAGATGCGATTGAGACATGTCTAAACCGGACAAAATTTATAATTTCATCTTCGGACTCTGGTCAATATAATGAAACCTTTAAAGGGATATTAATCCTTTCCCGGAGAATGCGAGATGTCGCTCAAAACCAAATTATGGGCGTTTTTTCGAATCAAGAGATACAGATTGAAAAAAATAACATTATGTCATCATTTCTTGATTGGGTGTCTTACTTGCCCAAAGACTATTGGGATTTGAATCCAACTAAAGATTTTGATTTTGATAACGATCACCAATACCCACCATATACTCGCTCACCCTTCTTTTTCAGCAAAAAGAAAAAAGTGTATGTATACAAGTTCAGGGCAGAGTGTGAGCACGATATTGATAAGTTGAAAAAGATTTTAAAGGGCGACTACTTGGTTTGGACCATTACAGGCCAACCCTTTCCTCCTGATAGACTAGTAGAAATTGCAACAGCGTTAACTTTAAATGAAATGCACGATGCTATCCGCCAAGTCCAAGATGGGCATGTCATGCTTCAAACCATCTCCTTAAAGGAGAACTACACAGGAGAAAGAGACTATGACCTTTGGTAAGAACAACTAAAACCAGCGTTTTCGGCAATCACTCCACATCTTTATTTTTCTCCTTCCTACCGAAATGCAGATGACATTATGCCCAAACAATACTATCAAACAACAGCCCGGATTTGATCAACAAAGCCCCGCTGTTGGTTTTAATTACCCCGCAAGATTCTGCCATTCTCTGCTGCGTACCGGGCCAGTAATAGATACTTCCCGACCAAAAAATCGGATAGTAAAGCCATATCCCCTGCATCACCAAGATGAAAAACACAAACCACCCTACTGCATCTAAAAGAAAATATTACATTTGCGCCTGTAACAAGTCCAATCATTTAAATATCAAATTTTTAAAAGCATGGAATTTCCGGATAACTGCAAATACACCGCCGATCACGAATGGATTCGCATCGAAAGCGGCAATATTGCCGTGGTGGGTATCACCGATTTCGCACAGGGCGAATTAGGAGAATTGGTTTATATCGAAGTGGAAACTGTTGGCGAGACCATCGCTGAAGGCGCTATTTTTGGCGCAGTGGAAGCGGTAAAAACCACCTCCGATCTTTTTATGCCGGTGGCAGGAAAGGTAATTGAGTTTAATGCGGATCTCGACGACAGCAAAGGAGGTGACCCTGCGCTGATCAATCAAGACCCTTATGGCAAAGGCTGGATCGTGAAAGTTGAATTAGCCAGCCCTTCCGCCCTCGATGCTTTGATGGATGTGGCGGCGTATAAAAAACATATTGGGAAATAAATTGGTTATCAGTTATCGGTTGATCAGTTATCAGTCGTAGAGTTGACCACAAGCAGGAAGTCCATCAGATCAAAACGTCCTGCTTGTGGTCAACTCTACGACTGATAACTGATCAACCGATAACTGATCAAGCAAACCACACACAATTATGTCAGCAACAGCACTATTCGAAACAGCCACCCGCGACCTTTCCAAAAATGGGTTCCTCGACCTTGATGTCGATCCAACGATGGACCTGGTGGAGGCCATTAATCGCCTGAAAAAAGAAAAAAATGCCGTTATCCTGGCGCATTATTACCAGGAGTCGGAAATTCAGGATGTGGCCGACTATATCGGTGATTCCCTCGGTCTGTCGCAAAAGGCTGCTTCTACGGATGCCGATATTATTGTGTTTGCCGGCGTGCATTTTATGGCTGAAACTGCCAAGATGCTGTCGCCCAACAAAAAAGTACTGCTGCCCGACCTCAAGGCTGGGTGCTCTTTGGCCGATTCCTGTCCGCCACACCTTTTTCGGGAATTTAAGAAAAAATACCCCGACCACGTGGTCGTGAGTTATATCAATTGCACGGCGGAATTAAAAACCCTTACTGATATCTGCTGTACGTCCACCAATGCAGTGCAGATCATCGAAAGTATTCCGAAGGATCAAAAGATCATTTTTGCCCCCGATAAAAATCTGGGGGCCTACCTCCAGAAAAAAACAGGCCGCGAAATGGTGATCTGGAACGGGGCATGTATGGTACACGAAATTTTCAGCCATGAAAAAATTGTGAAACTCCGACAGCGGCACCCCAATGCGAAATTTATCGCCCATCCGGAATGTGAAGCGCATATCCTTGATATGGCCGACTTTATAGGCTCCACCACTGGTTTGCTCAAATACACGATCAATGATTCGGCGACTGAGTATATCGTCGCCACTGAATCGGGCATTTTGCACCAGATGCAAAAATCCAGTCCGCATAAAACGTTTATCCCTGCCCCTCCAACTAATAATTGCGCCTGCAATGATTGCCCGCACATGAAGCGCAATACCCTCGAAAAACTCTGGTTGTGTATGGAATATGAACTCCCGGAGATTATTCTTCCGGATTGGGTGATCAAGGAAGGTGTATCCTCCATCGACCGAATGCTGGAGGTTTCTGCGAAAGCGGGATTGGCGGGGTAATGAATATCGAATATTGAACACCGAATATCGAAGTGCGTAGCGTACACTGCAAGTAGTTCATTGCCGTGCAATTGATTGAAATTCATTTAATAATGTTGTCCTTCATTCTATGCTCAAAAAATGTCTTTTTCTGTTTGTCTTACTTTGTTCCATCTCTTTGGTGCAAAGCCAAACTGCTGTACCCACCAAACCACAGCAATTAAAACCGGGCACCCCGGAATCGGTAGGAATGAGTACCGAACGACTTATTCGGCTTGAAAAATGGTTGGCTGCAGAATCTGAAAAACGACATATTCCCGGCTCCATGTTGATCGTAGCCCGCAAAGGGAAAATTGTCTATCATGGCGCAGTGGGTTACAATGATATTGACACGAAAGAAAAACTGAAAAAGGACCAGATTTTTCGCATTATGTCGATGAGTAAAGCCATTACCACCGTGGCGGTGTTGATGTTGTATGAGGAGGGCTATTTTCAGTTGGACGATCCTGTTTCCAATTTTATCCCGGAATTCAAAAACGCACAAGTGCTCACCGAGTACCACCCTGAGGACACTACATTTACGGCTGTTCCTGCCCAAAATCAAGTGACTATCCGACAATTGCTGGCGCATACTGCCGGTATCAAATACAGTCATCCACTCTATTACAAGGCGGGTATTCCTGATTTTTTCAGTACACAGGCTATCACCATTGGTGAGACCATGCCTAAGTTGGCGGCACTTCCGCTGATGCATGAGCCGGGAACCAA
>JBILHQ010000291.1:0-6154 GCA_044350415.1 Saprospiraceae bacterium | reverse complement strand
GAAATAGAAACCCTGGCCAAAATTTTTGTGGAACAGGGGGTGAATAAAATCCGCCTGACAGGGGGCGAGCCGCTGGTCCGCAAAGACGCGCCTGAAATTATTGCTGCCTTATCGCAATTGCCTGTAAAACTGACCATGACTACCAATGGTACGCGGGTTCCGGAATTATTGTCTGTTTTGAAAGCATCCACTATCCGGTCGTTGAATATCAGTCTGGATACCTTGCAACCGGAAAAATTCCAGTTCATGACCCGCCGCGACCAGTTTCATAAAGTCTACAACAGTATTCAATTGCTTTTGGAGCATGGTTTTCACGTGAAAGTGAATATGGTGGTGATGAAAGATTTGACAGACGATGAAATCCTGGATTTTGTGGAATGGACGAAAAACAGCCCTGTTCATGTGCGGTTTATCGAATTTATGCCTTTTTCTGGCAACCGCTGGACCAGCAACCAGGTCGTTTCCTGGCAGGAGATCCTTCAAAAAGTCGCTGAAAAATATGAAGTGGTCAAACTCTCCGACGATCTGAATGATACCGCCAAAGCCTATCAGGTTCCCGGGCACCAGGGCACTTTTGCGGTCATCAGCACGATGAGTGCGCCGTTTTGCAGCGGCTGTAACCGGATGCGCCTCACGGCAGACGGGAAACTGAAAAACTGCCTGTTTTCCAAAACAGAAACGGATTTGCTCACGCCATTGAGGGCAGGGGAGGCGGTTTTGCCTTTGATTCACCAATGTATTCAATCGAAAGCAAAGGCGCTCGGCGGACAGTTCACTACCGATTTTGAACATTTGGTGTTGAGTGATATTGATAACAGGAGTATGATTACGATTGGGGGATAACTCAATTTTTGATTTTCAGTATGTGATATGATTAGCGTTCAGGAAGCAATAAAAATAGTGCGGGAAAATACCGCGATCGCCAAAGTCAACACCTTTCCGTTGTCGGAGGCTGCCGGGCACACCCTTGCAGAAGATATTTATGTGGGATTGGATATTCCCGCTTTCCCGCAATCTTCGATGGACGGGTACGCCTTTTCGTTCCAGGGTTGGCGGGAAAATCAGGCGTTACAGGTTAAGGGGGAAATTGCTGCTGGTGATGCTCCGGGTTCATTGGAATCCAGGGCTGTTGCGGTGCGTATTTTTACGGGCGCTGTTGTGCCGGAAGGTGCCGATTCGGTGATCGAGCAAGAAAAAGTAACCGTTGATAAGGGCCAACTGACTATTATCCGAACAGATATTGTCGCTGGCCACAATGTCCGTCCGCAAGGTTCAGAAATAGGGAAGGGAGCGTTGGCATTAGCAAAAGGCACTTTGCTCACACCGGCTGCTATTGGTTTTCTGGCAGGTATCGGTGTTGCAGCGGTGCCCGTGTTTGCCCCTCCGCGCATCACCATCATCGTTACCGGAAAAGAACTGCAAACGCCGGGGCTGCCACTGGCACAAGGCCAGGTGTATGAATCCAATGCGATCATGTTGGTTTCCGCATTGCGGCAAATAAACCTGACTCATGTGCAGGTCTTCAAGGTGGAGGATGTACTGGAATCGGTGGTGGATCAATTGCACCATGCCTTGGCAATAAGTGATATCGTGTTGCTTACAGGAGGCATCAGTGCAGGGGATTATGATTTTGTATTGCGTGCCGCCGAAATCTGTGGAGTCACACAGCATTTTTATAAAGTCAGGCAAAAGCCGGGAAAACCCCTTTACTTTGGGGCTAAAGATCAAAAATTAGTTTTTGGACTGCCTGGAAATCCGGCCTCTGTTTTGACCTGTTATTACCAATATGTGCTGGAGGCATTGTCGATATATACCCAACGGCAATTGGCCTTACCGGTTCGCCGCGTGCCTTTGGCGGTGGCGTTGCAAAAGAATACCGTTTTTACCCAATTTTTAAAAGGGACTTACGACGGAACAAGCGTGCAACCGCTGACGGGTCAGGAATCGTACCGGTTGAGTTCGTACGCAGTGGCCAATTGTCTGATTGTTTTGGGAGAAGAAGAGACTGTTTTTCCGGAAAACCATCTTGTCGATATTCAGTTATTGCCGCATTATGGATAGTTTGTACCTGTTTTATCCCTTGTTGTTTGTGGTGGCGTTTCTGTACGCTGCGGTTGGGCATGGAGGAGCCAGCGGTTACCTGGCGTTGATGGCTATTTTTTCCATTACCCCGGAAGTGATGAAGCCCACGGCCTTGTTGCTGAATTTGTTTGTTTCCATGACGTCGTTTGTGCATTTTTACCGGGGGAAGCATTTTAATTGGTCATTGTTCTGGCCATTTGCCCTGGCGTCGGTGCCATTGGCTTTTTTGGGCGGATTGGTGCACGTGGATGCCCTGGTGTATAAGCGACTGCTCGGCGTACTTTTATTGATTCCTATCCTGCGGTTTTTGATGTTCCGACACCAGGAGAATCGGGAGGTAAAACCCGCTGATTTTCCGTTGTCGTTATTGATCGGTGGCGGCATTGGTTTTATTTCCGGGTTAATTGGCATTGGCGGAGGCATTATTCTCTCGCCCGTTTTGTTGCTGCTGAAATGGTCCGACCAGAAACAAACGGCGGCAATCAGTGCCTTGTTTATTTTTGTCAATTCTTTCTCCGGATTGGCCGGACAGGTTACCAAAGGGATTCATTTCAGTCCGGATATGCTGGTGTATGTGGCGGTGGCTTTTTCGGGTGGTTTTCTGGGCGCTTATTTTGGGGCATTGCGGTTTAAGCAGCAGGTGCTGCAGTATGTGCTGGCGGCGGTGTTGGTGGTGGCGGCGGGGAAATTGTTGGTGAGTGGGTGATTTATGCAAGTCGGGAGAAAAATAAATTAATGGATATACCTAATTTGAAAAAAACACCATTTCCTATAAAAAAAACGTCGTAAATTTGTAGGTAATGACGACAAAAGAAACATTTATCCGTCAACATCGCCCATTGTTTTGGTCGGTTGGAGACAACAACTTATCCAATATCAGCGATGAACTGTTGGTAGAAAATATCTTAAATTACGGATCTTTGGATGATGTCCGGGAATTAATTCATTTGCTTGGATTGGTTCCCACAGCTACCATATTCCGGAAGACTATAGTCAATCGTGCCCGACACAATTATTTTCCGGAAGTCGCCAATTTTTTCACGTTATATTTCAATCGGCATGTATCCGGGGATTCTGTCTGAGCAGCAGCAATTGTGCTTTTTTGATGATATAGACTACGCTGAAGAAGTTTCCTTCTTGCCGGGGTATGAAGTCAGCGAGGAGGAAGTGAAGACTTTTTTAACTGAACTTTCGACAGACAGATTGTAGAAATGTTTTTGTAGCAGTTTTTTTAATGTACTAAAATCAAAGTTTAGATACTAAAAACAGCCACAGTCGATCCAGGAATTTTGGCAACACTGAAGAAGGTGATGAGCATGCCGGAGTTTCAACAAGAGGACTGTAAACCTAAATAATGCAAGACAAAAAAATCATCATAACAGCCATTTTCTTCTTTCTTCTGGTCAATACGTCCTATTTTTGGGCAAAGCTTCCAAAGGTAATAAATACGTTAATAGGACTGGCGCTGCTCTTTACTTTTGTATGTCTGATACTCGTGCTTTTAGTGCAGGTATTCAGGTTATCCACCGAAAAGTTCAGGGTTCAGTCGCGCGTTTTCACGTTATCTGTTTTATCCTTCGTTTTAATAATTACATTATTGTTTCCATTTGGAATTTTAGATTTTGAGAAATATGAAGTGCGGAATGTTTTAGTCGCACAATATGAAGGAGTTGCTGGCTGTACTATGACCATCAAAATGAAAGCAAATAACCGGTTTCTTGAAATCTCTAATTGTTTTGGAAGGGAAACCTACACAGGCAAATATCAAATCAATGCCGATACTGTTCGTTTCGAATATGATAATGTTTCTTCTGCAAATCAAAAATTTGCACTGGGTGCCATCCATCTCAATACGCAAAAAGCAGGCGGACAATTCTTTTATTTTAAGAGTCTGGAAGACAGAAGGGCCATATCTTTGATAATTAAATCATTCAAGTTAGAATAGCCGGGTTACTCCATTTCAAGAGATCCTCATCATGCCACAAATTATTGTTTTTGGTCAACTCACCGACCTCCTCCATTTCTCCAGCATCGCCATTTCAGATGTGCCTGATACGGATGCCTTGCGGGAGGCATTGGCCACTCAATTCCCTTCATTGGCAACTGCTAAATTTGCGATAGCCGTTGATCAACAGATCGTTACCACCAATACCCTGTTGACAGAAAAGTCAACGGTCGCGTTGTTACCTCCTTTTTCCGGCGGATAAATATGGACCCAAAAGCAAATAGTGAACGGTACCAACGCCAGGTATTGCTCCGGCAATTTGGTCTGGCGGGCCAGCAAAAGTTACTTCAGGCCAGGGTATTAATGATCGGGGCGGGCGGATTAGGCTGCCCCGTTCTGCAATACTTCTCGGCTGCCGGCGTGGGGCATATTGGTATTGTGGATGGCGATGTAGTATCGATATCCAATCTGCACCGGCAGGTATTGTATACCGAACAGGATATTGGCCGTTTAAAGGCGGAAATAGCGCGCAAGCGGTTGCTGGAAATGAACCCGGATATTCAGGTTACCATCCACCCCATTTATATTTCCCCTGAAAATGCCCTTGAAATATTGCGTGAATATGAGATCATCATTGATGGGACCGACAATTTCGCGACGCGGTATATGATTAACGACGCTTGTATTTTATTGGATAAAATCTTAGTGTACGGCGCGATTGCGCAATTTGAAGGGCAAGTGGCAATTTTCAATCATTCTTCCAGTGTACCGGCGGTCAATTACCGCGATTTGTTCCCGCACCCACCTTCGGAGGGCGAGTTACTGAACTGTGCGGAAGCGGGTGTTTTGGGTGTTTTGCCGGGTATCATCGGCACCATGATGGCCAATGAAACCATCAAACTGATCGCAGGAATCGGGAAACCTCTGATCCACCAGGTTTTGACTTACAATGCATTGACCAACGCCACCTACACCATCGGTCTGCAAGCGGCGCCGGGTACCCGGGCGCTCATTCCAAAAGATGCAGCTACATTCAGGGAGACGAATTACGAGTGGCTTTGCCGGCCAATAGGTGTCCTTTTTGAAATTGACGGTGATCGTTTCCGGGAATTGCTGGAAAGTAGGGGAGTGGTGGCAATTGATGTGCGCGAAACCGGAGAAATTCCGGAAGTTACCGCATTTTTGCACCAGCATATTCCATTGTCGGTTTTCAAGGATCGTATGGCGGAGATTACCGCTGATACGGTGCTGCTGTTTTGTCAATCAGGGAGAAGAAGCCTGCAGGCAGCGCAACAATTGGCTGATTATTTCGGTTCATCCAAATCAATTTACAGTCTCCAGGGAGGGATTTTACAATATGAGTATAACAAAGAAACCTAAAAATATTTTTGTTCAGGGACCTGTTGCGCCTGAATTTATCGGGGAAAGTATTCGCAAGCACAGCACCAATACGGCGATCGGGGCGCACAGTATTTTCCTCGGACAAGTTCGGGGGGATGAAATCGACGGCAAAAAAGTGGCTGCGATTGAATATACGGCGTATGAGGAAATGACATTGGCACAAATGCACGTTATTCGGGAGGCTATTTTTGAAAAATATCCGTTGACTTGTATGCATGTTTACCATAGCCTTGGGTCGGTCGCAGTGGGGGAGGTTTGTCTGTTTGTATTCACTTCTTCCGCACACCGCAAAGCGGCCATGGATGCTTGTGATGAAATGGTCGAGCGAATTAAGGCGGAATTGCCGGTTTGGGGGAAAGAGATTTTTGAGGGGGAGGGGTATCAGTGGAAGGAAAACCGGTAGGGCGGGATGATTTTTCCGAGTGTGATGTCGATGGCGTGATGTCGATAGCGTGATGTCGATGGCGTGATGTCGATAGCGTGATGTCGATAGCGTGATGTCGATAGCGTGATGTCGATGGAACACGGATTAGAGGGATTAGACACGGATTTAAAAGGATTTTTCCGAGCATGATGTCAAAAGATCGTGATGTCGATGAAGCGTGATGTCGATGGAACACGGATTAGAGGGATTAGACACGGATTTAAAAGGATTTTTCCGAGCATGATGTCAAAAGATCGTGATGTCGATGAAGCGTGATGTCGATGGAACACGGATTAGAGGGA
>JBILHQ010000108.1:0-20107 GCA_044350415.1 Saprospiraceae bacterium | reverse complement strand
GTGAGCAGGTGGGTTTCCGGAGTACCATGATTCGCCGGAATGCCGACCTTTCACAATCCGACCTTTTGAAAATTGTCCAGGACCTCAATCAGGATCCCGAAATAGACGGTTTTATTGTGCAACTGCCTTTGCCCAAACATATCAGTGAAGAAAAAATAACCCTGGCTATTGACCCCAAAAAAGACGTGGATGGATTTCATCCGGTCAATTTCGGAAGAATGGCGCAGGGAATGCCTGCTTTTCTGCCTGCCACACCCTACGGCATCATGGAAATGCTCCGGCGCTATAATATCGAAACCGTTGGAAAGCATTGCGTGGTCGTCGGCAGGTCGAATATCGTGGGTACGCCCATGAGTATCCTGATGTCGCGCAAAAACTATCCCGGCGACTGCACGGTTACCCTCACCCATTCCCGCACCAAAGACCTGGCAGCCGAAGTACGCCGTGCCGACATCGTCATTGCCGCCATTGGTATTCCTAATTTTGTAAAAGGCGACTGGGTAAAACAAGGTGCTGTGGTCATCGATGTGGGTATTAACCGCATTATCGATGCCTCCAAAAAATCGGGATTCCGGTTGGCAGGTGACGTTGATTTCGAAGCAGTGGCACCTAAATGCAGTTTTATCACGCCGGTTCCCGGTGGCGTAGGCGCAATGACCGTTACTGCTTTGATGATGAATACCCTGAAAGCCAACCAGAAAGAAATTTATCAATAGGAGATTCCCGTATATACTACGGAAAATTCAAGCAGTTCGTCCATGAACACCTGCAGACATGCGGCACTGCCCTCAAATTTGTACCATCATTCAAATAATTTAAAATTCAACATGGCAAGATTAACAACTTTTTCGCGATTGCTGATTGCACTCCTGATTGTAGGTGGCGTCTATTTCGCAGCGCGAACATTTTTTCCTCAAATTCTGGGCAAATCAGGTGGCGATACAGCTGCATCAACGACTACCCAAAATGATGGCAGCGGTGCTGCCCAATCTGACGAAGCAACCACCCCTGCAGGCTCAGCAGGTTCATCGTCGTTAACGGCTTTCCCCCGCGGCACTTTTACCTATTCGCCTCCTGTACCTGTCAATGGCAAACTGAAAGGCGTAGTGGAACTCGGCGCTACAGGATTTAACTCTTTCATTGTCAGGGTTGATAACCAGAAAAACTGGAAAAGCGAAAAGGCCAAATTCAACGCGAGTTTGGTATATGAAAAATTAGCCACCGATCAGGATGTTAAAGACGGTCTGAAAAATTACATCGCAGAAATGCTCGCTTATGGTGTCAGCCCCCGCGATATTCACTTTGTGATCAGCTCCGGTGCCAACAAGGTGCCGATTATGGATAAAATTATCAGCACACTGTCTGCCATGAAATACCAGGTGAACACGGTGACCGCAGCACAGGAAGGGGAATACGGCCTTAAATGTGTCGTGCCATCTTCCTATTCTGGCCGCGCCTTCATGGTGGATATCGGCTCAGGGAATACCAAAATTGCCTGGCGCGACCGCGGACAAGTAACGGCCCTGGAAACTTACGGCGCTAAATATTTCCAGAACAATACCAGTCCGGCCACAGTATCCGCTGAAGTAAAGCAAAAAGCCAGTCAGATTCCTTCTGGCCTTACCCAAACTTGTTTTATTATCGGGGGTGTACCGTATGAAATTGCCAAAAAAATACGGAATGGCGATGAACGATATACGGTGCTGCCCGCTCCGGCTGACGTAAAAGCCGATGGCGACAAAATGATCGCTGGTCTTAATATTTACAACAGCGTTGCACAAGCCACTGGCTGTAAACAGTTTGTCTTCGATTGGGATGCCAACTTTACCATTGGGTTCCTGTTGGGGCTCCAATAAGAGTTGTTGTGTTGATTTCAGATTTCAAATGTAAGATTTCAGATTTACCACAAATCTTATATTTGAAATCTGTAATCAAAACAACGCTCAAGCGGTCACTGAGCCTGTCGAAGTAATGACCTGGTGGGCGAGGCAACTACTGAAATGGATAAGCCCTTTTGGTGATAAGCGTTTTCGACCGGCCTTAGCCAAATCCCGGTATTTTGGTCATCGGAGACGGAAGAAGCCAAAAACTGTTTGAGCCAGCTGAATATACAGGCAAAGCCAGCGAAAACCGACCGGCGAGTTTTTTTGGCGCCGTCGCAGATGACCAAAATGCCTGGGATTTGGCGTCAGCCTTGACTATTTTTGGTTCTTTTTTTTGTCAAGAAAAAAAGAACGCGCTACGGTGTTATCTGCGAGGCCGACTCCACAGCGCAAAATACCGGGGTTCTTTTAAGGCCCGGTCTGCAAGCGGGGACGGATTTGTGGTTGAGGCACTAAGTTTTGGACAGTTTGGAATTTAGAGCATTTTTGGGCTTTTTCCCTCCTAAAAAACCAATTTGCGTTTCGGCTCGTATATGATTTTGAATTAAAACTTTAAAATCATGCAACCTGTAACACGCAAAAATTTTTACACCATCCTCGTTATTTCCTGTACCGCTTTCGCTGGCTTCATTTTTATGAATGGCAAAAGCAAAACGGAATTCCCCGCATTACAAGAACGCACAGGCGTTCTCGCGCAAGATCCCGAATGGCCCTCTACCCAAAAAAATGTGGCCACTATTCCGATCGCGATATTGCCAATTTATACCTGATATTAGGCAATACCGATAAAGCCTTCGAACATGCGCAGACAGAACATAACCGCCGCCCACTCAATATTGATGCCAATGAAACCATGGCCTGGGTACTGTACCAGCAAAGCAAATATGCTGAAGCAGCACCGTATGTCACAGCAATGCTCCGCACGAATATCCAGAAACCGGAATACTTAGTGAAAGCAGGTATCATCATGGAAGCCACTGGCCAGGCAGCAGCAGGTAAAGTATTGATCGACAAAGGACTGTCCCTCAAACCTTATATGGATGAGGCGTTAATCAAAACAGCACAATCCGTGAATTTTAAAAAATAATCGGCCATGAATTGTAATACTTCTCCATTGGTATTTCGATACCAGAGTTGGGTGGTAATCTTGTTGGCAATGTTTTTCGCCCAAACGGTATTTGCCCACACGATCAATTACGAACTCGCCAAACTCTCCAATACCGATGCCGCCCTGACTTACCTGCAACTAGTGCCGCATCCACCGAATAGCCTGTGAATGGACGGCCATATTTTCCGTTCATCTGCGTTCTTCGTCGGTTAAAATGTCCCGCATTAAGCCCTCCTCAAGCCTTGATGAACAAAAAATCTATCGCGCCAATTCACAGGCTATTCGGTGGATGCGGCACTAGGCTTCACGCATATTGTACCTTTCGGGGCTGATCATGTCCTGTTTGTATTGAGTTTATTTTTCCTTAGTCCGCGGTTATCGACGGTTTTGTGGCAGGCGACGGCCTTTACGATGGCCCATTCTATTACCCTCGGACTGGCGATGTACGGCTATATCCAGCCCATTCCGGCCGTGATTGAGCCCATTATTGCCTTGTCCATCTTTTTTGTGGCGATGGAGAATATATTAGTCAAGGAATTGAAACCCGCCCGGCTAGCCATTGTATTTCTTTTTGGTCTGGTGCATGGCATGGGATTAGCGGGTGCGTTAGCAGATCTTGGATTACCCCAGACATCGTATTTATCGTGCTTGCTCAGTTTTAATGCCGGCGTGGAACTTGGACAGATTTCTGTGATCTTAACTGCCTGGTTATTAATAGGAAAATGGTTTTCGGGAAAGCCGTGGTACAGGAGTTATGTGGTGAATCCTGCCTCGGCGGCGATTGCTTTGATGGCGTTGTACTGGACGATTGAGCGGACTTTTTTGAATTAAAAAGCAATCCCCCGGCGAATGTCGGGGGATTGCAAAACTGGGAAGAAACAAAATCCGGGTTGTTAATGCCCAAACTGGACTATTTTTTCACCCGGCAAAGCCTTTTCCATTTTTTTCTTTGAAAAGCTGCCAAACCCTATAAAATCAGTCAAATTATATAAGCCAACTGCCTCAAGAAAGGTAACTTCACTTTCCTCAATCCTGAATTTTAAGTATTCTCTGTTTAGGGCCCTAACACATTCCTCATCATCACACATATTAGCCCAAATATGAAACTCAATAGGGTAAATGTAGGGTTCCAGTGTGGGTATCAATGGTGAAAATTGATAAACAATTGAATAATCATGTTCAAAATCAGTATCAGTACCAGTGTATCTGTATTTCCCGGCAAGGGCATCCGGAATAATCAATTTATATGTTTGGCTGCTCAATGGATATTTAAGCAAGTCAGAATGCATTGGTTCTTCAAAATACAACACTCCATTTGTACTTAGCCTCTCCCTGCGGGAAAGGAGTGGATCAATCATTGATAGACCTTTACCTATTAAAGAGTCACGAAAAAAACTGGGCTGTTTCAGATACTCAAAAATCGCTTTTTGCGTCAATACGGCTGTTTTGTCCCTGTTTCTAAATAGGGAAGGTGAACAGGAACCCAGAAAAAAAGACAAAAAGAATATACTGAGAATAAAAAACAACATGGGCCTGGTTTTCAATTTCTTAATGTCCAAACCGAACTATTTTTTCACCTGGCAAAGCCTCGTCCATTTTCTTCTTTGAGAAACCTCCGAATCCGATAAAATCCATTTGATTATACAATGCTACTCCCTCAATGAAAGTAACCTTTTCGTTCTCAACTTTAAATTTTAAGTATTCTCTATTGAGCGCCCGAACACAAACTTCTTCACCACAGGAGCTTGCCCAAATATGATATTCTATAAGATAAATATTGGGTTCTTTAGTTGGCAACAGTGGTGAAAATTGATGGATAATTGCGTAATTATGTTCATAATCTTTATCTTCACCAGTATAAGTGTATTTATAAGCAAGTGATTCTGGAATAGTCAGGTGGTATTTTTGTGTGGGCAGCGGGTAATTTAACTGATTGGAGCGCATGGGATCATTAAAATATATCTTACCATTCATACTAATTGAGCTCCTAAGGCAAAGTATTGGATCGATATTTATCAGCCCTTTAATAGTTAATGATTGAAGATAGACATTGGGCTTCTCTAAATACTCAAAAATTGCTTTTTGAGTCAATTCGGCTGTTTTGTCCCTGTTTCTAAATATTGAAGGTGAACAGGAGTTTGAAAACAACAAAAAGCAAAAGGCCGCTGTAACGAAAAATTCTACTTTTTTCATGTAAAAATATGTCAAAAATGAAGATAATAGTAGTGCTGAAAGAATTGCTCAAACCATTTCAGCACTACTTACATTAAGATAATTTGTCTAATACCTATTGACAATTAACAATCTGGAAATCGCAATCTACAACCGGAATATCATCATAGTTATTAAACATTCCAGCCAAAAACTGAATATTCGAAGTATAGTTTGAGTTACAATTTCGTACTTGAGTTAACAAAACACGATCAAGATTTAACAAAAGATTCTGCTTTGCAAAGTTAACGACAGTCAGTGTAGGAGTTCCCGCTGGAAATCCATTTACAGCCTGTTGAACTGTGTACATTGCAGCGTTAATAGCATTAGTCGCGAATGCTGGGCTGGAAACAAGACAATTGCTATTGGGGAGGTTTGCTTCCACATCTATCCGCATATTTTGCACTTCTAACATTATTGAACCACCACCCGCTAAATTGAATTGGAAGTATGAATTACTGAGTATCATTGCAGCATACTGATTAGCAGGTATCACCTGGTTTTGCTGCGTTTTAAAGGTTAAAATTTCTGCACAAATTGGGTTAGCAACAGAAATCGGGGTATTGACTGGTGCAATTACCGCCTCTTCAATACCGGGTAAATTGTCATACAAAGAATTTATCTGGGCCAACGACAGCGTAGTCCAATTGCTTTGTGCGGCAACAATCAGCAACTCAGCGACAAATGTTTTGGCTTCTCCTGTTTGATTATGAGCCACTAAAAAATCATGTAATGGGTCGATCAAATTTTGACAATTGGCCAGAATTTGCCTTTCTGTACTGTTTAAATATCCAAAACTGGTATATGCGGCTCCTTACAGATTGTTGTTCTCAAAATAATCAGAGATAATGAACATTGGATTGGCATATACGTTGACGAGGTGAAAATCCAAAGGATTGGTAGTATTGGTAATAACATTACTTCCTCCGCCGCTTCCACCACTTCCGCCAGGTGGGGGTGGTCCTACTAATGGAGTGAAGGTATTGTTGATAAAAGGGCCTGGGCTCCCGTCATTATTAATAATAACATTAGATCCATCAAAGTACCATCCTCCTCCTCCTCCATTATCATTCTGCCACCATGGTATTTGTGTATAATAAAGAACTACTATACCATTTCCATAAATATCACCTGTTTCAGGGTCAATTTCGGCAACCTGTACCCCGTTTTTCACTAAATGTATTGGCCCTGAATAATTACCTGCAAAGTTTAGGCTCGCCACGGTTCCTGAGAAATCCGACTGTGCCATGACAATTCCATTGGTTTCATAGGTGCTTATACCTTTGGTAATTATTACTCTGGCAGATATTTGATCTGAAGGGCCCTTGTAAAACGCAAGAAAGAATCTGGATAATGGATGGGCATTCTGTGGTTTTTGGATAGGACACACTACCACCTGTGTAGTGGATAGGTATGTGCCCGTCTGCGCAAATGCCCAAACAGGAACCACATCTAAAACAGTATTTGGCAGGGTGCTTTGATTCGTTATGCTCTTTTTAATACCATAAGCAGTACTAAACCATTGTCGTGCTTCTGCAACACTAATGGGTGAAGTTCTTTCTGACAACTGCTTTTGTCCTCCAGGAAGGCTGCTTTCGTTAAAATCAGAGGCAACCTTTTCTTTAGTGCATGCAGCAGTAAGAATGAAAATAATCCCTATAAAAAGAGCGGTGAGCGGTGAGCGGTGAGCATAAAATAGATAGTTTATATGAAAAGATAGTAATATAATTGTTGATTTTCTTCAATACCCTTATATGTGTCACTCTCTTAGAGGCCCAGCCACATCAACAAGTTGTCAACATTCGCTAAAACACAAGCCCCCGGCAATTGCCGGGGGCTTGTAAAACACAGGAAAATTAATACATACTAATAATCAAACACGGTAACAAGGCTGGTATATTTTACCAAGCCGATAAAACACGACAATATAAAAAGATAATTTATAATAGCTTTGTATAATTTACATTACATACTCAATTCATCCACAACAACATATTCCGTTGATTGCTGATAATCTTGTTTACCTGCATCATTAGTAATAACAGTTTGATTGATGTTTAAAAGCAGGTTTAACACAATTAGTACAACAGTCATGGCAATAATTTTTTTGATGAATTGATGCCACAAAGATCGGAACGCGCCACCCACAGTCCAGAGGACAACTTAGCACGTTTTGTGCATAGCATTCCCATTAGAAAAAAGGATATATATTCGAAGCATGACTGGATGCCCCAAAAAACAATATCATTAAAACTGAAGTGGCTGGATTAACCGAAGTCGTATTTATTTAACGAATAAACTTTCTACCTATATTCTTGTGATGTTTAAGTTAGCAATTTAAGTACTAATGTGAAGCAAAGGTAATGCTGGCAGTATTGCAGATTACAGGACAACTTAGCACGTTTTGTGCATAGCATTCATTTTTTTAATTTATTGTTCCCTTAATTATTTGTTCTTTTGCCCCAACAAGAATACGAACACAACTAATACAGGAATATGGACTATGAGGCTCTAAAAGAGTTGGTAAAATTAATTTCCCGCCACAAGACTAAAGATATTGAGTTGCTGGGCACCAGTTCCGGGAAAGAAACGGAGCCCAAATTAAATCAACTTTACGACGGGATAATGCGCGGGCAGCTCACCACCGATGATGAATCTGCCACCTTTCTTTATGGTCCGGAAGCGACTGCCAGTCATCCCGATTATCGTCGGTTGCGCAACCGCTTAATCCGCCAATTGCTCAACACCTCCTTTTTCATGGATATGCATCAACCGATCTATACAGAACGGGCTAAGATGTCGTACCAGATTTACAAAGATTTTGCGGCAGCAGCCTTATTGCTCTCCAGGGATGCAAGGCGGGCAGGTATTTACCTGATGGAACAGGTGGTTGATACAGGCATCAAATATGAATTCATCGAGTTAGTGGCCGATGCGTCCAGAATGATTCGCACCACTTTTTCCGGAAGCATGGGTGATGCTAATCAATATGCAAAATATACCGAAATTCATCAAAAATACGAGGAGAAACGCAGGCTGGAATCGGCTGCATTTGAAGCATACCAACACGTAATAAAACCATTTATTGGCGGCGCTTCCAATAACAAAATCGGATTTGAACAAACCCTTACCACTTTTCAGGAACTACTTGAAAAAGCACCCGTTGTAGATACTGTAAACTATTATTTTTATACCTTTTCAGTAGGTATTGCGCATTACTCCTCCATTAATGATGCCCAAAATGCGCTGGACTTATGCAACCAGGCCATTCATATTATTGGACAGAAAAAGCAATACGTAAAGGGGAAAATGCTCAGTTTTATCCTGAATAAGTTGCATTTTATGACACAGTTACAGATTTTTGATCTGGAAGAAGGCCAAAAAACGTATGATCTTTGCCTTTCACAGGTGACAGAAGGCGAAACAAACTGGTTCAAAACCCTGAATATCTGGCTGCACTTTAACCTCCATGCGGGCGAATACCCCACCGCCTTAAAGACTTACCTTCAAGCAGTGAACCATCCCCGATTCCCAATTATGACTGGGTTGACCTCGGAGGTCTGGAAAATCTATTGTGGGTATTTCCAATTATTAACAGCACTTAAAAGACTGCCCGCCACCGAAGAACTGGGTGAATTTAAAGAAAAAAAATTCCTCAATGACTTCCCTGTGTTATCCAAAGAAAAAACAGGCTTGTACATTCCGATTCACCTGCTTCCGGTTCTTTTTACCCTGATTGCTAATGAAGAAATAAAATCGATTGATGGCCTGGATAAATTCCGGCAGCGGCACCTGCAAAATGAGCAAAATTTGCGCAGCGCGATCTTTGTCAAACTCCTCATTGCGCTAGACAAACGCCCTTACGAACAGGAAAAAGCCAACAAAAAAATTCAACTTGAATTGGATAATCTGGCAGAGGTGCCCATAGTGAAAGCCGGGCAATCGCATATTGTGGAAATCATTCCTTATGAGGCCCTTTGGGAAATATTGGCCAACAGACCGTAGACCCCAAAACAAGCAGGCAGCAGGCAATTTGCCAACAGGGCTGTTCAAAATTTAATCAGCAATAATTTTCCCAAACATTTGGCAGTATCCCTACCCATGCTATACCTTTGCGCCCTGACATGAAACGAGCAGTTTACGTTGATTTAAGTCAGAAAGCCGGATAGCGGACATCATGTTCCGTTATCCGGCTTTTTTTATTTTCCAGACACTATATGCCACGCGACAATTCAATTAAATCCATTCTCATCGTCGGCTCCGGGCCGATCATTATCGGTCAGGCTTGTGAATTTGATTACTCCGGTAGTCAGGCCAGCCGCTCACTCCGGGAAGAAGGGATCAAAGTAGCCCTGATCAACTCGAACCCGGCCACCATCATGACCGATCCTGTGACCGCCGATTATATTTACCTGCGGCCACTCACCCCTGAAAGTATTGAACAAATACTGAAGGAGCACCAGGAAAACCCTGCATTACCCAGAATTGATGCGGTACTACCCACCATGGGAGGACAAACGGCCCTCAATCTCGCTATGGAATGCGAAAAAATGGGTATCTGGGAGCAGTACAATTGTCGAATGATCGGTGTAGACACTGCGGCCATTGACCTGGCAGAAAACCGGGAATTATTTAAACGGATGGTAATTGGTCTCGGCCTTTCTGTGGCACCGTCTTACATCGCCAATTCCTATCTGGAAGGTAAAGAAGCAGCACAAAAGATTGGTTTTCCATTGGTTATACGTCCATCTTTTACCCTTGCTGGTACTGGTGGCGGTTTTGTGATGAAAGAAGAGGACTTTGATGAGGCCCTCAAACGCGGCATAGACGCCTCCCCTACCCACGAGGTACTCGTAGAAAAAGCAGTATTGGGCTGGAAAGAATTCGAATTGGAACTCCTGCGCGATTCCAACGACAACGTATGTATCATCTGTACGGTCGAGAATGTCGATCCTATGGGTATTCATACCGGCGACTCTATCACGGTGGCCCCCGCAATGACACTTTCAGATACCTCATTCCAGGATATGCGGAATCAGGCGATACAAATCATGCGGGCGCTGGGCAATTTCGCGGGCGGCTGCAATGTACAGTTCGCTCAAAACCCTGAAAATGAGCAACTTATTGCTGTTGAGGTGAACCCCCGCGTATCGCGCTCATCGGCCCTTGCTTCGAAAGCAACCGGATACCCTATTGCCAAAATTGCGGCCAAATTGGCCATCGGATACCATTTGGATGAACTAAAAAACCAGATCACCAAAACTACTTCTGCTTTTTTTGAGCCGACCTTAGATTATGTAATCGTCAAAATGCCGCGCTGGAACTTCGATAAATTCCCCGGCGCTGATGTACGCCTTGGATTACAGATGAAATCGGTGGGTGAGGTTATGGCCATCGGTCGTACCTTCAATGAAGCGCTGCAAAAAGCCTGTCAGAGCCAGGAAAACAGCCGTATGGGCCTCGGTGCCGATAAAAAAGAGTGGATGAAAACAGAGGACATTCTCGACCGGCTGGAAAAAGTAAGCGACGACCGCATTTACCGGGTTCGCGACGCTATCCGCCTCGGAATTCCCACCAAAACGGTCCATAAAATGACCGGTATTGATCCTTGGTTCATTGGTGAAATCAAAAAAATGGTCAAAATGGAAGACCGCCTGCTCAAGTTCAACGTGGCAGAAGATATTCCCCATGACTTCTTTATCGAACTGAAGAAAAACGGTTATTCCGATTCTCAAATCGCCTGGATCCTCCGCATTTCTGAACAGGAAGTAACCCGCAGGCGCAAATCCATGGGCATTCGCCGCGTATTTAAAATGGTGGATACCTGCGCCGCTGAATTTGAGTCGAAAACAAATTATTTCTACTCCACTTTCGACGAAAAAAATGAAAGTATTCGAACAGATAAGAAAAAAATCGTCGTTTTAGGCTCCGGCCCTAACCGTATCGGTCAGGGTATTGAGTTTGACTACTGTTGTGTACACGGCATTTTAGCGATTAAAGAAGTGGGTTATGAGGCAATTATGGTCAATTGTAACCCTGAAACGGTGTCGACCGATTATGACCTGGCCGATAAACTTTACTTTGAGCCGGTGTTCTGGGAGCACCTGGAAGAAATCCTCGAACACGAACAACCTGATGGCGTTATCGTGCAGTTGGGCGGACAAACCGCACTCAAACTTTCCGAAAATCTCCACAAAAACGGGTGGAACATCATCGGAACGTCCTACGACAACATGGATATTGCCGAAGACCGCGGCCGCTTCTCCGACCTACTCAAGGAATTAGATATTCCTTATCCAGTATATGGCGTGGCCAACGATGTGGATGAGGCACTGGAAATTGCCCGAAAAACCCCCTACCCGCTCCTCGTGCGTCCATCGTACGTCCTCGGCGGTCAGGGTATGAAAATCGTGATCAACGACAACGAACTGGAACGCCAGGTGCTGAATATTTTCAAACACATGCCCGACAACCGCGTGCTGATCGACCAGTTCCTCGAACGCGCTAAAGAAGCCGAGATTGATGCTATTTTTGATGGCGACGACATCCATATCATGGGTATCATGGAGCATATCGAACCAGCAGGGATTCACTCGGGCGACTCCTCTGCCATGCTGCCGCCTTACAGCCTCGGACCGATCGTGATCCAGGCCATGTGCGAATACGCCGAAAAGATCGCCAGAGCCTTGAATATCAAAGGCCTGATCAATATCCAGTTTGCCATCAAAAATGACCAGGTATACGTGATTGAGGCCAATCCCCGCGCTTCCCGCACCACCCCGTTCATCGCCAAGGCATATGGTGTACCATATTTGAATATCGCGACCAAAGTGATGCTGGGCACCCACAAACTCAAGGACTTTGAGATGGTCAATCAGCTCGACGGTTATGCCATTAAAATCCCGGTCTTCTCTTTCGATAAATTCCCGGGCGTTGATAAGCGACTTGGACCAGAGATGAAAAGTACCGGAGAGGCGATTTACTTTATTAAAGATTTGAAAGATCCGTATTTCAGGGAGCTGGAACGGAACCGGAGTATGTTTTTGTATAACTAAAAAAGCCCCCTCTAATAGGCGTACTATGCTTTACCACCTGGGCGGCAAAGCATAGTACGCCTATTAGAGGGGGCTTTTTTAGTATACCGGGAAAGGGTGCGTACGTACAGGCAGACTGTTGCAGTGTGCCCCATGCAAGAATCGTTCAACACAGATTCATCCATTTTCAGATACAAATGAAAGTCACTATTACAACCATAATAATTAGCTTTCTATGCTATTTTGCAGCATTAAAAGCGCAAGATATTCCTGTCTTCGAAAACGGTGAGTTATTGACTTTTTTTGAATCCCGCAAACGCACTTGCAGCGACTTCGGAGATTCCAGTATTGCTTTGCAGGATTATACCAGTACCTGGAAAGGTTTCGAACGCGTTTACTTTAAAGTCGGCAAACATGACGCCTATTATGTGAAACCCAAAACGGCCTTAGAAGGTAAGCCTTGGGTTTGGCGGGCATCCTTTCCCGATTGGCATACGGATATGGACAGTATTTTATTGACGAAAGGACTTTATCTTGTTTTTGTCGATGTGGATGACGAATATGGCAGCCCTTATGCCATGCAAATTTGGGATAAAACGTATGATTTCTTAGTAGATTCATTGAATTTTGCACCAAAAGCGGCTTTGGAAGGTGTCAGCCGTGGCGGTTTGTATGTGTACGGTTGGGCAAAAAGAAACCCTGACAAAGTAGCGTGTATTTACAACGAAGCGCCTGTGTGCGATAGCAAAAGCTGGCCCGGTGGCAAGGGGAAAGGCCTTGGCAATAAAGACAATTGGGCACAATATCTCCAGGTTTTTAAAATGACGGAAGAAGAAGCTTTGGCCTTTAAAGACAATCCGATTGATAATCTGGAAGGCTTGGCTTCTTTTAAAGTACCAGTTTTACACGTCATTTCTAATAGCGATAAAATTGTTCCGAATGATGAAAATACCTACCTGTTTGTACAGCGATACACCGCTTTAGGTGGCCCCGCTACGATTTATCCAGTTACCGAAGGGCATCAAAATCTCGAAGGGCATCATTTCCCCATTTCTAAAGCAGATGAATGGGCGGATTTCATTGTAAAAAATACTTATCCTGTTAAAAAGCCATTGCCCAATGGCGACTATTTTAAAATAAGAGATGGTTTGAAAAACACCTTTCAATCTGTCTCCGGGAACAAAAAAGCGACCATTGCTTTTCTCGGCGGCTCAATCACCTATAACAATATGGGTTGGCGCATCAAAACGTGTGCTTATTTAAAAGAGTGCTTTCCAGAGACAGATTTCCGTTTTATTGCAGCGGGCATTCCATCATTAGGCAGTTTACCACATGCGTTTCGATTGCAACGGGATTTATTGGATTTGGGTAAGATTGACCTGCTTTTCGTCGAGGCGGCAGTAAATGACAGGGCCAATGGCACAGATAGTTTGACGCAAATACTTGCTTTGGAAGGAATTGTACAACACGCAAAAAGGTCAAATCCTGACATGGATATTGTGTTCATGTCTTTTGCAGATCCCGATAAAACGCAAGATTATAACAACGGAACAGAGCCGGTTGAAATAAAGAACCATGAATTAGTCGCAGAACATTATCATCTGCCTTCTATTAATTTGGCGAAAGAAGTGCGGGATAAAATGCTGCATAAAGAGTTCAGTTGGGAAGATGATTTCAAAGATTTGCATCCCTCCGTCTTTGGACAAGAATTGTACTTTTCAACAATTAAAAGCCTTTTAAAAGTATGCTTTATTGATTATAAATCATTGAAAAACAATGATTTATAATCAAATTGTTTAAATAAAAACAGTTTTACCAGGGGCAAATATTACCCTGTTGACAATGCCCAATATGGCACTCCATGGGCGCTTATTAAAGATTGGACACCTACGGATGGATTGCCCACGCGCGAAGGTTTTGTACACGTTCCGGTGCTGGTATCCACAACACCTGAAAGTCCATTATCTTTAGACTTTCAAGGCACCGCCATTGGCATTTCCATTGTTTCGGGTGCCGATGCGGGCATCATTTCTTATTCCATTGACAACGCACCTTTTTCTGATTTAGATCTTTATACCCAATGGAGCGAGCAATTGCATTTGCCATGGTATTTGATATTGGGTACTGGTTTGTCGGCAGGGAAGCATACTTTACAATTGAAAATTAGCTCGGGGAAGAACCCCCAAAGTAAAGGCAACGCATGTCGGATTGTGCATTTTTTGCTGAATGAATAAAAAAGCGTGGATTTGTGAAGCAACCGGAATAAAACAAGAAGACCTGTAGCCCCCTGCAATTAGTTAATTTTCCAGTTCAAACAAGTTATTCCCCTACTTCATCGTTGTGTTTCCTTTCACCACAAACAAAACGATATGCGCCCATTGCTGCTTTCCATCTTTATTTTGCTGACGACCATTCTATCTGCCCAGGATGCTATGCTTTTTACGGAGGCGTTGGCCCAGGGAAAAATATTAGTAACCGTGAAAGGAGTGGGCGGACATACCGGACAATGTATCTCTGCGCACTTTGAAAGGCTTACCGACAAAACCATTAAAATTAAAATACCGGCCGGGCACGTTTTTGAACCCATTGATTCCTCACAGCAAAATATCGTGGTGCTGAAAAGTGCAGAATTGGTACTGGATGTAAAAAAGAAATTCATCAAAATCTACGGTGCCTGTTCTCAATCGCACGATGCCTCCCCCGCTGCGGGTGCGATGTTCCATCTCGGAAAAATCGCAGCAGGTAACCTGTTGAAAATGGCCCAATTCATCTCCGACAAAAAACTGTTTAATGAGGCGGATGCCCAATTTGCTGTTTGGTGCATGACGGACAGCCTCGATCCTGCCAGTATTACCCATCCCGGACTGCTGAACATGGCTTGTCAGTTGCTGGCCATACCACTCCCACAGTACAAAGTAAATTACCCTAAATCCCCCCCCGCGACCCCAACGGTACGCCCACGTCCTGCTTTTATCAAACAACCGTTGTCTTTTGAAGGCGTTTTTGAATACCAGACCAATACCGAAAAAGATATTTGTGTGTACGTACAGGATACCGCAGGAACGAAGGTAAGAACCATCTTTGAGCATCAAAAACAGCCTCCAGGATGGGCAAAATACTCTTTTTCTTTCAAAACTACTAAGCTGCCACCAGGAATCTATTGGGTAGTTTTATTCGCAGATGACAGGGCTGTGAAAAAAATAAAAATAAAATATTGATTTTTATTGCTGGAAACTTGCAGAATCAAAAAATGGTCTTACCTTTGCGTCCGCTTTTAGAGAAAGCATCGGGATGTAGCGCAGTCCGGTAGCGCACCTGTTTTGGGAACAGGGGGTCCCAGGTTCGAATCCTGGTATCCCGACATACTAAAGCCAGTCAGTAATGACTGGCTTTTTTTGTGTCCCTTTTGCCCATAAAACAGTCCGATAGCCCATCCCGATTCAGATCGGGAGGGTCCCAGGCCTGGGAATTTTTATTAGCGACAATGTAAAACTAGTACATTTTTGATTACTCATTTCTAAACTTGTCATTTCACGTCGGAGAAGGTCAAACCGTATTCCCTGAGAGTATGCCTGGGATTTTTTGGATGGTACAAAAATGTAAGGGCTGTGGTACGCCAGGAAAAAGTACTTTCAAAAAAAGGCAAAAAAGAACAAGAAAAAAGCCGCCAGGAAGTATGTTTGTGCCTTACTTACACTTTATCATGCACTACTTACCTGTCCCGCTTATTTGTCTTCTTTGCGCTTATCTTGCCTGCCATCAACCAGCACCCCATACTCCGGAAAATATCAAATCGGTGGAGGAGGGTAAAATTTTAGAAGATTCTTTGACAAAGATATACCGGGAACAACTGTATTTTGCGGCACCTGGCACCAATGTCGATTCCATCCGGCATGACAACTGGAAACGCACTTATGCCTTGAAACAATCCCTGCGAATGGGCGCAGGATCGCGCTCGGTATCTGAATTTTTTGCCAATGGATTGATCGAAGGCACCTGGCATGAACGGGGGCCCGTTAATGAAGCAGGCGATATGCGGGTCATTGATTTTTTTCCTGCTACAGAGTCCTTATATGCCCTTTCAACTGTCGGACACCTGTGGAAAGGCAATCTAAATGGCGCCCCATGGACCCTGCTGAACGATGATATCCAGTTTGAACCCGATGAAATAGAAGTATTGCCACACAATGGTGGCACCCGTATTTTTGCTGTTTACGGCACCGGGGTAGATGATAAAAAAATCAGGTATTCGGATGATGAGGGACAATCCTGGACCACTGGTACTGGTTTTGTTTTTTACGACCACTGGGGAAAAGGGCGCCGGTTGGTGACCCTGAGCGATAATAATACACTGTATTATCTGGTGCATACCTGGTCGGGTAATCCATGGGGAGAATTGATTCAGTTGTATAAAAGTACCGATAAAGGAGTAAGCTATACCAAGGTTTGGGATACACCGGTAGGTTATGGCGTGGAGGATGTCGACCTGTGGAAGCCATACGGATCTGACCATATGTACCTGGTGGACAACCGTGCACAAAAATATTATCAAATAACCCATAATTTTTCAACAGGTGCCACTACCATTACACCACCGGTGCTGTATACTTCTCAAGGCATAGCCACTGGAGGAATACACCTGAGCGGCCGATTCAATGCCAGCCTCAATGATGATGAGCTGTTTCTGATACATGATTCCAACCAGAATGTGTATAAGACCCAGAACGGCACAGACTGGACTTTTCTCAGTACCGTTTCAGAAAATGTTTGGAACAAAGGCTGGCTCGCAGATCCTGACAATACTAACTTGTATGTCGGTGGTTTTCAGTTAAATAAGACGTCCAATGGCGTAACCTGGACAGAACAATACCCACAATGGTGGCGATATTACAGCCACAGCAAGGATTCTTTGCATGTCGATATCATGAACCTCAAATATTTTAAAAAATCAAATGGCACACCGTTTATCCTGATTCTCGACCATGCCGGGGTCCATATTACTTATGACCATTTTGCAACTACCGCTAATCTCGGTCTGCAAAACCTGAATGTTGTTACGCTGTATGACCAAACGACTGCGAGCGACGGATTTCTTTATTGTGGCGCACAGGACAAAGGAAACTTTAAGTATTCCGGGAATTCGATGGCGAATTTCAACCTGATTTCCACCGATAATGTGAGCACTGCAGACGGTATGCTGGGTGTATTTTTCAATAGCGATCAGTCCTTCTATGCAATGATTCAGAATGGTATACTCTTTTGTTTTGCCAACCGGAATTCGGCCAGTTATTCCTCGTATACTATCCCGGGCACCAACAAGCCCGGATGGATAAACCCCATGGTTGCGACGCCTGATTTCACTGATAAAAAAGCCTATGTGGCGGGCGGTAACCTGAGCGGCGGTACAGGATCATATTTGATTACCGTCAATGTGGACATTTCCAATGGCGTTGTGTGGCAGCCGACCCAATTCAATTATGATTTCAGGGCCAATTCCGGCAACGGAACTTCAGTCATCAAGGCCATCGGCGTTGCCATGTCCGACAATAACCGGCTGTATGTCGCCACTCAGGATGCCACTTTTTTCTCCAGCATTAATCAGGGAAGCAGCTGGACAAAAAAAACAACAGCAGGGCTTCCGTCGACTATGATTCCCTGGGATATAAAATGTTCTAATACTAATCCCGATAAGGTATTTATTTGCGGTACAGGTTTTTCCAATACCGGTGTTTACCAGTCGACCAATGGCGGCGCTACCTTTACGGCATTGGCAGGCAATATTCCTGCGGCTACTTTTTATGAAGTGAGCCTCTCAGAAGCGGAAGATTTTTTATTTGCGGCCACTTCAGAAGGGCCTTATGTGTATGTATTCAGCCAGTCCGTTTGGTACAGTCTGGTGGGCACAGATACGCCAATCGCCGATTTCAATACGGTGGACAATTTGGGCAATAACATTATTCGTTTTGGTACTTATGGTCGGGGGATTTGGGATTTGGCCATTTCCGGTCCAGCACTGCCAGTTGAGTTGTCGGCATTTACCGCTCGAGCGCTGGATGCAGTTGCCTCAAAATTAGACTGGACAACCGTATCAGAAAGCCAGGTGAAGGATTTTGTGGTGGAATACAGTACAAATGGCGCTTCATTTGAACCTATAGCAACTATCGTGGCAAAAGGTAATGGTAACTATCAGTTCATTCACCCAACTCCAAGGCCCGGAAAAAATTATTATCGGCTATTGATCCGGGACAAAAATGGAAAGACAACGTATTCTGCTATACAAGTTGTTGATTTTGAAGTTATCATGCCAGCTTTCAGGGTCTTTCCTAATGTATTGGCACAGCACAACAGTATATACATTCAGTCTCAAAGTCAGGCAAATTACCGTATTCAGTTGTATAATATGGAGGGACGCATGGTGTTGGATCAAGCAGCGAACGGTGATTTTACTTTGCAAGCTGATTTTGCCAAAGGGATCTACGTATACCGGATATTTTCGGGGCAACAGTCGAGCACTGGCCGGATGGTAGTGCAGTAGTTTTCAGGGATTGATTGTTGAGAAGGTGTCAGGTATTTTTTCGGGACACTAAGTTTCGGACAGTTTGAAGAACTCTTTTGACCCGAGACTTTGGTGTTTTCCGGTCATGGAAAGCCCGCTATAGTCCCCCGTCGCGCCTTGCCTCAGCCCAAAATAGCCTCCTCAAGCTATCCAGAACTTCGTACCCCGACTACCAGATGCCCTGTTTTATCATTATTACACGACTCAATTTCTATGAATTTCATCACCATTGACTTTGAAACAGCCACCGCAGACAGAGACAGTCCATGTGAACTTGGTCTGACTTTCGTAGAAAACTGGAAGATAACCGCAACAAAAGCATGGTTAATCAAGCCATGTTATTACCCGAATTTTGACTATTTTAATATCCAGATTCATGGGATTCAACCACACCATGTGGCCAACCAACCCGAATTTGATATTATTTGGAAAGAAGTAAAACCACTTATAGAAAATCAATTTTTAATAGCGCACAATGCCGGTTTTGACTTCAGTGTTTTGCGGAGAACATTAGACAGGTATAATTTGGAGTACCCTACTTTGGACTATTCCTGTAGCTATATTTTTTCAAAAAAAGTATGGGAAGGATTGCCAGGCTACGACCTTAAAACACTTTGCCGAATCAACAATATTGAACTGAATCACCATAGAGCAGCTGCTGATAGCAAAGCAACCGCAGAATTAGTGATAAAGGCGTTTCAATTGGCCGACATCACTTCAATGGAGGACTTCCCGGAAAAACTCAGGACAGTTGTTGGCAAATTATTTGCAGGAGGGTACAAGCCGTCCAAAACTAAAGCAATCAGTAAATCAGCCAAAAAAAACAAAGAGATCAGGTAGCTTTGGGGAAAAGCGAAAATGAAAATTCCAATCACTTAGTGACAGGGGCACAACGTTTACACGTCATGCCCCTATTTTTTCAATATTTTCAGCCAGCCATCTGTTTGCCGGGCGTTGTCAACTTTTTAAAAATCTGACAACGCTAACGGCTTGATTTTCAACTACCTGATGTACGAGACTTGTTGCGATGGAAGACTGCCTGACCAGAAATTGTTATTTTTAGCCTGCTTTTCGGCTATTTTGGAGTCCTTAGCGACGCTACGAACTCCAAAATGAGCTTCAATCAGACTAAAAATAACTAATTTCATGGCTCGGGCGCTCCCACCGCAACAAGTCTCGTATCTATTCACTATTTCACCTGTATCATCTGCTTCACACCACTATCCGTGCTGGTTGCCACTTTGTAATACAAGTTACCAACTGTCTCCACCAACTTCCGGTCAATGCTAAAGGCATTATATCCTTTCGCAAAATC
>JBILHQ010000107.1:0-20204 GCA_044350415.1 Saprospiraceae bacterium | reverse complement strand
CTTTCCTTATACACCACGTTGAAAGACAATATTGACGTGCGGATCAGTGGCGTGGAGGAAATGGCTGTTTATTTGGTGTAGAGGTTAGTGGGTTTCTTGGTTAGAGCGTTTTTGGTTACGGGGTTTCTGGTTTCTAGGTTTCTGGGAAGAAACGGGCGGTTGATTGCTATTGATTTTTGCCGTATCTTTGTACTATAAATATTAAATGATGTCAATGTTTTCAACGACAATACCGTCAGATCCAACCCAATCCGTCAAAAAGACGCGTCGGAATATTCCTGTCTCATTAGTGCGGGAGGTAGTTGAGGGCATTCCTTTTTACTATCCTGGATACCGTAGCGTACTCAATAAAACCAAAAAACTGGAAGATATTATGGGAGATAGTGGACTTCAAACCCTGCTAAAAAACACTATAGGCGATTTTTTGAAAATGCAAATTGACAGAAAACGATATTATGTGTTTGCCGGTGAAACTGGAAGCCACCTTAATCACCGGAATAATTTCGGTCTTGATATTGCCATTTACGATAGACAGGTGCTTACGCCTGATAAAATCACGTTGAAGTATATCGACGTGCCACCAAAAATTGTCCTTGAAATCGATGTAAATGTTGAAATGCCGCATTCTGACGGGAATCTTTTCGAGCAATATATTGTACCCAAAATCCAGCAACTATTTGCCTTTGGAACAGAAAAAGTCATTTGGGCTTTCACTAAAAGCAAGACGATAATACAGGCCACCGCCGCTGAACAATGGGAGTTTGTCAAATGGGACAGCGATATAGAAGTCATGCCTGGGGTGCGGGTGAATATTGCCCGGTTGTTGGAAGAGGAAGGGATTGAGTTAGATTAATATAGCGAAGCTCCGGAAAAGGTGAAAGATGTTTTTCTCTTCAACCAGCAATAATTATTTAAACATTGAACGGAAAAATGCCATTAAACTTTGTCCACCCCTTCTTGATGTAATAATACTCATACCATTTTTAAATTTAATACTACTGTCGCCTGGTGTAAAGTATTCAATGAAACGGGTATTCACAATATAATGCTTAGCGACCTGAATAAACGCTTCATTTTGCGCCAGCGAGTCTCTATAATGCCCCAGATGATGCATGGTGGCAATTTTTTTTCCTTCCAGTGTCTGGACGTAAGTGAGCTCTTTTACTCCTTCCAGGTAAAGAATGTTATTTAGGTCAATGTAATGAATAACCCCTTTACTCAATGTGAGTGGCAATTTTTCTAATAATACAGGCTTAGCGGAACTCATCGCAATGATCTCCCGCAGTTCATCAATCCGGTGGTGAAGGTTGCGGAGGGGTACTGCTTGCTGCATTTTTACAATAGTTTCTTTGAATTGCTCCGGATCAACGGGTTTCAGCAGGTAATCCACTGCGGATTGCCGGAGAGCCTGAACCACATAATCAAATGTGCCAAAGGCAGTTAAAAATACCATCCTGACTTCTTCCATTAATTTTGCATCTATTTTTTCCAGCAAGGCAAACACATTTCCATCCCTCAGCTCGATATCAAGTATCCAGAGATCTGCTGGTGTTTGGGTCAGCAATAGATAACCATCTTCCAGTCCTTCTGCTTCTCCAACTACTTTAACGCCCGGGTATTGAATTAACAGGCTTTTTACATATTCCCGCACCTGGGGATTGTCTTCAATAAGAATTACACGCATATCATTTTTTTGATTCGAATTTCGGCAATAGTACCGCCTTCCGGGTTAGGTTGAATGGATAAATTGGCAAAATATCCTAATTGCTTTATCAGGTCGATTCTTTTTCCCTGAAGTTCGCCGCCACGCGATCGGTACAGGAATAAATGATTTTTATGTTTGTTGGTTACCCCTTTCCCGTTATCAGTTACGGTGATGTACAGCATTGGACCATCATCTTTAAACGTAATCGTTATTCTTCCCGAAGCGTTTTTCAGTGGTCTCAGGCCATGTAATACCGCATTTTCTACCAGTGGCTGTACCAGAAGTGGCGGAATTACGATATTTTCTGGTGAAGATATATGGTTGATAATGTCATAACTAAATGGCGTACTGTGTTGTATGGACTCTAATTTCAGGTATTTATCAAGAAATCCCATTTCCTGCGTTAGCGGGATGGTTAAAAAAGGAAATGGCGATTTTCCATCGGCGGGCATGGAAAATTCAAGAATTTCCCGGGTGAATCTTGCAATTTGGACTAAGTGAGCGGTCGCTTCATCTGTGCTGCGGTTGGCGATGGAATTTTGCAGGGAACTCAGCATGTTAAAAAAGATATGGGGGTTCAACTGTGCCTGTACGGCCGAGAGCTGTACCTGATTTAATTTTCGTTGCTTTTTATTGCTCTCATATCGCCACCCAATAATTGCGAAAATTATCAAAAGCAGGAGTATCATCAAGAGCCACCAGATGGTAGCTTGATCTATATATTTATATGCTGCATTTACTGTAAATACAGGAACAGAAATCGTATCTTTTCCTTCCATTACCCAAACCCTGATGTCATTTTCACCATGATAAAGCCCTGTAAATTGAATATTGGGAAAGCCCTCAGCTGTTTGACGCGCTCCGGAATTTATACTGTATTCAATTTTTGTCGGTCTGTCCTGGAAGTTTATGGCACTGAATTTTGCGGAAAAGGTGTTTTGGTATACGTCGAATTTCCGTATAGAATCGTTTATGGCAACTGGCCGGCTTTCAATTTTTTCCAAAACCAGTTTTTTTAGTGGGCTGGTTTTATTCAGTAGCCCGCTGGCTGAAATACGCTGAATGCCATTTCCAGCGGGTATCCAGAGGTAATTCCCATCAAAGCTTGCACCATTTTCTGAGGATTCCAGTAACGAATAGCCATTTTGATCAGACCAATAGCTGGAGATTTCCGGTGTGTTGGAAGGTGTAATATGGAGCACTGTAACATCCATGTCCGTAATAACAGCGAGATGGTCATTATTAATGCTTGTCAGGCTATTGATACCTTTATGGATCTGATTAACGGCATTAAAATTGTTCGTTTGGGTATCGAGGAGACGCAAGCCATTGTTGCAACCGGCCCAAATGCGACCCGCCTGATCGATATACAGGCTTTTACAGTTGCCAACATTACGGTACATGTAAAGTTTTGCATGATTGCGGTCGTAACAGTAAATGCCCTCACCGGTAGCAACCCATATTTTATGATCAGGGGCAACCTTAATATCATTGGCGGTTTTACCTTCCAGGTCAAAAAGTGGAACCGCAGTACTGTTCGGGGAGAGTGTTTGATTGATCTGGTATATTTTTGAACCACCTGCTAAGTATTGCTGTTGCTGTGCATCCCATGTAAGTGCTTCGATGGATTCCTTTATTTCAATGAATCTCAGACGTCCTTCTTTCAGGTAATAGATCCCTTTGTACCCACCAAACAAGATGGTTCCATCGGGACCGGTCAATTTCCCTGGAAAAATCTGGTGTTTGGTAAAGTTGTTCGGCGGAACTGGGAATACCCTGGCATTTTTCAAATCCTTGTCGAGCTGGATAATACCATCATGGTGCGAACCAATCCAGATGTTGCGGAGATTATCCGGTAATATAGACCACGGGTACCGGGCCTCAGGAACAGATATCAACTCCGGCCCGTCGATGAATTGTACCGCAAACCCCTGGTCGGTGGCAATAAATAAACGCCGGTTGCTGGCTAAATAAATATAATCAATCCGGTTAAAATTGCCTGGATTAATGGGAACGTACCGATCGCCTTCCCGATACCAATATTGCGTTTTGAAGTTGAAAATGGTGGGTGCCTGTGGACACAATACCTGTACCGTATCCGGGCCCGGAATAAAACGGGCAGCACAAACCATTTTGTTGCCCACCCATGTAAAATATTGGTGATCGCCGACGATGTATTGAAGTCCCTTTACTTCATCAACTGTTGCTGGAAACCAGTCAGGTAGTTTTTGGGTGATGCAGCGGTCTGAAAGATGATAAACCTGCCTTTTTTCAAAGTCAACAACAACGGTTGCTTGTGTTCTCAGCGAAATATTGACCACTTTTTTCCCTAAACCCTTTAGCTCCGGGAAATATCCGCCCAGTTTCTGACCTATCTGCGCTGCCGTAAGCAACGCCCATATTTCCGGAGACTGCCGTTGCCAGAATGCTGCGGAGGAATCAGTAACGACTTCCTCTTTAATACCATTGAAGCGCATCACCTTCTCCGCACTATTGTACCACAGGGTGCCGTCCCGATCCTTCAGCATACTGTAAATCTGGCTTCCTGTAAAGCCATCCTGAAATCCGAAAGATTGGATAGTATGTCCGTCGAAGCGCGATAATCCGGCCATCGTCCCGATCCAGATATAACCATTGGCGTCCTCCAGAAAACAGCGCACTTGTTGCTGTACCAGGCCATCTCTGATCGTATATGTTGTCGAAGGCTTTGACATACGCTGCCCTTCCGCTGGCAGGGAGCAAAGCAGTGCGGTGATCAGTAAGCCATATTGGAGTAAGGTGCGTAGCATGGTTGTGTGGACAAAGATACCGTAAAGCACGCACAAGCCGGTTACCATTGGTTAAGCGGTAGAACCGTTAGGTATGGGATTTGACCAATAGATGTGAAATACTTGGTTCGGTGGGTGGAGTAGGGGTAGTTTTGGGGGATATTAAGTTTAATAATTCACGAAAAATGAAATAAAATATCTGAAAAAACATCAAAGTTTTCCAATTTACTTTCCTGGGTTATCGCAATGGCTTTAGTAGGGTATTTGACTGAAAAAGTGAGTTGTCTTAATCAGAATAGCGATAATGTAATTCGTGTCGAATCTCAAATATTACACAAATATATGGAACAAATGCGGGATAGTTTAAATACACTTATTCCGGGCACCTACGAAGGATCATTTTACTCTTCCACGAATATTCCATCAGCTGGTGTTTACCCTGGTTATAGTTCGTATTCCGTGGAGATTGGTAGATTAATTTCTGAAAATACAAACAGGTCATTCATTTCAGAAAATATTACTCAAAAAGGCATTCCTCATTTAAAAGGGGCAGTTGCTGTTATGGGTACAGATGCATCAGGTTACTCGGCCCAGTTCAGCGGATATATTCTGATTTATCCTTCAGAGATGCGCGCTTGCTTTCTTGCTAATGATAATAGTTCTCTCTTAGGTGGGGATCCATGCGGGTTTAATGTTACGACAAATAAATTTATTGCAGAGCATGGTTTTCTACAAAAAGAGTTACGATAATATTGCATATGGTCGTCAAAAAACGGCTAATTTTTCATTATAGTACATTGAATTATTTAAAAAACATATTTATATATGCATGTTATTCAATTAATAAAGTCGCATTTTGAAATGGGAATCAATTTTAATATTATTAATTTCAATTCTTATTTATGCTTTTAGGGTATAAATATTCATATTTAAAATTAAATACTATGTTTTCAAAAATACTTACTGAAATTGCCAAACTATTAGTTCTTCCGACCCTTAGAAGGAATATGAAGGAAGCTGAAAAAAAAATGGGAGAAGATCAAGAATTACAAACATATATTGAGTCTGCGCGTTATCATTTAGATTTAGCGGATAAAAAGATGGAGAGTCTGTGTAAAAGGCATCCAGAGAGTCGGGTGTGTAAGAAATATTTTGAAAAGATAAAAAGTCAGAAGCAATAACTCTTCTTTTTTACTTCGCATTAATTTTAATTTTGTAAATTATTGGGATGAGAGATATCAGTTAAAATATTTTTATTACGAATATATAATTGTCATGACAAACGATGAATTGCATCAAAAAGCCCTTGAAATCGCCAACCTCTTGTTTTCTTCTGAGGAGTTGCACATACCAAGAGTCGAATTTAATAACCATCTGCAAGGAGAATTCGAAAAATACAACGATCTCATCCGAGAAGCGTTGTGTTCTATTACAAAAATTACCAAACAACAGGGTCGAACTGGAGGCATTCGGTTTGTTAATGGAAGATCACAACGTTCGACTTTGGCTCAAGTAGACATTACCTCAATTAAGAAGAAAATTGATCTGCTTTTTAAGGATTACAAAGAGCAAAGTGCAAGAACAAGAAGAGAAAAGCCAGAAAAAGAGGTGGAAAATGCTTTTAAGATGTGGCTTAAAAATCAAGAAACTGACGACAATTTTAAGGATACTATTATTACCAGTTTCAGGCCTGATGCCCGCAAGGGCGATAAATGGCAAAATGTTGACGGCTACTCCCTAAGAATTGAAACATTGAAATACCACCTATTTCCCTGTGTTGCTTTGGGCAGATTGCAATTAATGCACAAATCACATTTGAAAAATCAAGTGAATTGAAAGGTAAAGCAAAGAAAGTCGTGGAAAGAATGTATTCTGCGGAGAAAAATTTGGATGAAACAGAAGCCAAGGAATTACTTAATAAGTTTGTTGTACAGTTTTATGAAAACGGTGTAAAAAAAAGTGAAACATCTTTTCATGAAGAGGATGCTGTGCAATATAATTATAATATAAAAGGCCAAATTGCATCCATTTATTTTGAATTTTCAGATAAAATGGCGCCCACTGTAATTGATTCTTCTATTTATAATGGGAATAATGTCTTGGAAAAAAAAGCAACCTTTTTATTCGATATTCACCATCGATATGGTGCTACAGATACTTGGGTAGAGACAGATACCTATAAATACAATTATTCTGAATATGGGGATCTAACTTCAATTGATCATACTTACCTTGAAAAATCAAGTGATGTTCCATGCGTTTTTTGTATCAAACCAACTTTGGAGGAGATGTATCAGCTAAAGGAAAAGGTTTTTCAAAACCTTGAATTTACAAGTAATGTTTGGTCTGAAATCCCATATGATGAGACAGTTTCAAAGCAGATAGCAAAAACAGATAAGGCTAGTGACACAACTTACCGGTACTCGGAAAATAAGGAATCGATCAAACTTGAATATACGTATGATAGTTTCAAGAATTGGACAAAATGTGTCCTGTTCGCGGGTAGTGTTCCTTTCCGGATTTTTTTAAGAGAAATTAGTTATTATTAGACCTCTTCAATAGCATTATCAATAACAGCAATTGATTTTGGGGGTACTTCTCATATTTTCCGAAGAAAGAAAAATGGGAAGACTTGGATTTGAAAAGATGCCGATTGTACCGACCAGGTGAGCCGGGAATCCGTTATGGTAAAACTGTGCGCAGCGTGAGTATTCCCCCGGGAGGATATCAAAAGGATGGTCTCTTTTCACGGGTTAGGTTTTCGCATTATGTTGAAGATGTTACCTTTCCGCCGAAAAGGCGGAAAGGTAACATCTTCAACATAAATCCGGGCTCCTGATGGTTTGATTTAAGCATTCGCATTAATACACTAAGCCACCTCTGAAGAACATCAGGGGTGGCTTAGTGCTTCGAATAAGCGCAGCAACAGATTCGGAATAATTGTACTTCGCATGAAATAATATACTCCAAATTTCTATTCCATAACGAAAACGAGTTGTGTTCCTGCTCCTGTAAATAAAATAGTTGGGCGGTGTTTATAAATTTTTTTTCAAAAAAAATTTATAAACACCGCCCAACTATTTTATTCCCGTGTCTCTATCCTTCCAGCGCAGCAGCACCGCCCACGATCTCACCCAATTCGGTGGTAATCGCTTCCTGGCGTGCTTTGTTGTAGTGAATTCGCAGCGACTTCAGCATTTCTTCAGCATTTTCAGTCGCATTATCCATGGCCGTCATCCGGGCACCGTGTTCACAGGCGATGGTATCGAGCAGGCATTTGTGAAACTGAAGTTGAAGAATACTTGGAATCAAGGTTTCCAGCAACAACTCCTCATTGGGTTCAAAAATGTAATCTGCTTTTTTCTTCGTTTTTTCTCCTGTTACCTCCATTTTCGCTACCGGCAACCATTGTTCGCCTGTTGGAATTTGGGTGCCAGCGTTACGGAAACGGCTGTAAACTACTTGGATAGCGTCATATTTGCCAGTTGAAAATTCATTCATCAGCAATTTGGCCAACCCACTCATACTGTCGTATGATGGTGTGTCGTACAATTCAATATAATCGGTATTGAAATGTACATCCGGGTAACGGCGGCGAAAATAATCAAATCCTTTTTTGCCAACAAACAACATGTGTAGATTACCCGACTTGCGTTGTGGTGCATAAATGGTATTGACCAGGGCTGCCGCTTCCTTATTGATATTGGTGTTGAATGCGCCGCACAATCCCCTGTTTGAAGTAATCACTACAATCAGGGCATTTTTTACTTCGCGCTCCACACCAAAAGTGGTGGTTGTACTGCCGTCTAAATTAGACAGGATATTGGATAGCATCCGGTTCAGGCGGTTGGCATACGGACGCATCTGAACGATAGCGTTCTGAGCCCTCCGTAATTTCGCCGCAGATACCATTTTCATCGCTTTGGTGATCTGTTGGGTCGAAATGACCGATTTTATCCTTTCGCGTACTTCTTTTAATCCTCCAGCCATGATAGTTAATTAACTAATGTGCTAATGTGTTAATGTGCTAATTAAACCTTGTATCCCTTCGCCAAATCAGCAGCAATTGCTTTCATGGCATTCAGGCTGCCCTCGTCAAGTTTGCCTTTACGGAACTCTTCGAGTACTGCCGGGAGTTTATCTTCCATTCTTTCGAGGAAAAATTCTTCAAATTCGCGGACTTTATCGAGCGGCACATCGCGGAGCAGGTTGTTGGTTCCCAAATAAATGATAGCCACTTGCTTTTCTACTGATACCGGGCTGTACTGCGGCTGTTTCAGGATTTCCACATTGCGGGCTCCTTTGTCAAGGACTGCTTTAGTAGCAGCATCGAGGTCAGAACCGAATTTGGAGAACGCTTCCAATTCGCGGTATTGTGCCTGGTCGAGTTTGAGCGTACCAGCAATTTTTTTCATCGACTTGATCTGCGCAGAACCACCCACACGACTTACAGATACACCTACATTGATCGCAGGACGTACACCGGAGTTGAAGAGGTTGGACTCAAGGAATATCTGGCCATCGGTAATCGAAATTACGTTGGTTGGGATATATGCAGATACGTCACCAGCTTGTGTTTCGATGATCGGCAACGCTGTGAGCGAACCGCCACCTTTGATCATGCCTGCCTTTTTGAGGCTGTCCGGCAAATCGTTCATATTGTTGGCGATTTCATCGTTGTTGATCACCTTCGCTGCCCGCTCTAACAAACGGCTGTGCAGGTAGAAAACGTCACCAGGATAAGCCTCACGACCCGGAGGGCGACGAAGCAATAAGGAAACTTCGCGGTAGGCAACAGCTTGTTTCGACAAATCATCATAAATGATCAATGCCGGACGACCAGTATCGCGGAAGAATTCGCCGATAGCAGCACCAGCAAATGGAGCATAAAACTGCAATGGAGCAGGTTCAGCGGCGCCGGCACAAACAATTACAGTGTAAGCCATCGCACCATATTCTTCGAGAATACGCGCTACCGATGCCACTGTTGATGCTTTTTGTCCACAAGCCACATAGATACAGAAAACTGGTTCTCCGCGGTCATAGAATTCTTTCTGGTTCAGGATCGTATCGATGGCAATAGCCGTTTTACCGGTCTGACGGTCACCAATGATTAGCTCCCGCTGACCGCGACCGATCGGAATCATTGCGTCGATAGATTTGATACCGGTTTGAAGCGGCTCTGTCACCGGTTGGCGAAAAATAACACCAGGTGCTTTACGCTCCAGGGCCATTTCATACTTCGCACCAGTAATAGGACCCTTACCATCGATAGGCTGACCGAGTGTGTTGACCACACGACCCACAAAACCTTCACCTACTTCTATCGAAGCGATAAGACCTGTGCGTTTTACGATACTACCTTCGCGGATACCCTCAGGAGAACCCATGAGTACTACACCCACGTTGTCTTCTTCAAGGTTCAAAACGATAGCCCGCACACCATTTTCGAACTCTACGAGTTCTCCGGATTGCGCACGGTTAAGTCCGTAAACACGGGCGATACCATCGCCCACTTGCAGTACTGTTCCTACTTCTTCAAGATTGGTGTCAGCACCGAAGCCGGACAGTTGCTGCTTCAGTATTGCCGAGATTTCCTCCGGACGTACATCTGCCATATTGTTAGATATTTATTTATTTTAAAATTCTTTGATATACAAGTTTTTGCTGAACTGAGATTTCAGTTCTTCCAGCTTATGGCTGACGCTGGCATCGTAGCGTTTGTTATCGAATTCGAGTACAAATCCGCCGATAAGATCATTGTCGATGGCTGTTTCAATTTCGATATTATCAGTAGCAACACCGCTGGCAATCAGTTTTTGACGCAGATCTTCAAGCAGCGACTCATTCATTGCTGTGGCAGTTGTAACTTTCACAGAAGTGATTTTATTGAGCGTTTTATACTGATAAATAAATTGCGCAGTAATTTCCGGCAAATATCCTTCGCGGCCTTTATTAGCTAAGAGACTGATATATGCAAGGGTCAGTTGGTCTACTTTCCCGTTAAAAATAGCAGTAAGTGCTGCAATTTTTTTATCTGCATGGATCACCGGGCTTTTCAGGAAAAGTAACAGGTCACGGTTTTTAGCCGCTGCCTGCAACGTATGCATATCGTTGTATACCAATTCTAATTTGCCCTGTTCGATCGACAGATCAAGAATAGATTTAGCGTATCGCGTGGCTATTTTTGTAACAGACATTCTGTTTAATGTGCTAATTTGTTAATATACTAATGCGCAAAATGGGGGCACATTAATTGAGTTTAATCTGGTCGGCTAAGCTTTTAGCATAAGCCACCTGCTCGGGATTATTGGCCAATTGCTTGCGAAGAATAATTTCCGCAATGTCAATCGCCATTTGTCCTGCCTGATTTTTCAAATCAACCATGGCTGCCATTTTTTGATTTTCGATATCGTGCAGCGCACTTTCCACCTTACGCTTGTATTCAGCGTTAGCGCGTTCTTTGGCCTCAGCGATAATTTCCTCTTTGGCTTCTTTCGCTTCCTTGAGAATCGCAGTGCGTTCTTCACGCGCCTGAGCGAGTAATTTCTCATTCTGAGCCTGGAGGTGCGACATTTCTTCGCGGGCTTTTTTGGCCTCATCGAAAGCAGCCTGAATATCTGTTTCGCGTTGTTTTAACGCAGACGTGATAGGCTTAAATGCAAAACGGCTCATCAAAAACCAAAACAAACCAAATATGATTGTGGTCCAGATAAGCAACCCGGGATCGGGCATAAGAACAGGGAAACCAGCCAAAAATAACATATAATTTCTCTTTATTATTATTTACTATGAATTGAATTTACAAATTGCAGCGCAGTTGGTGCTGATGCTCAGGTTGTTCGGTACTTGGTGTAAACAACTCTCTAATGGAACACATTTTCACGCCTCACATCAAAAAAAACACCGGGTATTGCGTTGCCAACCGCTTCGCGCCACCCGGAGTTAGTTTTTCTAGCCGGCAGCTTTAACGAAGAACGACAATACCATACAAACCAAGGCAGCACCCTCAACAAGGGCAGCAGTCAGGATCATATTGGCGCGGATATCGCCTGTTGCTTCTGGTTGGCGGGCGATGGCTTCCATCGCTTTTCCACCAATCTGGCCTATGCCAAGACCTGCGCCGATAACAGCGAGGCCTGCACCCAATGCAGCGTAACTCATGTGTAATTAATTTATATAAATGAACAAAAATGTTTATTAATGATGGTGTGGCTCTTCAATCGCCGTTCCGATATAAGTCGCACTCAACATGACAAAAATGAATGCCTGCAGGAATGCAACCAACAGTTCCAATGTCATCATAAAGAGTGTGAGTGGCACGGAAGCAATGATGCCGGCAATTGAACCGCCTACACTTTCTCCGGATTTACCAAGAATGAAAATCAGACTCACAAAAGACAGAATCACAATGTGACCAGCCGTAATATTGGCAAAAAGACGCAGCAATAAGGTAAAAGGCTTCAGAAAAAGACCCAATACCTCAATGGGGGTCAAAATTAATACTTTCAGTACCGCAGGAACACCAGGCATCCACAACGTGTGTTCCCAAAAATGTTTATTAGCACTGAACGTGGAGATAATAAACGTAATGAGCGCCAACACAATGGTAATGGAGATATTGCCCGTTACGTTGGCACTGCCCGGGAAAAATGGAATCTGTCCGATCAGATTCAATCCAAGAATAAAGAAAAATGCCGACAATAAATAAGGCATGTATTTCTCATATTTTGGACCAATATTTGGCTTGGCTACTTCGTCACGGATAAACGTAATGAATGGCTCCAGGAAGTTTTGCAAACCTTTAGGTGCCAGACCTCTGGTGCGGGTAGCGGACTTGGCTGCTGAACGGAACAGTAAAAACAACACTATACAGGTCAGCAACATCGTAAATACATTGCGGGTAATGCTGAAATCATAAAAGTTGGTGATGCCTCCTCCTAAAATTCCACCATCATAAGTGGTTTTGTTTTCCAGTTCGTGTAACTGCCCGGCCACTACTGCGGTATAAACCGTTTTCGTTTTACCATCAACAGTTACATCTTCATTTTTAACGCACGCTATTTCAAGGGCACCTGAAAGCAGAGCAGCCTCTTTGAAACGCATTACATTTCCATGAACCAGCAGATAGCCGTCATTAGAAAGGGTGCCGGTACCGTGGTGGTATGGATGGAACGAAGCAGTAGAGGTAAACTTCCAGCCATAATCCGGTGCATACAGTATGCAAGGAAGATGAACATAGATGTTTCCAACTATATGAATTGCATTTGCATCAGCAATGTGATGTACTGCATTTTCTCCCGCATTGAACTCGGCTTCTTCTTCATGTTCTTCACATGTAGCGCCATGCTCCCCGGAATGTGCTGCTACTTCAGGCGCATTCGCGTCAGTTGCAGGATGCTCCACAATGGGTTCTCCATGTGGGGTTGTTGTTGGGCTGTGCTCCTGCGAAAATGCAAAAACAGATAAACCACTGAATATCAACGAAAAATAAAACTTGCGAAACACTGTCATCTCCATAAGTTGAAATGCCTTTTTCAAATCGGGTGCAAAGGTAGCACAAGATTAGTGTGAAAAAAAAAGAGTCTTGATACTTTTTCCCAAAAAAAATGAGGTCAGGGCTTAATTGGCGAGGTCAGTGCGGAATATTATTTGGTTTCGGGGTTGGTTAGTCCCTGGTCAGGCAGTCCCGGGGACCAGGCCCGATGTGTGCACAGAAGCGTAGTTTTTTGCACGGCCCGCAGTTTTTTCTGTTGTTTCTGGAGTATATACCACAGAAAAATTTCAGAATCGCCCCCAAGAAACTTCAAGACAGGTATCATTAAAAAACGGAAGGGGCAGTTGGAGACCCCGATTTGATGTTTGCTTCGGACCAGGGACTTGGGACAAGCCGACTTGGAACTAGCTACTTTTTCCAATTTTTATCGTTCATTTGCACCGTTTTAAAAAAAAACGTTTAATTTTGGAATTACCACTCGACAAAATTTGGCAGCAATTTATTTACAATCCTGATGCTAAAATCCTGTTTACCAGCGGTTTGTTTATTTTTTTGTTCTTCGGATTTTTGCTGTTGTACTGGCTGTTACAAGCGCGGACCAATCTGCGGATTGTTTGGGTAATTCTGTTTTCCCTTTTTTTCTACTACAAATGCGCCGGGATTTACTGGGTATTACATGTGGTTATTGTGGTGGTGGATTACCATTTAGCATTGTGGATAGAACGCAGTGATACGTCCCGCAAGAAAAAAGGGTTGCTGGTCTTAAGCCTTATATTAAATTTGGGGATTTTGGTTGGTTTCAAATACACCAATTATATTGGTACTACGTATGCAGCCATCGTCTCCGGCCAATTCACGCCCTGGGATATTTTGCTGCCTGTTGGGGTGTCATTTTTTACCTTCCAAAGTTTAAGTTATACGATTGATGTATACCGGGGCGAACTAAAGGCCTTGGATAAGATTTTAGATTACGCATTTTTCGTTACTTTTTTTCCTCAGATGGTGGCTGGCCCTATCGTACGTGCCGCTGATTTTTTGCCCCAGATCCGGGTGCCGTTGATCGTTACCCGGGAACAGTTTGGGCGGGCGGTGTTTTTGATTTGTACCGGAATTTTTAAAAAAGCAGTTATCGCTGATTATATTGGGGTCAATTTTGTTGACCTGGTCTTTGATACTCCCGAAAAATATACGGGATTGGAAAATCTCTTTGCAGTGTATGGTTATGCCTTACAGATTTACGGGGATTTTAGTGGCTACAGCGATATGGCTATTGGAATTGCCTTGCTGATGGGTTTTACTTTTCCCATCAATTTTGATGCTCCTTATCAATCCGTAAGTGTGACGGAGTTCTGGAGGCGATGGCATATATCCCTGTCTACGTGGCTGAGGGATTATTTGTATATTCCATTAGGGGGCAACCGCTCTTCGAGTATCGGAACCTGGCTTATTCCCGGTGCTTTTTTTGGGATAAGTTTGCTAACAGGTGTTTTTCAGGTGTTGCATGGCGGTAATTGGTGGATATTGATATTTTTAGGCGCGTCTTTGACATTTTTTGTCATTCCTGCCATTATCAAGGGGAAGATGCAGGAATTGTCCACAAGTTTTAATCTGCTGTCAACTATGTTGTTGGGTGGACTGTGGCACGGAGCTTCCAACCAGTTTATTATTTGGGGTATGTTGCATGGCACGGCCTTGTCGGCTGAACGATGGTGGAAAACAATTTTTAAGGGATCCGGAGGACTATTCCGGAAAGTCCTGGGCGGTATTTGGACCTTTCATTTCGTTTGTTTTTGCTGGATCTTTTTCCGTGCCGATAGTATGGAGTTGGCCTTCGCCATGTTGCTCCAAATTGGAACGGCGTTCAACGGACAAATATTGCCGGAGTTTGTCAACGGGTATGCACCTGTCGTTTCTTTGATGGCCGTTGGTTTTTTACTGCATTTTTTACCAGGTCGTTTTGAGTATCATCTGCAAAAATGGGTAACTGCCCTGCCTTTGCCCGCCAAAGCCCTGTTACTCTTTTTCTTCGCTGTATTGGTGATGCAGGTGAAATCTTCCGATGTCCAACCGTTCAAATATTTTGATTTTTAAGGAGCGTTTCTTCTTTTTTAAAATTAGCAGAAAAATACCCTTTTTGTTTTGTTAGCAGAATAAATAATAAGATATTTTCGGCATTTACGGAACTATTATTAATATATTTAGCGCCAAGAAAAATGAATAATATGGTGCTCTAGTTATTGACAGCAGTTGCTGGTTTTTAGCCAATAAGGTTGGCATTAGCCCAACCATTGCTCTACCAGTTGTGAGCGCTTTAGCAGGTTAGTAGTTTAGTGAGGGAGAATTGTTTTAGAAAAATCTATCAAGGCGTTTCCTTTCCAGTCGGTTGTTATTGCGGCGTGTTGTGCCTGCTCTTCGATCTTGCCAAGTATCAGGGCTGTTTTCATGCCTAATCTTTTGCCGAATTCGATATCGGAGAGTGAATCGCCGACCATCCAGGCATTATGGAATATTATTTCAGGAAAATCACTTTGCGCTTGTAATCCCATTCCTGTATCGGGTTTTCGGCAGGGGGAATTATCTGTGGGGATGTTGGGGCAGCAATAAATGGCATCAATGCGTCCGCCGGCATTGGCGACTTCTGTTATCATTTTATCGTGTATTGCTTTCAAATCATCTTCATTCATCAGGCCTTTTCCAATTCCGGCTTGATTGGTTACTACGATAACAGGCTGAAAATGAAGCGATAATATTTTGATTGCCTCCAGCACGCCTTGGCAAAAAACAAATGCTTCCGGCGATTTGACATAATCACCCGGCAGCCTTTCATTAATGACTCCATCGCGGTCCAGAAAAAGAGCGTTTTTTTTCATTGAATGTACTATCACTGTTTCAAAAAAGACTTTTCATTGCAAAAAAACGTTTGTTCGGTCGAAACATCCTAATTTTGTTGTTCAGTTTCCAAAAAAAATATTTCATGATTAAACTTTTGCTACCCCTGTCGCTTGTTATTTATTTTTTATTACCGGTTGGTGTTGTCCAGGGACAAACGGATGCAGGGCGTAATTTCTCTAATGGCGTTAATTTTTATAACCAATTGAACGGATTAACAACCCATGCTGCCACCGGAGGAATGGCAGAAACAGATATTACTAATATGGAAACCTACTACAGGTCCGGAAAGATGCAGTTAGATTCAGCGCTGCTGGATGTTCCGGATTCACAGAAAAATGTAGTTAACTATTTTGCAGCCAATTTGAATTACAGTTATGCAGTTGGATTGTTAAAAAAAGGGGATAAAAAAGCTGCTTTTGAGATTTTGAAATCTACAGAGATCGCAATTAACACTTTTACAAGCGAGGCTTTTCCTTTTGAATACGAAACGAATAAATTGTTTCATATTGTAAGGTGGTCTGATTTTGAGCAGGTGCAATGTGCGTTTAATGCGGTGCTTGGTGGTGCCTATTTTGATGATAATCAATTTGATAGTGCCCTCGAATATCTCCGGAAGGCAAACGACGTCGTTTGCCTGGAATCGATTGCTTTTATCAATAACAGTTACCGGTTGCTAAAAATAAAACAGGCGAAAAATGAAGAGGATGACGAAATGCTGGATGTCGCTGTTGGATTATTTTCAGCTTGGAATCAATTGGATGATATCTCCAGAGAACAGTTGACCGCACTGAAAGATGTACCTGCGCTTTGCGCTGATATCATTGAAAAAATACTGGTTAAAGATCCTTCATTATCAGCCGATGGTGAGTTTTGGGCGCGCACTTCCAGGTTGCTGACAGATGAAAAAATGGAAGAACGGGCCATTGCTTTTGCCGTAAACGCTATTAAAAGTGGATATAAAGATAAGGAATTCCTGTTGTCTCTTTTTCCTCAAGCCCAGAATGCAGGCAATAAAATGGCTGCCCGTCTGGCCGCTGATAAATTCGCAGGCATAACAGCGGATACAGACTGTAGTGACTTTGAGCTTTGTGCCAACCAGTACCTGCAGCTGGAAGAAAAGGATTTGGCAGAGAAATACCGGCAAAAAGCAGAAAAATGCAATAGGAATTCCACAAAAACGGAAAAGATAACCGCTCGTGATGGCGGTTTATACCTGGGGACATACATCTCGCCGCTGTTTCGCTCTGATTTTGGCGCTGTTGCGGCAATGCAAACCCGAAGGTGGATGATGGAGGTTTCGTGGCAGACCTTGGATGATCGCAGGGATAAATTATATGATTTGCGAATCAGGGGTGTTGATGGCGCGGCCGATCAACGGGTGCGTTGGGATGGCTATTATACGCATCTTGCGGTAAGCAAATTGAGCGGAAAAAAAGGTGGCAAAAATTATTCCGGATTGCTGTTTGGCTATAATCAGCGGTTGTATCAGCCAATTAACGTGTTGACAATTACTAATAAAAGTGGTGACCTTGTGAATGTCGATGGTGCCGTAACCTTCAAGCCCAAAGAGGAACGGTATATCTTGATGCTCAATAGCGGCCGGCACAGCTATGGCCGCTTGCTGGCTTCTGACTTCTTTTTTGGATTTGGAGGAGCCTGGTCCAGATTCGAACGCGGGAATGATTCCTTCGACAATAAAGACTATACGTATGAGCATCCGTTAATTGACGGAAGAAAAAGCGGGCGTATTTCATTGATGGCGCGTGTAGGCGTCACCGTTGGCTTGCAGGTAGGAAACAAAACCTTTGAAAAAAAAGTGAAAAAAAAGAGCCATTCCTGAAAAGGAATGGCCCTGAAAGCTTATGCGGATGAAGCGGGATTCGAACCCGCGGTACGGTTGCCCGTACGTCGGTTTAGCAAACCGGTGGTTTCAGCCACTCACCCATCCATCCGGATGTCAAAAGCGGGTGCAAATATACGAGGGTCGAATTCAAACCGCCAAATGATGTGGCGAAGTTTTTTGTTTTTGATGAAAAATAGTTCTCAGTTGGTCCATTTTTACACATTCGGTGACCTTGTGGGTTGCTGAATGTTGCCAACTGCTCATGCATAATAAACACCACTATACATCATGCTGCAAACCCGGCAAGTAGAATTCCGGTATTCTTCCAGTGTACGTTTTCACTTTCCTGACATTCAATGCGGCACCGGCGAGGCGCTGCTGGTTACCGGTCCTTCTGGTGTGGGAAAAACGACCTTTTTACATCTTTTAGGTGGAATTCTGAAACCGACAACTGGAGAAATAAATATCTTTGGTTATAAATTGCCAGATATGACCGAGCGGACCCGTGACCAATTCCGGGGACAAAATATTGGCATCGTTTTCCAACGATCCTACTTTGTGGCTTCCTTGTCGGTGCTGGAGAATCTCACCCTTGCTTCCTGGCTGGCTAAAGGCGAAAAGCAGGTTGAGCGTGCTGAAGAACTTTTAGAAAGCCTGGGGCTAAGCGATCAAAAATTTAAAAATACCGCACAATTAAGTATCGGACAACAGCAAAGGGCTGCTATTGCCAGGGCAATGATGAACGAGCCTAAACTTTTGCTTGCCGATGAACCCACTTCGAGTCTGGACGACGAGCATTGCTTCCTGGTCGCCAAAATGCTGCAGGAGCAGGCCCAAACCGCTGGTGCTGCTTTAATCATTGTGACCCATGATCAACGGCTCAAAAACTTATTTCCTAATATTCAACGTTTATCATGATACCACTAATCGCCTGGAAAAATATCCTGCACCGACCACTGAATGCAATGTTGAGTTGGTTATTGCTCACCGCGGGGGTGGCTATTATTGCCATATTGCTGTTGTTACAGGAGCAAATGGAGCAACAAATGGAAAAAAGCATTGCAGGTATTGATATGGTACTTGGGGCAAAAGGGAGCCCCTTGCAACTGATCCTTTCTGCAGTATATCACCTGGACAGCCCAACAGGCAATATTAATTATGCAGAGGCGCAGCGATGGATGAAACATCCGTTTGTGGCAGAAGCCATTCCTTTATCTTATGGCGATTCTTACAAAGGATATTCCATTTTGGGTACCACTCAGGGCTATTTGGAAAAATATGAAGCCAAAATGGCCAGTGGAGTCACATTTCAACATGATTTTGAGGTGGTAGTCGGCGCTGGAGTAGCGGAGAAACTCCGTTTAATGCCCAATGATACGTTTCTGGGAACCCATGGACGGAGTGTGCAGGGAGAGACGCACGAAGCCCATCCATATCGGGTATCTGGTATTTTACAGCCAACAGGAACCGTGGTCGATAACCTGATTATCAGCAACCTCGAAAGCGTTTGGGCCATGCACATAGAACAGGAGGACGGCGATAGCACAGCAATAAATATGATTGTCAGTGCCGACAGTACCAGGGAAATTACAGCGGTACTGATCCAATTCCGTGCAAAAATGGGGTTTATTCTGTGGCCACGAATGGTCGCTGAGACTACTAAAATGCAATGTGCATCGCCTGTCATCGAGACGAACAGGTTGTATTCCCTTTTTGGAATTGGGATTCACGGCATGCAGTATGTCGGTTGGGGAATTATTTTTTTGGCAGGATTAAGTGTATTCATTGCGCTGTTCAGTACACTGAAAGCGCGAATTTATGAATTAGCGCTCTTACGCATTTTAGGCGGTTCCCGTCTTCAATTGGCCATGTTAGTCTTGTTGGAAAGTATTTGGTTGTGTCTTGCCGGATATGTATCCGGACTGATGTTAAGCAGGGTGGGGCTGTGGTTAGTTGCGAAATCTATTGAAAAGGAATACCATTATTCCCTGAATATTTTGCAATTCAGATGGCCGCAGGAAATATATCTCTTACTATTGACGCTTGCTGTTGGCATTTTGGCAGCAATAGTGCCTGCATGGAATGCTTACCGGCTAAATATAGCTAAAACACTGGCAGAAAAGTGAAAATTCGCGAAATTTTATTAGTGGATGACTTAATACTTGTCAAATGTGCATAAAGCCTTACCTTTGCAGCACGTTTAGTTAGTTAATAGTCGTCCCGCGTCGTTGAAAAATGATCGGGGCTTTTTGTTTAGACTCCTTTAAATCGGTCAACGGTTGGGTCAACGTAATGTTAATAAAAAATTAAATTTTGGTAGTAATGATAAAAAATTAGACGGAACACCATTATCATTGTACTGCGAATTGAATACTCGTTTTTTTACTATGGCTTTTCAGTCTCTCAATATCATGATGTGTATGTGTATGATGTGCTGCCCCCGGCGGTGTGAGAGCGATTTGCCCATGATAAGATAGACTACAAAAATATCTTTCATCA
>JBILHQ010000106.1:0-20269 GCA_044350415.1 Saprospiraceae bacterium | reverse complement strand
CTTCCGGGACCCTGGCACCTGCTTCAACCGCATCTAAAGACCGGCCATCATTTTTTAAAATTTCCCAGGCTGCTGTGGTGGCTTTTCGATTGTCCCAGGTGGCAATGACAACAGGGCCTGCATTTTTGGGGGCTGCATCTGGAAAGTTTTCCAGAATGGACCTGAACGAAAAAGTGCCTGCTGCGATTGAACCTAGCAGGGTGTTGGAAATGAACTTACGTCTTGAATTCATGTTTTATTTAAGTAGAGGGCGAAAGGTATAACAATAAATTAATTTCACAGCAGGTGTTAAATTGATTTATCGTTTTACCTTAGTGCCTTAAAGATTTTATCCCGATTTTTTATTTATGCAAAAAGTAATTTTTTCAGCTACCTCCAATTCCTTTTATGCTGCATTGCGCAGGGATGTAGACCAATATTTTGAAGACAATAAACTTTCTAAAACAGGGAGTTTTCCACTTTACCTGAAATCGGCCATTTTATTGAGCGTTTCGGTACTATTATATGTATGGTTAGTTTTTTTTACGCCGGCATCTGTGCTGTTTTCATTGTTTTTGTGTGTATTGTGCGGCTTAAATATTGCATTTATTGGTTTTAACGTCATGCATGATGCCAGCCACGGCAGTTATTCTTCTTCTCAGAAGGTTTGTAACGCCATGAGCTACTCCATGAATTACCTGGGTTCTGTGGTTTTTTTCTGGAACACCAAACACAACATACTCCACCATACCTATACCAATATTGACGGTGTGGACGCAGATATTGTCCAAACCAAATTATTACGGTTGGCTCCGACGCAAAAATGGCGGCCTATTCATCGTTTTCAGCACATTTACGCACCATTTTTATATGCACTTGCGCACGGTGTCTGGATTTTTCAGAATGATTTTGAAAAATATTTTACCCAAAAAGTGCTCAATATGCCGATCAAAAATTTTGGCACAAAAGAGCGTATAATATTTTGGATTACCAAAATATTATATGCAACCGTCTATTTAGTGATCCCGATTCTGGTGCTAGGCCCTACCGTTGCTCTTACGGGTTTTGCAGTGGTCTCTTTATCATGTGGTTTTATACTGACACTTGTTTTTCAATTGGCACACGTAGTCGAAATTACAGAATTTGAAGATGGCGTTAATGGCATTGAAATTGAAAATGAATGGGCGGTTCACCAGGTGAATACCACTGCTGATTTTGCTACCGACAACAAAGTTGTATCCTGGTTTTTAGGCGGACTTAACTTTCAGGTTGTCCACCACTTGTTTCCAAAGATCAGCCACATCCATTACCCTGCACTGCAAAAAATTGTGGAGAAATCCTGTAAAGCGTACAATGTTGAATACCGTTCCTTCCCAACAGTAATTCAAGCAATTAATTCTCATTTCAGAATGATGCGGTCTATGGGGCAGCCTACTTATGTTCACCATGAAGGGCTGTTAGCAACCAGTAATTAAAAATATATTCTTTTTTGACTAAAATGCTTTCTTCAATCGTGAATCCACGGGAGGAAAGCATTTTTTTGTACTCCTCCAGATCATACTGGTGCGGATGCAGAATGTCGCCGGGGATAAGTCGAAGCACCTTTTTTATCCATTGGTAATTGTGCGCATCAATGGAAACTGCCAGAGTGCCGCCAGGCTGGAGCAGGGCCGTTAGCCGATCTAAGCAAAGCGGTAAATCCTTAACGTGGTTAATGGCGTTGAGGCAAAAGATAAGGTCATACTTCTTGTCGGTCGAATAGGATTCCAGATCACCAACAAAAAAACGGGTGCCAGGCCAGTCATTAATGGAAAAGTGGGGTAATTGTCCGTACTGTTCCAGTAACGGATCAAGTGCATCGGGATGGAGATCATCAAGTATTGTAAAAATGCCTGCAGGTCCGCAACCTGCGTCGAGTATGCTCTGACCTTTTTGCGGATGAATATTACTCTTTCGTAAAAAGTCCCGCCAATACGCTTGTTTCCAGGTCATATATGAAGCTGGATCCTTTTTTTTTAAATAAGCGTTCCACCACCTGATTTCAAAAAATTGTGCTATTCGCCAACGAAGTCCATTCATGATTATTCCGATTCTTCACTGTTTTGGGGTTGCAGGTGTTTGAATGGATGGCGCTGTTGCCATTCCTCAACGGGTTTCAGGTAATCTAAAATACTGGAAGTAAAATTATTGATCAATGGATTCTGGTGTTTCAGATAGCATAATAAATGTTCCGGTACCGCTCCTGCCGAACTTTTTATTTCGAGGGCCGTTCGGGCAAAAACTACCCTTCGGCATCCGCTGGAAAACGCAATACCCACCATATCATACAACATATTAAGGTACAATTGGTATTCGTGATTTAAGTTTTTGTCATATCCGATAAAATGGGCTTCAAGCTCCTCATTGTTCTTTAGGGTAGTGCAATAGGCCACCATTGCTCCCTCTAAATAATATCCGAGAATCCGAAATGTACCATCAATAGCCTTGTGCAGAACGGACAAATAGGTTTCATTTAAATCCACAACATTAAAACCAGCGGATTTCGCCACTGATTTGTAAAGTGCATACATTACTGGTGCGGCTTCCAGGATATCGTTTTTAGTAAGTTCTCGGCGGTGAAGTGCTTCTCTTTTTTTAAAGGCCCGCTTGGCCCTGGTGCGATATTTCGTGGTCATGGCACTCAGATATCCATCAAAGTCGGCATAATCATCCAAATGCAGCACCATATTGGGTTGAATATCAAATTCCGTAAATTGTTTTTGAATGAAATATTTGCCAAAAACGTCTTGTTCACATGGCAAAACATCCTTTATCAGGATCATGGATATTTTAGAACCGCTACGGTCAATCTGGACAACGCTATCCTGCAAAGCCTCGTAAAGGAGTTCTGGTGCGCGCTCTGCTGCAATAAAGGCTGGATCAAACCAAAATCCATGCTTTCCTGTAACCAGAAGGTTGCCGCAGACTAATATTTCGGCATCCACTGATCCGGCAATCCGGCGTTTGAGCCAATTGGCTACACCATTAAAAAAGCAAGGATCTTTTTCTGTGTTATTGCGATCAGCAAGACTCTCTGATGCACTAAACCGCTTAATTTGACAAACGGCTATACCAACTGGGCGACTATCTGCATAAAAAAGGAGATACCCAAAACGCATTTCCCGCGGCGGTGCTGTTTCAAGTGTCTGTAAATAGGGGCGCTGTAAAAAAACATCTCCCGCCTGGGCTGCAACTTGCTCCCAATCGTAACCGGCGGATTCGATTGTGCGGAAAAAAGAGTGACGCACATTTGACGGAATGGGAGTATTGGTGGGATGCCCTATATAAGAAAGGATCTTATTTTTTTTTTGAAAATCTGGAGAAAAATTGCCAGCCATGCTTAATTTTTTAGGCCCGGAATTGCCTGTAAATACTGTACTATTCTTGCAAGAACTGCCCGTAAAGTGGTGATATACACCTTGAACAATACATTTATGCATAATGATGAAGTTAATGGAGGTGATTTTGTGTTTTCCGCAAACATCATAAACGCGAAACAAAAGATTTAGTTGCGGTCACGCCATTACCCTCTTTCTTCCCATTTTCGGCAATTAGTGCCCCATTCTTTTTCTTGTTTTCTTATCAAAAAGATTTGACCGGTCTTTGCTTTTGCCAGCCTTCATTTTGCCGCGTTTGTTTAATCCGGGTTGTACCTGTTCATTGGAAGGGCAACCATATTTTGCTTTGCAGGCAGGTGCAGTACTTAGGGCTATTCCTGAAAGAAATAACAACAACAAAATGGAGTACTTTGACATATTGTGGAATTTTTTAAAAAATAAACCCCATAAACGGTTGATCAACAACAATCTATGGGGTCTTGTGGTCCCGAGTGGGATCGAACCACTATCAGAAGTTCCGGAAACTCCCATTCTATCCGTTGAACTACGGGACCAACAGGGCGCAAAGATAAGGTTTTTTTCTTTTTTTAAAATAGAATTTTGAAAATGTATTTTAAGTGTTAAAATTGCGCTAAAAACAACAATCTGTAATTGTCTGCCGTTTTGTATTAGTTGATTGTGTATCAATAAATTTTCAGTTGATTATTGTTTTTATGACGTTAATCGCAGAATTATTAACTTGAATATTTTTTATTCAGGGTCTTCTTTTTTATTTTAATCCACACTTTTAACTAATTATTAAACACGGGTTTTTATGAAAAAACGCACTTCCGAATTGGGGGGAGGCTATGTATTATTAGTCCTGATTTCCTTTTGTTCCTTTATTGTCCTTTCCGCGCAATCGCCAGTGGAAGATACCCTGGAATCATTTCCAATACCGGACGACTTTACCACTGGACGAAATATTATTTCCGACAAAATTATGTTGAAATATGCGCCTGTCAGGGAAGCTGATGTTCTTTGGGAAAAACGGATTTGGCGGGTTATTGACACCCGGGAAAAAATGAATCAGGCTTTTTCTTCTCCTCAATCACCCCTTTTTGAATGTTTTTCAAAAGCAGCGCTCAATGGTGATCTTATTGTCTATAGTTCTGAAGACGATAAGTTTAACCAGCCAATGTCGAAAGCGGAAGTCTTCGGGGTGCTAAATAAGGAGGACACACTTGCAATAGTGGATGTAAATACTATGGAAGAAACGGTGCAAGTGGTTCATTCGGCGCTCAACTGGGAAGATGTCAAAAGATTCAGAATAAAGGAAGTATGGTGGTTTGACAAAAGCAGGGGAGAACTGCGCCAGCGTATTCTGGGTATTGCCCCGCTGGTTGAAGTAAAAAACGATCAAGGTGATTTTATATATGAACGTCCATTGTTCTGGGTACACTACCCGTCTGCCCGGCCATTATTAGCCCGGCAAAAAGCGTATGCCACAGATAATTTATCTGCGGCCATTACCTGGGAAGATCTTTTTGAGATGCGCCGATTTGCTTCGTATATCACCAAAGAGAGCAATGTGCAGGATCGCCGCCTTCAGGATTACCTGACCGGTACCGATTTGTTGATGGAAGGAGGCAGGATAAAGGATGAATTATTCAATCAGGAGCACGATTTGTGGAGTTGGTGATTGTAGTCCCGGGTCCGCAAAGTGTACCGCAAGCATTCCGGATTTTACAAATGGATGCCTTGCTTGCGGTAATCGCTGCGGACCTGGGACTAAATTGTGGCTAAACCTTAGCGATTACTGTCAAATTTCCTTTCACTTGTTGATCCATTTCAACCAGGACTTTGGTGCCAAGTGGGAGAAAAAGGTCAACGCGGGAACCAAATTTAATGAAACCCATATCGTTGCCTTGCGTAACAATATCACCTTCTTTGATATACCACCTGATGCGCCGGGCTACAGCCCCTGCAATTTGGCGCATTAAAATGAGGGTACTGCCTGTGTCATAAACGACAGTGGTACGCTCATTTTCTGTACTGCTTTTTGGATGCCAGGCCACTAAATATTTTCCGGGATGGTATTTGAAATATTTTACAGTGCCGCTCACCGGATTGCGGTTAACATGGACATTAAGAGGCGACATAAAAATAGAAACCTGCAATCGTTTTCCATGGAAAAATTCTGGTTCTTCTGTTTCTTCAATTACACAAACCTTACCGTCGGCGGGTGCATAAATGATGTTATTATCGGCAGCGGGAATCATCCTCACTGGATTTCTGAAAAACTGAACAACAAGTGAAAATATGACCAGTGCCGCCACCGCCCAAAGCCATAACAGGCCTGGAGCGAATTTCCACACAACAATACTTAATATGGCAAGAACAAACGTCAATACGCTGATTATTACCCGTCCTTCGTGGTGAATTCTGAAAAGCATAATATTGTTCGGACTTTGAGTCGCCCGTGAACCTTTAAGTTGATAGGGGGCAAAGGTAAGTAACGGCTGAAATAACAGGCTCATGAATTGCAGTCTGTTATTGTTGGCGCTGAAAAACTGTATTCAGCAGATAAATTTACAGGTGATTTGAAAAATATGTTGCTTCGAAGGCAGTACCTTTGCCGCGCAAAAATAAATAGTGTATTAAAATGAAAGTAGCAGTTGTGGGCGCTACCGGTTTGGTTGGCGCAAAAATGTTGCAGATCCTGGAAGAACGCAATTTTCCGGTTACCAAGCTTTTCCCTGTCGCTTCTGAGCGTTCAGTTGGCAAAATCATTAAATTTCAAGGCAAAAGATATAAAATTATCAGCATGGATGCTGCAGTGAGAAAACGCCCCGATGTAGCTATCTTTTCTGCAGGAGGTTCCGTTTCCAAAGAATGGGCATCGAAGTTTGCCGAAAACGGTACAATAGTTATTGACAACTCCTCTGCCTGGCGAATGGATCCCGATAAGAAACTGGTAGTTCCGGAAGTAAATGCTTCGGTTTTGACTAAAAATGATAAGATAATTGCCAATCCCAATTGTTCCACTATTCAAATGGTGGTAGCACTTAAACCCCTCCATGACCAATATAAAATAAAAAGGATTGTGGTAAGTACTTATCAATCCGTTACAGGTACTGGTGTAAAAGCGGTAAGCCAGATGATGAATGAGCGAAAAGGGAAACAAGGCGACCGGGCATATCCATACCAGATTGATATGAACCTCCTTCCCCATATCGATATGTTTACCGAAAATGGATATACGAAAGAGGAGATGAAAATGGTGAACGAAACCCAAAAAATACTGGGTGATCATACCATTAAGATTACGGCTACTGCTGTGCGCGTGCCTGTGGTAGGTGGCCATTCGGAGTCGATAAATGTGGAATTTGAACGGGATTTTGATTTAACGGAAGTGAAAAATATCCTGTCCAGTGCGCCAGGGGTGATTTTACAGGACGATCCGGCGTCCTTGTCGTATCCGATGCCGCTTTTTGCGCATAATAAAGACGAGGTATTTGTAGGACGGCTTCGCCGCGACGAAAGTCAGCCCAACACATTGAATATGTGGGTAGTTTCCGATAACCTGCGCAAAGGAGCAGCAACTAATGCCGTTCAAATTGCCGAATATTTATTGTCAAAAGGGATATTAAAACTTAAAGTAAAAAAAGTAACGAATCCGGCGTAGTTTTACGCCTCATTTTTAGCGACATTATTTAAGCACATTGTCAACAGCCGCATCACATGAAGAACAAAGTTGTTATTTGGGGAACCAACGCTCAGAACGAAAAAGTACTGATGGCCTTGGAATTGAACGAAGCAGAGAACAAAGTTTTAGTGTACGTCGTACCGGAACCACTGGCTTCTGAAGAATTTATCACGAAGCTGAACGATGAATGGAAAGAAAATAAGGGAACGGTTGAGTTTCCCGAAGGCCATTCTGTCGTTACCCGCGATTTAAGTGTCACTGAAGGGATTTTGCCTGAGGACTTGAAGGCCGATCGGCCTGATATGGTTTCCCGCGCACAAACGGAGTGGCATTTTATTGTACTCTCGGGGAAACTCCACCGTGCTTATCAGCAGGAATTGGAGGAACTTCGCGAAAAAGTCGCTTCAATCAGCGAATTTGATAATGGACTATGGCAAACATTGCGCGCCTTCTGGGATAAAGTGCAGGAGCAGAGTCGTGAACGAAATTTGTTCCGCTCGCATGCCAATACACTTCGCGATGCTGTCAATCAGCTTTTCAATGACATGAAAGCGGTTCGGACCAAAGTAGAAGACCAATTTTCGGCCACTTCAGCAGTTGTAATGACTGAAATTAATGAAAAATTAGCAGAAATCGAGGCGCGGATAGAAAAAGGTGGCAATAAAATGCACCTTGTTTTTGAAGATTTGAAGGCATTGCAGGGAAAATACCGCACTGCCAAAATGAGCAATGAGCACCGCAGTAAAGTATATGATCGTATTGATGCGGCATTCAAAGCGGCAAAAGAAAAACGCTTTGGCTCAGAAGCCAATGAAGGCTCTATTGTCGAGCGGCACACCCGTCGTTTGCAAGGACTTCTTGAAGCGATGAACCGGATGAAAGAGAGTGCACGTCGCGATGAGAGTGAGCTGGAATTCCAACGCAAAAAAGTGGCAACCACAGAAGGACAGCTCGAAGCGCAGATTCGCCAGGCTAAAATCAAAATGGTTGAAGAGCGCCTCGCTTCCAAAAAGGAGCGTATTGCTGATATGGAAAAAACCAAAGCAGATATTGACCGCCAAATCAAATCGGTTTCTGACCGGGAAGATAAAAAACAACGGCTTGATCAGGCTAAGGAAACAGCAAAATCAGAAATTGCTGCGATTACCACTAAAAAACCAGGCGTAAGCGGAAGTGGCGAACGGGTAGATAATGTACCTGCTACTCAAAGCGTCATGGACGCACTGTCCAATATTTTTGGCGAAACCTTTGAAGATGTCGTGGATACTGTGAAAGCGGTTGCTTCAGTCGTTGGAGAAAAGGCGGAAGCTGCTATGGATAAAGCCCTCGATATTGCCGATGAGGTAGTGGAGATTGTAAATAAAGACCGCTCTGCAGCGACTCCCGATGCAGAACCAGTTGCTGATGCCCCCGTTGAAACGCCTGTAGCGGAAGCGGCAGAAGTTGAAACGCCTGTAGCGGAAGTAGCAGAAGTTGAAACGCCTGTAGCGGAAGTAGCAGAAGTTGAAACGCCTGTAGCGGAAGTAGCAGAAGTTGAAACGCCTGTAGCGGAAGTAGCAGAAGTTGAAACGCCTGTAGTTGAAGTAGCAGAAGTTGAAACGCCTGTAGCGGAAGTAGCAGAAGTTGAAACGCCTGTAGTTGAAGTAGCTTCGGCTGAACCAGAGACAGCAGCTGCCGCACCGGAAGTTTCACCCAAAGAAGACGAAAAGGAGGCCTGAGTAAAGGGTTAGTCCATTTGTTTTCAATGATTTTTTCGAAAAAAGTGTATTTTTAATAAATAGCATTACCTTTGCGGGCTTTTTCTGTGAAAAGGTAATTTTTTCATCATCTAAATAATTGATTCTGTAATGTTTGCAATTGTTTCCATCGCCGGTCAACAATTTAAAGTTGAGGAAGGTCAGCAGATCTTCGTCCACCGGCTGGCAGCGAATGAAGGAGATTCTGTTTCCTTCAGTACTGTTCACCTCATCGACAACGATGGCACGGTGCGTATTGGTGAACCCAATATTGCTGGAGCCAGCATAAATGTCAGCGTTCTTGGCCATGTTCAGGGCGATAAAGTAGTGGTTTTCCACAAAAAACGTCGTAAAGGATACCGTAAGAAAAACGGTCACCGCCAGAAATTCACCAAAATTAAAATCGAAAGTATCGCCGGATAAGTAGAATTAGGCGGTATCCGGAAGAAAGCAAATTTGCATCCTCTGGTTATCTCCATTTCTTCGATCCTTACTTATCACTTATCAGACTATTTAAAAAATGGCACACAAAAAAGGGGCAGGTAGTACCGATAACGGCCGGGACAGTAAAAGTAAACGTCTTGGTGTTAAACTTTTCGGCGGTCAAAAAGCAACTGCCGGTAATATTATCGTTCGTCAACGTGGCACTCGTTTTCATGCGGGTGACAATGTATATTTAGGCCGCGATCACACGATTCATGCGAGTATCGATGGTGTAGTTACATTCCTTCGCCGCAGAGACGACCGTACTTACGTAAGTATTCAGCCAGTTGTTGCTTCAGAAGTATTGGCTAAAGTCGCAGCGCCTAAAAAGGCACCTGCCACCAAGGTAGCACCTGCGAAAGCAGCACCTGTTGCGGAGGAAAAAGCAGTTGTTGCTGAAGTCGCAGCGCCAGTTGAAACAACTCCAGTAGCGGAAGTGGATGAAACGGTTGCTGCAGCTGACACTACAGACACAGCGTCAAAGGCATCCAAAAAAGGACCAAAACTCGATGATTTGAAAATTATTGAAGGCGTCGGTCCGAAAATTGAAACATTGCTCAAAGAAGGTGGTATTAATACATGGGCTGAACTCGCAGAGGCTCCTGTTGATCGCTTAAAAGAAATCCTGGACGCGGCTGGCCCACGTTATCAGATTCATAACCCGAGCACATGGCCTGCGCAATCAAAATTCGCGGCTGAAGGACGTTTCGAGGAACTCAAAGAGTACCAGGAAATGTTGATCGGTGGTCGGGATATTGATCAATAGTTTTTTTTGTTTGATCGTAAAAATATTAAAGGAGTTAATTAGTAATCCTTAATATTACACGGTTAATCTTCAGACTAAAGAAGTTTTTGTTTTCATAGCTTAATTTTTTAGTTGTGGCCCCGGCTGTACCAGTCGGGGTTATTTTTTTTATGCATTCCACGCTGATGATTTTTTTGGGAGGAGGCTTGGGCAGTATTTGCAGGTATGGTATTTCCGTGCTGCTTGCTCCATTTATCCTTCGGTTTCCAATGGCAACATTGTTGTCCAATGCGATCGCTTGTTTCTTATTGGGAATATTTCTCTCTCTCCATTTTGATGGCTATATAGCAGAACCCCGCAGGTTATTTTTAATAACGGGTTTTTGTGGAGGGTTCAGCACTTTTTCAACATTTACGATCGAAACACTTCAGTTATACCAACGGGAAGGTATCACAATGGTACTTGCCAATGTGGTATTGAACCTTTCAGTTTGTTTCTTATGTGTACTTTTGGGACTTAAAATAGTTAACTATGGAGATTAGTTCGGAAATATCCACCCGTTTGCAATTATTGGAAGAAAAGTATGCTGCAATGGGGCAGGATATGCATTCCTACCTTGATGGCCTTCTTTATGCTGATTATCTGACCTACTGGGATTATATCCACCTTGATACCTTATTAAGTCTTCAAAATACGCGTACCCCCATTCCCGATGAGCGAATATTCATTCTGTATCACCAGATTACAGAACTGTATTTCCGGCTGATTCTCGATGCCATCGAACAACTCGCTGCTGTTGAAAAACCAGGATTGAGTTTTGTTAAGCGCCAGTTGGAGCGTATTAACAGGTATATGACTCAACTCATACAGTCTTTCGATGTAATGGTGGACGGAATGGACCGCGATGAATTTCTTCGGTTCAGAATGAGTTTGTTGCCAGCCAGTGGTTTTCAGAGTGTACAGTACCGGATGATTGAAATTGCCAGCACAGATTTGGGACAATTAGTACATGAATCAAAGCGAGAATTGACAACAGGTGTAACCGATGTCAGGCTAATTTATTCGGTATTGTATTGGAAATCGGGTGCAACGGAATTGGCTACCGGCAAAAAAACCTTGACGCTCCGGCAGTTCGAAGAAAAGTATGGCGATGAAATAGTCCGGTTTGCCTTGCGTTTTCAGACCACCAATCTCCGGCAAGTGGCCAGCCGTTTGACGGCAGATGAGCGCAGCGATCCCGAACTCATTACAATGATGCGGGAATACGATATGAATGTGAATGTACGCTGGAACCTTTCTCATTACCGCTCTGCGGTCCGTTACCTGGACGCCAAGCCTAAAGAGATTGCCGCGACAGGTGGAACCAATTGGCAACAATACCTGCCTCCCCGGTTTCAGCGGGTATATTTCTTTCCGGAATTATGGACAGAAGCGGAAAAAGAAAACTGGGGCCGTTTTCAATAGGCTTAATCAAGCCAAACCTCTGTGGCCCCGTAACCGTATTTTTGGTGATATTCATTTTTGAACTTTCGGACGCGGTGCATATCCCGGAGGCGAACGGCTACATGTTCCCGAAGTTTGCCTTCGCCAACGCCATGAATAATGAATACCCGCGAAACGCCAAGTCGTATTGCCCGTTCCATAAACCGCTCCAGATGATTCATCTGAATTCGAAGTATTTCACCTTTGTCGAGCCTGACATGGCCGGGAATCAATGCCTGAATATGTAAGTCAATTTCCGGTTCAAAGTGCGCAAAGGCTTCTACGTTGAACGCATCAAACTTGACTGAATTACTGCGATCGGGTTCCTTTTTTTTGATTTCTGATATTTTCTGTTTGGCATAAAGGGAAAGGTCTTCCTTTTTATTACCTGTTTCCGCTGTTGGCTCAAACTGCTCAACCATCGTAAAATAATGAACCGGCAGGTTTAAGATGTCCAGATACTCAAAGTTCTTGACAAAGGCTTTAGTCTTGATTTTGAGTATTTTAAAAATCTCATCTGCAGCACCAGCAGTTGTAATTCTACGGACAGAAAGTTCGGCCTCAGGGTTATCGTTCAAATCATCGGACAATAAGTCACTTGCTTCGTAGATACTGAACGGACTGAGTTTTCCATCTAATTTGAGAATACTTTCCTCTCCAATAAAAATGCCGAGTTCAAAGAGGAACTCATGCGGGGTGTCATTATAAAGCCAGGTTTTGTAGCGGGTAATCATTTCATCGGCCCCCGGCATAGGCTCGAAGATGAGTTGTATGCCTTTTCCTGCATAGGCTGGTGCTACAGATTTCTTAATTACCCGGCGTGGTGGCGGGCCTGCACTTTTTGGCGCTGTTGGTGCAAATTTATTGATTGCGGTTAATGGCAGGAGGTCTTCTTCGAATGCAGGAATGAGTGAACTTGTATCTGCATCCATCCTAACCTGTACCATGCCATCGCCCAGAGGAATGGTAATTGTGCCGGTTTCTCCGGTAAACCGTAATCTAACTTTTGTGCCTGATGGAAAAATCATTTGCAAAGATACCTATCTTGCAGCATGAAACGACGTACTTTTTTTGCCAATACCTTAAAAACTGCTTTGGCAACCTCAATACCCCTTTCTCCTGAAAATATTGGAAATCAATATTTTATTAAAAGAATGCAAAAGCCTGAACGTTTAACTTCCGGAGCGACCATCGCGCTCATCACTCCAGCCAGCCCTCCGGCAGCATTAAAAATTCAAAAGGCTTACGATAATTTAGCAGCAATGGGGTTTCGGATAAAGCCTGGAAGAAACATGTGCGCCCAATACGGTTATCTGGCTGGTTCCGATGAACAACGGGTAGATGATATTCATAGGGCTTTTACAGATCCGGAAGTTGAGGCGCTTTGGTGCGTACGCGGCGGATATGGATGTACGCGTTTATTGCCCCTGCTGGATTATGATTTGATCCGAAAGCATAACAAACCATTGATTGGATACAGTGACATTACGGCTTTGCATGTTGCGTTGCAGCAGCGGGCGGGCATTGTTTCTTTTCACGGACAGGTGGGCGGTGGCGATATGACACCGTTTACCCTTGGACATATCCAGGGAACGCTTTTTTCTCCGTCATCTCCGTATTTAATACTTCCATTGGAAGAAGAATTGCGGCAGGCCCGTGAATACCAACCTTTTACGATCACCGCGGGGAAAGCAAGCGGAAAATTAACCGGCGGTAACTTAGCGGTGTTGACTGCATTGGCAGGTACACCATTTGTCCCTGAATTTAAAAAGAAAATTGCTTTCATCGAGGATATTGGAGAAGCGCCATACCGGATTGACAGAATGCTGACCCAACTATTACAAGCCACTGATTTGCGCGAAGCTGCGGGTATTGTACTGGGAATATTTACCGATTGCGAGCAAAAAGGCGATACGCCTTCTCTGAAATTAGCCGATACCTTGCGGGACCGGTTGGCTGGTCTGGGTATTCCTGTGTATTATGGCGCTCCTTTCGGCCATATTTCCGATCAATGCGTGTTACCATACGGGATTGATGCGGCAATGGATGCCAGTGCAATGACACTTACTTTACTGGAAGCTGCTGTCAGGTAATCGATATTTCGCGATATTAATGCGCCGTTTCTTAGCGTACGTCCGGGATTTTTAGTTCAAAAAAACAGGCATGCTCTTACCAATTATTTCCCGGATATGCCCGTTGGAGGTACTGCATTTCTGCCAGAATAAATCCTAATTGCTCGGTATGCCTGCCTTCTTTTCCGCCACTTTGCATCCAGGTATCGCCGGGTATCGTGAGAGTAGCTTCCTGGAGTATTTCGGCTACTTTTTGGTGCCAGAGGGTAGCCACGATGCTCAAATCTGCCGCGATGCCAGCAGTTGCAGCTTCGCGATCTAATTGGTTGGGAGTATAAAGTTCACCAGTGAACATCCACAATTCATGGATTGCATTTTGTATTTTTTGATGACTTTCTGGTGTGCCATCGCCAAGTCGAATGACCCATTCGGAGGAAAAGCGGAGGTGGTAAGTCACTTCTTTAATGGCTTTCTCTGCAATCGCGGCCAATCGTTGATCGCTGCTTCGGCACAATTGTGAACAGTAATAAAAATGGTACACATCAAAAAAGAACTGCCTTGCAATGGTAAATGCCCAGTCCTGGTTTGGCTGTTCTACCAAAAGTACATTTCGAAACTCTTGGGTGTCGCGTAAAAATGCCAAATCGTCTTCAGACTTTCCGGATCCCTCCAGTTCGGCGGAATAAGCAAAATAAAGCTGCGCCTGCCCCAGCAGATCCAATGCCAGATTCGTCATAGCAATGTCTTGCTCCAGTACAGGACCATGTCCACACCATTCTGAAAGGCGTTGTGCCAGAATAAGCGTATTGTCGCCTAAATGCAGGGCTATTTGCTGGCTGATTATTTTTTGATCGGAGTCAATGGTGCTTTGTTGCATCGTAATTTCAGTTAATTGCATTATTGTACAATCGGGTTGCTGTTTCTGTGCTCACCGAAGAAATGAGAATAGCCTCTGAAAATGGGCCCAAATACATGGTGTTGTGTGAGCATAAATGGTCCCCAGCTACAATCAGTCAGGTACCTGATATTGAATATTTTACCAGTTCCCGGTTGTTCAATTTGCTCGATGGGCCAGAAGCGAACCACCTTCTCTTCTCCTTTTTCATTTTTCAGGGTAACAATAGCAAACGGTACTAATGCAGTGACCGAATCCCGCAGGGGATTATTGGTCTCATGGGCTTCGGCCCCTAATTTTTCAAAGTTGATCAGGTATGCCTCGGCATAACCTTTTACTTGTGGCGCTTTTTTGGTGGGGGTGGTACTGTAAAAAGGATTCACAGCATACTCTCCTGCCTTTATTTTATCTAATTTGAAGGATTCAGATCTGTTTTGTGGATATTCTACTGAAACAGATTGAATATTCTCCGGTTTTTCTTCAAATACAGTGCGATCATACCAATCATCCGGATCAAGGCGATAGTGAATACGAACACTCCCAATCATGGTAGGAATATGGGTGATATAAGGATGCTCAGCGCCCTCCATCATCATAAAGGTTCCGGATTCATCATTGGTAACGCCTCCTACATAGTAAATCTTAATAATTTTACCATCCTGATCATAAGTCTCCACTTTTATTCCTTCTGCTGCAACACTTTTAATCATAGTTGGTTCGGCCGCCTCTGGTGGGACATACCAAACCTTCACTTTTTTCATTGTTTCGAGTAACCTGTCAACAGCAGTTTGTCGGGCGGGGTACTGGTTGTTGTACATCCACCGGTCGCCTTTCCTGTTGAGGGTGGCCGTTTTTCCATTGCGGTCTGCAAGGAAAATTTTATAAATTTTGCTTGGGTCTTCAATTGCAAAATCCATATCGGGAGAGATATTAGACCCGCTTTTGGTTTTTTTCTGGTATTGGTAAGCGAAGTAGGCACCTCCTCCCATGAGTAGAAAAAGGGCTAATAATGTGAGTGTACGTTTCATGTATGAGAAATTGTTTTTGCTTTCATCAATTTATCCGGAATACCCGGTTTGGTAAATCAGGTGCAAAAGAACGAGAACATTTTAATAAAAAAAAGCCTGCCCGGCATTACGCCGGGCAGACACATCAAAACAAAACGAAAAACCAACTTTATCTTATAAATAGTCACTTTTTTTAAAGAAACTATTTTTTAATTATTGTCTTTTATCCGAAGTCTCACGGGTATTTCAAATTCTTTTTTATTTCTTACCACCACCATATTCAACACATCTCCCGCCTTAGAACGTCCAACTATCTCTCTTAGTTCAGGAACTGTTGTCACAGTTTTGCCATTTATTTTGGTAATGATGTCGCCGTTCAAAATTCCGGCCAAACTAGCGGAGCCTCCTTCGATAATCGAATCGACATAAACACCCTGTATAAAGTCTATCTTCAAACGCTGTGCCAGACTTCCATCCAGGGTAGCGATATCCACACCGAGGTATACCCTCCGGTATTCACCGTACTTGATAAGATCGTCTGCGATGCGTTTAGCAAGGTTTATCGGAATCGCAAATGAGTACCCCGCAAAACTGCCTGTTGGCGTAGCGATGGCGGAATTGATACCGATCAAACGGCCATTAATATCAACTAGTGCACCTCCCGAATTGCCGGGATTTACGGCGGCATCAGTTTGAATGAATGATTCAATAGGGGAGTACCCTTTGATGATATTGATATCGCGTCCTTTGGCACTGACAATACCTGCTGTAACGGTGGAAGTTAAGTCAAACGGGTTGCCAACAGCCAAAACCCATTCGCCAACTTTTACGTCATCGGAGTTGCCAATATCAATGGACTGGAGGTCAGTGGCGTCAATTTTTATCACCGCCATATCCGTATTTTCATCCTTTCCGACTAACCGCGCTTTAAATTCACGGTTATCATGGAGTGTCACCTCAAACTCGTCAGCAAAGTCAACCACGTGGTTATTGGTTAAAATATAGCCGTCAGAAGTCATAATGACACCTGAACCTGAGCCTGACCGTTGGCCAAAATCAGAACCGCCAAAAAATTGAAGGAAAGGATTTTGTTTTTGTCGGTTAATAGCATTTTGGCGGCTTTCGCTGGCTTTGATGTGAACCACTGAGTTTACAGATCGCTCGGCTGGTTTCGTAAAATCGAACGGTACAGGCCCTCCACCATACGCTACTTGTTTTGCTACCGGAGTGATGCTCTCGTTAGCCACGATTTGGGGCTTTTCAGTTAATTTAGTCGCTCCAAAAACGACAAGGCCACCAATTGTGCCGGCAAAAATCATAGGCAGAAACTTGTTCATGGTCAATTCTTTAACGTTTTAATAGTTAATGTTGTTGTCAATGAAAATAATACTTCGCATTCAAAAACGATGAGTTCAGGAGTTTTGCTTTGAAAATTGACGCCTTTAACTGTTTGTTAACTTTTTGAGTAGTCAATAATTTAACAATCAATTAGTTATAACATAAAATGTCGAAATGTGAAACACCTGAAAACTGGCTTTCCTATTTAATTTTACACACCAGTTATGAGAATTGCTCCAACGTTTGCTCGAACTTCTCGCCCTCCGTTTTTCGTTGTGCTACACTACTGATAACGCAGGTTTTCTTTTAAATGTTGATCCTTTTATTAATTAGCCGACTAAATCAGGCAGAATAACGACGAATCGGTAAATTGTTGTTGCCAACCTGAAATTTGATTTAACTTTGCGGAGCCCAAGGAGAACTGCATGACGGTCCATGTTCGTAATGAAGCGTAAATCAATTAATTTAACCACACTAAAGATACTGCTCAGGCCCGAAACGGATCTGGAGCATGCTTTATTGGGCGTCCCGGAATTTCAGATTGGAATGGATTGGGGCGAACCAAGGTTTGGTCATCCGGAAGGTAAGGTCGCGTACCATATCAGGGAGGTGCTGGATAATATTGATCAAGTTACCGCTGTTTCTACCAAGGATCGTGCGAGATTAAGAATCATTGCTTTCGCTCATGACACCTTTAAATATTTAGAAGACAGGAGCAGCCCCCGCGATTGGTCAAGGCATCATGCTGCAATTGCCAAAGAGTACATGAGCGATTTTACTTCCGATCAGGTAATTTTAGAGATTATCGGCTCCCATGATGATGCTTATTATGCCTGGTTGAATGAGCGCAAGAACGTGGAAAATCTCCGTCATAAAACCCTGGAATCCCTGACTTCCCGCCTGGATTATTGTTTGCAATTATTTTATTTGTTTTTTAAATGTGATTCGCTGACCGGCGATAAAACACTGGCTCCCGTAACGTGGTTTGAATCGAAGGCGCAGGGTATTACTATTACGCCTATTGAGCGAAAGTAAAGTTTTTCAAAAAAAGTATTTTTATTTGGCGGGATTAAATGGTTGCATTACTTTTCGGCGAAATTACACCCTAAGTATTTCAAATTATTGGTTTAATAACATTTTACCCATCTTTTCTCATGAAAAAAGGACTTCTGCTTTTGCCGGCAGTCATATTGCTGAGTTTTTTCGCATGCCAAAAATCGGACGTGCCATCTACGGTTTCCAGGATTAAACCTGCTGCGCAGGATCCGAGGGAACTCAATCAGTTTATTCAAAATAAAGTACTTGACAAAGGCGAATTTCTTTGGGAATGGGCCAGTGACGAGCAGGTATGGACAGCATTGTCCAATTCTGATTTTGTCCTTTCTGTAGGTTACCGGCCTGCTGCAATGCAAAACATAGAGGAGGTGCTGCACACTATCGATCTTTTAGATGATGCCTGGACGGCTGCCCGTGAAAAGGTAATCGCAATGATTCTGGAAGAGGAGCGAAAAATGACTCCCGGTCTTACGGAGGCCGATATCACGGCGTATACGGTGAATGATTTGCCGGTATTGGATGTATGGATTACCAATCCTGCCACCATTAGCAAACTACGCCAATCTCCGAATGTTCGGTATGCGGAGCCTATTGGCTACGAACCATTTATGCAGGACATGAAGGAGCGCTCCGGTTCTGGGTGCGGTAGCAATACGGCTAAACCGGGTTTGGTACCCAATGTTGACTATCTGAATATTGCGCCTGGTTGTAAACAATCCTGGAACCATTCCTTTCATAATATCACGCAGGCCTGGAACAACAGCACTGGCTCGGGGTGCAATGTCGTCATTGTGGATACAGGTGCTGGTGACGACCAGGATAATCTGGGCGAGGCTTTTAACCAGGGTTTTTCTACAGCCAGAGGGATCACCCGTTTGGTGACTTTACCGCAGGAGACTAATATTTGGGGAAATCCGGTGGGCAGTCCCGAAACGCCGCACGACCAATGCGGCCATGGAACATCCATGGCTGGCGCCTGTGCCGCTCCCCGGGGAGTCGATGGAGCGAGTACAGGTATTGCCTACAATACTGATCTGCTGACCTACCGGGCTGCAGCAGATGTTTACCTGGATGAAAGCCGGGAAGTGGTGGGTGTATCCAACGCATTTACTGCGGCAGGCAGTAACCCAACTACCCGCATCATCAGCATGAGTATGGGGCGTATTACAACGTCTTCCCAGATCAGGGACGCCATTATTTTTGCTTATAATAATGGGAAAATGATTTTCTGTGCAGCGGGTACCTCATTTTGGTGGACCGCCTGGTTTGCGGGTGTTATTTTCCCTGCCAATATGACGCAGGCCATTGCGGTTACCGGCATTAAAGATAATCTGACTACCAAATGCAGTGACTGTCATCAGGGAAGTAAAGTGGATTTTGTAATGGTCATGGAAAAAACATCCAACGGCAGGCATCCTTTATCGCTTGATATGGATAGTAACGATCCATCAACTGTAGGCGGTTCTTCGGTGTCGACCGCCAGTGTGGCTGGGATTGCGGCATTGGTATGGGCAAAGTATCCTTCCTGGTCCCGTACCCAGGTATTCGACCGGCTCAAAACTTCCAGTAATTACTTTCCCGGCAGGAACAGCAATTTTGGCTGGGGAAGGATTAATGCGCAGACGGCGACACAGTAGGGGAATGCCGAACACCGAATATCGAGGTAGCATAGCGTATGCCGAAAATTGGACTATTTCAGGTTTTTACTTGATTCAGATCAATTGTGTGCTGTATGCTACGCTACTTCGCTTTTCAGTCGAGGCCCGCCAAACTGCGGGATTTTTATTTTACGCAGCATTTGGAGTGTATATTGGGCAGTCCGTACACAGATTTTTGTGTACAGATTTTACGCAGATTTTGAAATGTCCATTAGTGTGCTTCTTTGGGGAATGCACAACGATAGCGCGCTTTCACGCTGGCACAGCTCCGTTTAGTTGGCTCCTATTTTGTTTATAAGTAACTAACCGCTGCCTTCGACGAAAAACATTATTTGCGACTTGATATCTGAAAATTACACTAAAGCAGGGGACGAAGCCGGGGAGTAGTCATGTCAATAATAATTATATTTTCATTTTTACATTGGAACAAATATGGTAGATATCACTTCAACCATTAATTTGATGGAACGTAGGTTTTCTGTTATTGGCTTTGATCAAAATGGCGACCCCGTTATTGAAGAGCGTATTATGCAGAATTTGAGGTTTGCAATTCCTCCTTACAAGGTGGTGATTGTCTATGCAAATAACACCGTGACTGAAGAAAATATTAATAGGGTGTTATCCGTACTTAAAGATTATGATGGTTTTTCAACACTGAAACTGTTACCGATTGACCTGAGTCTAATGTCTAAGTTTGCAGAACGAATTATCTATTTTCAGCCTGGTTACAAAATTAAACACAAGGAGGAGTTT
>JBILHQ010000105.1:0-20298 GCA_044350415.1 Saprospiraceae bacterium | reverse complement strand
AGCGATGAAAGATTACGCGGCTGTAGTCACAAAAGGACCAAGTCGGTATTATTCCAAATCTGCTGAAAAATCAGCACTGATCAGCTACAATACCCTCAAGGATTATGGCCAGGCATACGAAATGTCCAGAAAATGGGAAGAATCTGCTGCCACCGCCGACGCGCGCTTTAATGCCCAGATTACCGCCATGGAAAGTGCATATCGGGCCAATAATTCAGTAGCTACCCAGGAATATGCAACAAAAGTACTGGCAAATGGCAGTGCTTCCGGCGAACAACAAGCAAAGGCCAATTACTATATCGCCAAACTGGCTTATGACCGCAGCGATTATGTGCGGGCATACCCTGCACTCCAAAAGGTAACCCAAACTTCGCAATCAGAAATCATGGCAGAGTCGTACCACCTGATGTGCCAGATCCTGTACCGCCAACGCAACTATCCGCAGGCAGAAGACATGATTTCCACGGCTAACCAGGCCAGCGCCGGTTACGACGACTGGATTGCCCGAAATCTTATTCTTTTATCAGATGTTTTTGTCGATCAGGGCGACAAAAACAGTGGTATTGCAGCATTAGAAGCCGTTCTGGAAAATTACACCGGCAGTAATCAGTCTATTCTGACGGAGGCAAAACAGAAATACCAAAAATTGGGCGGTGTAGTTACCCCAAATGACCCTGTTCCTCAGGGCAAAGGCGTTGCGAAACCCAAAAAAGTTGACATTCTGGACCTCGACGGCGGAAACTAAGTATGAAGTATGAGGTATTAAGTACAACAATACCTCATACTTCATACCTCATACTTTATACCTAATACCTCATACTTAATACTTCAAACAATGCGTTTCCAATATAAATCAACCATCTTAGTAGCAATTCTGTGGGCTTTTTCGGTCGGACTTAAGGCCCAGACCGGCCCGACAGACAAAATTGATATCATAAAAAACTATGAGGCTCAGCTGCTCGATGCCAATAAAATGAAGGTCACCCCTACCCTTCCGGCATTGGATACGACCACCAAATACCAGGATTATGTGGTGCCGCCACGACCAGCAAAAGTCTCTTATGATGCGCCCAAACTCCGTCCGCTGGGTATGAAGTCGGCAGGAAAAGAAACCCAATACAAGGGTTTCGCAAAAGTAGGTGGTGGTATTCCTGCTTCCATCTACGGAGAGGCTGGCTATGGCTTCGGTGTAAAAGACAAGTTTGATGGAAAGGTATGGGCACGCCACCATCAGGCGAATTTTAAAGATTTAGAAAACCAACGTTTCAGAAATACAGAAGGGCAGGTAAGTGGCAGTGGTAAAATATCTAAATCTGCAGCCGTTGAAGGAAAAGTCGGTTACTCCTACGACAGGGTGCATTTTTACGGGTACGACCATAAAGCATTTCAGTATGACGAAGCACGAACCCGACAGGATTTTAAAATACTGGATATTGGAGCCCGGGTATTTAACGGTGAACGCACCGATGCCGATTTCAACTATTTTGTGGCACCCAAATTTTATTCCATGCGGGATAATGAAGCGAATAAGGAGACTGGTTTCGACCTCCTCCTCGGTGTATCCAAATGGTTTGCAGATAAACACGTGCTCCGGGTGAACCTACGCACGGATTTTACCTCATTTGGTATTACCGACAAACAAAAACTGAATAATATATATATCCAGCCTTCCTTCACTTTTCATACCGATTATCTCCGTTTTAAAGTGGGGGGCAATTTCGCCAGCAACAGGGATGTATTCCATGTTTTCCCTGATGCCGAACTGAATGTAAGGGTTTTCGGAGATGGCATCCAATTATTTGTGGCAGCCAATGGCGATCTGCGTAAAAATACTTACCGGTCAATCAGCGATTACAATCCTTTCATCGACATCCGGGGAAGCGATGTAAATGCACCAACAACACTTAAAAATACCGATTTTCGGAACTACTTTGGCGGTATTCGCGGCAATTTCAGTTGGGTGAATTATTCTATTCAGGGAGGTTACTCCACTGCCAATGACCTGGCGCTGTATCAAACTTTCTTCAACAATGAAAGTATTACCCGATTTGAAGTATTGTACGATTCGGCCAAAATTTATAATCTCCAGGGCACTATTACCCTGAAGCCTATTGACAATCTTACTGTTGGAGGTACCCTCAGCCAAAATATTTATAAAATGAATAAGGCGCTCGCCGCTTGGGGACTTCCAGGCTTAGAGGGCAATTTCAACGCAGAATACAAGGTACTGGAAGGAAAAGTAGGTATTCGCGCCGAGTGCTATATTGCCGATAAAATTCGCCGCCGGGATATTGACAATGTACCTGGCAAAGATGGCGCTTTGGTCGATTTCGGATTGGGAGGCAATTACTACTTCACAAAGAACATTGGTGCCTTTTTGGATATCAATAATATCCTCAATAACAAACGGGAACGCTGGCACACCTACCCCACTTATGGGCTGAATGTACTGGTGGGCCTAACTGCAAAATTCTAACTTATTCAGAAGGCGGCGTAAAAAACAATCTTTGTTTTTACGCCGCTTTTTTTATGCATAGCCATGTCTGAAAAAAAACCGCACTACCACGATTTGGTTTTTGCAGTGACCCGTGCAATTCCGCGCGGAAGGGTTACCACTTATGGAGCAATTGCCGATTTTCTTGCATTGGGAGCGGCCAGAATGGTGGGATGGGCATTAAATCATAATATTGGTGGTGTACCAGCACACCGGGTGGTCAACAGACTTGGAGAACTTAGTGGGCGCCATCATTTCCACTCACCAACGCTCATGCAGGAGTTACTTGAGTCGGAAGGTATACAGGTGACAGACAACAAAGTGGTGGAATTTAAACAGCTGTATTGGCACCCCGTAGAAACACTGGGAGAAGACTGGGAGTATATGGACTGAACAAAGTGCAGGTGAGATCCAAAAAGACTTGTTCCGGCAGGAACTGATATTGGGGCAGTTTCAAAAAAAGCCTTCAAACACAGTGGCTTGAAGGCTTTTTTTTGAAATATTCAGAAAAGGACTGACAACAAACTGAGCGTTGTTGCGATGAGCGCCGCCAAGCCATCAAGACAGCGATTTTTGGCCGGATGGCCTTCCACTGCAACAACTCATCATTGCATCCTGCGCATCCGCTCTCAGCGCATTATTTATCTACATTCAAATCCTTATTTTTTATTTAACTGCGCAATAGCAATAATCTTCCCTGTTTCGTCTTCCAATGTGACAATATATTGTCCGGCAGGTTGATTGCCGATTTGGAAAGTTGGAGTTGTTGCTGCACTAAATGCTGCCACTTCCCGGCCTGTTAAATCCAGTAAGCGCACTCTTTGCAGGCCATCCACCTGGTCAAGGGTAAAGTAATCGGCGGTTGGATTGGGGAAAATCTTAGCCTCCGCCACAGGCGTTCCATCATCAACACCCGAGGATCCCATATTGAACAGATAGGTACCACTCACGATGTCATTAGGGGTTTCGATATTCCATAAATCCAGGCGGATAATTGCCTGACAAAGAATACCGGTGTTGTTAACAAGATGGACACTTATTGGTCCCATTATACCTGCACCAAGCACAAATTGTTTCGTACTGAAACTTTCCGGATAACAGGCATTCAAGTCACAAACCTTAGACCCACACCCTGAAGTAATTTGCAATACATTGCGCTGCCACTTGACCGTAATATCACTCGCAGCAAGGCTGTGTATTTCCAAATCTGCTACTGGTTCAATTGTTGTTGCCGGAGGAAAGGTTGAAATTGAATCGTGCGGGGTAAATTCAAACTGTGGAACAGATTGTGACCAGGCAAAGCCATTAATCAGTAAAAATGCGCCTAAAAATAAAGATTTTTTCATGACAATCAAAGTAGTTATTATAAAATAAAATAAAAAACAGTTTTAATATTAATTGATAATGAATAAATTGCAGACTAATATGTCCGGATTTAGCAAATTTGGTAATTTTGAGGGACAAGATACGCCAATTCCGAAATCAAAAAGCACTATATTTGCAATCAAATTAATCAATATTCTTTTTATTGTCCAATTCTGGCAACAACGCCGTGTTTCATAATAATGCAAATATTCTCCTCCTGAACAGGGGATGTATTATGTCTTATTTTCTGTATTAGAAAATCACCTTATCTTAAAGTTAAGGACATAGTCTACATATAATGAAACAACTGGCGGCGGTTTTGTTCTCTTTTACAATATACCTTGATGGTATTCAGGCGCAAATTGCTCCGGAAATTATTTTAACTGACTTAAATGGCCAGAATTACGATCTTTATTCTAAGTTGGAGGAAGGAAAAATTGTTATTATTGCCTTTTTTTCCACCCAAAGCGCTCCGTCTTTAGCCTACCATACCAGCAGTTCATTATCTTATCTCTACAACAGCCATGGGCCTTCCGGCGACAACAAGTTAGAGATTTATTACGTAGAGGGTGATGCTGCAACCTCCCAGGGGTGTATTTTAGGAAATTGCTCGGGTAGTAATAATCTGAACTGGACAGATGGTATTAATTTCCCGATTTTTAATAACCATTTGATTGCTCAAACATTTGACGTGACAACCTTCCCTTCCATTTTTATTATTTGTCCCGATAAAAAAATGAAAAGTGTTCCCGCATTAAGTTCTAATCTTATGTGGGAAAGTGCACAAAATTGCCCGGTAGGATTTGGCACCAAGAATGCAGGTATTTTTAATTTTTCTACAGGAACACCATATTCTGAAGTCTGTGGCGCACTTACCTTGACTCCTAAATTCCGGATGACCAATTTAGGAAATGCCACGCTCACATCTGCCACTATGCAAGTGCTCTGGAACAATGCATTAGTGAAGACCATTAACTGGAATGGCGACCTTCAAAAATATGATTATTATGATGTGAATGCAGGCAATATTGCAGTTATTAATGATGGACAATTAAAAATATCCCTGGATATTTCAGGGGGCCCAGATGAAGACCCTTCCAATAATGAATCAAATACGCATTTTTTTTCCTCAAAAACCTTTGATAACGACATCTTAACGTTAAAAATCCGAACAGATGAGTTTGGATATGAAACCTACTGGGAATTCCGGGATGAGTTTGAAAATGTCCTTCAGCGGGGAGGAAACCTATTTGTAGGCCCCCTGGGCGGGGGCGTTATTATCAACTCGTCCAATCAATCTCCCGGCAGTTACCCCAATAACACGACTATTCTGAAAGATTTGGTTGTACCACATAATGGTTGCTTTAGTTTTCATATTGTAGATGCTTTTGGAGACGGGCTGACTTGTGCTAGTTGCAGCCCTGGAAATTCAGGTGGGTATTACAGAATATACAATAAAAATCAACCTAATACGCCGCTTATTTCAGGTTCGGCATTCACCAGTTATGAGCGCCATTATTTCAGGGTAAATTCCGGCGTGTTATCTGCTGAAGAGGAGAACCTCCAAGCAGTAAAAAACCTGGAAATATTCCCCAACCCTGTATCCACAACCCTGAATATTCAGTTTAATGCTACTTCATCTCAACCATTAAGTATTGCGGTATACAATACACTTGGAATTCAGGTATATTCTTCATTTGAATCCAACGTTAATACAGGCATAAATAATTGGTCGGTTCCGCTTGAAAACTGGCCATCCGGTATTTACAATTTCGTCCTTTTCGGTGAAAACAGCATCACTGCCAAACAATTCAACCACCTTCACTAATATTGGCTGGTTAAATATTTGGATGAATTCCTGCTAAGTTAAGGAATCCTCTTACTTTTGCGAAAACATTGGTATGAAATACACCCTGATTTTATTTTCCTTTTTTATTTTTGCACTGGGATGCAAAGACACAGTTTCCTATCAGGAACAATTAGATATCGATTCTAAAAAAATCGATACTTATCTTTCTGAAAAAGGCATTACCGCCCAAAAAACGGCTTCGGGACTATATTATTTAATTACCCTGGAAGGGGCAGGCACTAAACCGGGCCCTTATTCTACTGTGACTGTTGGTTACAAAGGGTATTTCCTGAATGGTGAAGTTTTTGATGAAACATCACCCGGCGCATGGGCACAATTTAGCGCCAGTGGAGTGGTTCCTGGATTCAGTGAGGCATTACAACTGCTCAAAAAAGGAGGCCGAGGCACTTTTCTGTTGCCTTCAGGCCTGGCTTATGGTACTTCAGGCTCTGGCGGTATTGATCCCGATACACCAATTATTTTTGATATCGAATTAATAGATTTCTATTAATCTTCCTCGTCAATCTGCATTCTTGCACCATTCAGTTCGGCCAAAGCATGCATGTCGCCCGCCTTTTTAGCCACCTCCATTCCACTTCGGTAAGTCGCAATGGCTTTCTCCGGCGTGTTCTTTTGTTCGTACAATTTGCCAAGGTGGTAATACAGTCCGACATATCCCGGATTAACAGACAATAATTCCAGATAATAAGACAAAGCCTGGTCGGCATCACCCCCTTTTTCATACTCTTTGGCAAGGGCAAAAAGCATAAATGCATCATTGGGCTGTTCTTTTCTGAGTTCAAGCAACATTTCAAGTCGATTCATGGTGCAAAATTGGATAAAATAATTAGAAATGAACGTCTTTGGGTTTCCTTTGTTTACCAATTTCTGTACTTTATGCAGTTGTAATATTATCTTTGCAGTCGCAAAACTGGTTATTTACCGGTTGCTCTAACTTTTAAGTCAAGTAATGAAATTTTTAGTCTGTATTAGTCAAACGCCCGACACCACTGCCAAGGTGTCTTTCTCATCAGATAACACCGAATTCAATGCCACAGGGGTTCAGTTCATTATGAATCCTTATGATGAATGGTACGCTCTTGTCCGTGCATGTGAAATCCGGGAAGCGCTTGGCGATGGTCATAAGGTAGTAGCCCTCAATGTCGGCCCTGTTGTTAATGAAACCACCATCCGCAAAGCATTAGCCATTGGCGCCGATGAGGCTGTCAGAATTGATGCTATTCCATCAGGTGCCGCTTTTGTAGCCAAACAAATTGCAGATTACGCCGCAAAGGAAGGTTTTGATATTGTATTCCTGGGAAAAGAAACCATCGACTACAATGGCTCAGAAGTGGGTGCCATGGTTGCAGAACACTTGAATCTCCCTTACATTTCTTACGCATCTAAACTGGAGATTAACGGAAACACTGCCAGTCTTGAACGCGATATCGAAGGCGGCGTGGAAGAGGTGGAGGTCGACCTGCCGATGGTAGTGAGTGCCTCAAAAGGAATGGCAGAGCAACGTATCCCCAATATGCGGGGTATCATGATGGCCCGTACCAAACCTTTGACCGTGGTACCGGCCACCCCTTTTGAAGAAAAGGCTACAACAGTGAAATTTACCCTGCCACCAGTAAAATCTGGTGTGAAACTTATGGCACCAGAGCAAATGGACGAACTGGTGCGTTTACTTCACGAAGAGGCCAAAGTCATCTAATTCACGCCAATTCAGCATTTAAAATAAAAATTCATGATACTTGTTTTTGCAGAAAGCCTAAGCGGCCATTTTAAAAAATCCGCTTTTGAAGCAGTAACATACGGCAAAAAAACAGCCGACCTCCTTGGCACCACCTGCGTGGCAGTAGTTTTGGGCGAACAGGTAGACGATGCAGGAATTCTGGGTACATACGGCGCTGCGCGGGTGCTTAAAGTGGCTGACGCATCCTTGTCACAACCCGATAGTCAGACTTATTCACAGGTCATATCTTCCATCGCACAACAGAACGGCGCAACACTCATTGTGTTAAGCCATTCGTCAACAGGCAAATCAATTGCCGGCCGACTCGCTGTACGATTAAACGGCGGACTTGTATCCGGCGCCAACAGCCTTCCAGAAAAAAACGGTGATCAATTGATTGTTAAAAAACCAGTTTTTTCGGGAAAAGCATACGCAGATATCGCATTAAGTGGCACTACTAATGTTATTTCATTAGTAGGTAATGCCGTAAAACCAGAAATTCTTGGCAGTTCGGTGACCGTTGAAACAACATCGGTTACTATTCCCAAAGCCCTCGTTCGAGTGAAAGCAGTAAAAAAACAGGAAGGCACTGTACCGCTGCCGGAGGCAGAAATCGTGGTTTCTGCAGGCAGGGGAATGAAAGGCCCGGAAAACTGGGGAATCATTGAAGAACTCGCAACAGAAATGGGTGCGACTACGGCATGTTCACGGCCAGTAGCCGACAGTCATTGGCGCCCGCACCACGAGCATGTAGGACAAACAGGAATTGCCATCAGGCCTAATTTATATATTGCTATCGGGATTTCAGGGGCAATTCAGCATCTTGCTGGTGTGAACACTTCAAAAGTAATTGTTGTTATCAACAAAGATCCGGAAGCTCCCTTTTTTAAGGCAGCCGACTATGGCGTTGTGGGTGATTTATTTGAAGTTGTCCCTCATTTTCTTGCTGCCTATAAGAAATTTAAGGCTGCCCGGTAAATATTATTAACGAAGTTTATTTATTCCGCTATTGGCGGAGCATTTTGATTCCAGATATGAAACGCATTGAACTTGGTATCGTCGCATTGTCACACAGCATGACTCAATCACACAATTATGCGGTAGTGTTGGGCGAAAGTCGTGGACAGAGACGCTTACCTATTGTTATTGGCAGTTTTGAGGCACAGGCTATCGCAGTTGCGATGGAACGTATGGTGCCCAACCGCCCGCTTACGCATGATTTATTTAAAAACACCCTCGATACTTTTGGTATTCAACTCAGGGAAGTAGTCATTAATAATCTTCTTGATGGCATTTTCTACTCCCGCCTGATTTGCATCAAAAATGGAGAAATGTTTGAAATCGATTCCCGAACATCTGATGCCATTGCCATGGCGGTCCGCTTTGAGTGCCCCATTTATACTTACGACTTTATTTTGGAGGCTGCTGGAATTATCCTGGATGAACAGGATGATGAGAATTCTGTGCAAATTGAGAAATCATCTCAAATACCAATGGATAGTGATGCCTTAGAAGCCTTTTCCACCGATGTACTCTCTGAGCGCTTGCAGGAAGTGCTGGATAATGAAGATTACGAAATGGCTGCCAGAATACGGGATGAACTGAAACGCAGGGAAAAAAAATAATCAAAAACGATATAATGTACATTCGATTCACTGTCATTTTAAGCCTGTTTGCTTCGTTATTGTTTGCGCAGTCTGAAAAAATTGCCCCCGAAGTCAACGTAGCTTTTCTTAGCGGGAAAACAACCGATATTATGATTGTCCTGCAGGAGCAAGCTGATCTTAGCAAGGCAGCTGCTATTTCCGGTAAGGATAAAAAAGCAATGTTTGTTTTTGATCGCCTGCGCGATGTAGCAGCACGTTCTCAGACAAATTTGCGCCAACTTCTGGCAGCCAATAGTGCTGATGCCAATAGTTTTTACATCGTAAATGCTATTTCGGTGAAAGGTTGTACTGCCGAACTGGCACAAAAGGTTGCCGCACTTCCCGAAGTAAAAGCCATTTCATCTGATCCTTGGGTAGCATTCCCAGAACCCGAAAAAAGAGACAACCTGTCCTCCTCTTCCGAGCGAAATACTATCGAATGGGGGGTAGAAAAAATAAATGCCCCAACTGTTTGGAATATGGGATTCACAGGCCAGGGTATTACGGTCGGTGGTGCTGACACCGGTTACGACTGGACCCATCCTGCCATCAGGCCACATTATCGGGGCTATACCTCCGAAACAATATTTGACCATAATTACAACTGGCATGATGCCATAAAATCTCCCAATCCACAATTTCCTGATTCCATTGCCAACCCTTGTGGAATTGGTATTCCCGCTCCTTGCGACGATAATAGCCACGGGACGCATACCGCAGGTACTATGGTAGGTGATGATGGACAAGGCAACCAAATTGGCGTGGCACCTGGTGCAAAATGGATTGGATGCCGGAATATGGACCGCGGATGGGGTCAGCCTTCCACTTATATCGAGTGTTTTGAATGGTTTCTCGCTCCAACTGACCAAAACGGACAATCACCCAACCCGCTCAAATCGCCGCATGTTATTAATAATTCCTGGTATTGCTCAGCAGAAGAAGGTTGTACCGACTTGACAATCAATGAATTGATGCGCACAGCGGTAATAAATCTGAAAGCATCAGGGGTGGTCGTCGTGGTAAGTAATGGCAATTTTGGCTCACAGGGTTGTGCAAGTACTTATGGTCCACCAGCCTATTTTGAAGAAAGTTTTAGTGTGGGTTCCACACAGCAGAATGATACCATATCTAATTTTAGCAGCAGAGGCCCCGTCGTTATCGATGGTAGTGGCAGAATCAAACCGAACGTTTCGGCACCTGGGCAGTTTGTCCGGTCTTCTGTTCTGAACGGAAATTATGCTTATTACAGTGGAACAAGTATGGCCGGACCGCATGTTGTGGGTTTGGTGGCACTTTTACTTTCTGCTAATCCATCTTTAAGCGGCGAGGTATCAAAAATAGAGGACATCGTTGAATCTACTTGTATTCCTATCAACGGACTGGTGGATTGTTCAGACAATAATGGTCTTGCGTATCCCAACAATACTTATGGATATGGCCGGGTGGACGCTCTGGGAGCCGTTGAGGCTGCATTAATGGTTTCAACCGGATCCATCAATCCAGGAGGCCTGGCCGTTACGGTATTCCCAAACCCTGTTACAGATCAATTTTACCTTGCCATCAATAAATTTGAAGGGCCGGTCACTTTTAAGCTTAGCGACGTCAGCGGCAATATCCTGATTAATAAACCTATAACTATTTCAGCAGGACAATTACTCCAGATTTCGACAGCGGGATATCCTTCCGGAATATATTTTTGGCAGGTTCAAACACCTTATGGAAAACTCAGTACTGGGCGCCTGTTTTTTGATAAACGTTGAACATTTTCATTGTTTTATTGTTATTAAGGCCTGATTTTACACTTAAATAAAAATAATATCGATGTATCCAATAGCACTTGTTACACCAATGTCCAAGGACCTTACAGATTATGGGTTCGAATCACTGTCTTCGCCTGAAGAGGTTGAAAACGCACTTTCATCAGAGGAAGGCACAGCGTTGCTGGTCGTCAACAGCGTTTGCGGCTGTGCAGCCGCCATGGCTCGCCCAGGTGCAAAAATGGCACTTCAGGGTGATAAAAAACCAGGAAAGTTATTTACCGTTTTCGCCGGAGTAGACGGAGAAGCAACGGCAAAAGCACGTGAATTTTTACTGCCATATCCAGCATCTTCTCCCAGCATTGCCTTATTTAAAAATGGAAAATTAGTTCATTTTCTGGAACGCCGGCATATTGAAGGCCGCTCAGCTGATGTTATTGCAGACAACTTGATGTCTGCTTTTAACACTTACTGCTAATTCCATTTATTTAATCATATGGCAAAGCCATACAGCGTTATTCTGTGGTTTATTTTTAAAAATAATAGGAAGTTTAGTGCTAATAGTTTCAAATTTTAGCTTAACTTCGCATCGATTCAATAATTTTTTTATTGAATTTTCTGAATTATTATTCATTAATTTTATTAACCATCTTTTTTATTATGAGTAAACTCACAGAACTAGTAGAACAGTATCAAGCTGAAAACGGAAGCCTTAAACTGGGTCTTGACAATGCTTTAGTTGAAGCAGTTGCGAAAGGTCTTGGCCCGTCTATCTATAATGTTGACTCTTCGCGTGTTTCCTGCAGCGACCAAACTGAAATGGATCGGGTAAAAGCTAATTTTTTGATCAAAAAACTTGGTCTTGCTGACGGGCCTGCTCTTGACGCTGCTATCAAAGAAGTTTGTGAAGCAATGGGAAGCGCTAACCGCAATAAATATCGTGCACTGTTTTATGCCGCGCTGGTAAAAAAATTCGGTAAAGAATCTGTTTACATGAAGTAGCAGTTAATCCTGCTCATTCATTCCATTTTGTTTTATTCATTAACGGGCTTGCGACTTTGGGTTGTAAGCCCGTTAATTTTTTATCGCCACCAATGCCGCCACCTTGCTTCGTTTAGAAAACAAATCAGGCAGCATCAAAAAAGGGGACTGAACCGCTATGATGGCCGTAGAAGGGAGCCCACTCACCGGTATTTGGGCAATGGAAAAAGTTCAGTGGGTGAAGAAGAGCGGAAAAGTATATCAGACCTGAATCACTCCAGGATTAAACTTCTCCACAGGGGCATTATTTGCTGCCTCTATACCCATACTTATCCATTGGCGCGTATCCCGGGGATCAATAACTGCATCCACCCAAAGGCGTGCAGCTGCGTAATAAGGAGATGTTTGGGTATCATACCGCTTTTTTATTTCCTCATACAAAGCGCGTTCCTGTTCCGGTTCGGGTGGCTGGCTTTTTTCTTTCAGCGATTGCACCTGGATCTGGGTTAATACTTTGGCGGCTTGATCGCCGCCCATTACCGCCATTTTGGCGGTAGGCCAGGCTACTATCAGTCGCGGGTCGTAGGCTTTTCCACACATGGCATAATTACCCGCGCCATATGAATTACCGATTACAATAGTAAATTTAGGCACGGTCGAATTGGCGACTGCGTTGACCATTTTAGCGCCATCTTTGATGATACCGCCGTGTTCAGAGCGGGTGCCGACCATAAAACCAGTGACATCCTGCAGGAAAACCAATGGAATTTTTTTCTGGTTGCAATTCATGATAAATCGAGTGGCTTTGTCGGCCGAATCGGAATAAATCACGCCACCAATCTGAATTTCGCCTTTGGCATTTTTTACCACCTGCCGGTTATTGGCCACAATACCAACCGCCCAGCCATCGATGCGGGCGTACGCGCACATGATCGTTTGTCCGTAATGCTCTTTATATTGGGTCAGTTTACCTTCATCGACCAGGCATTTCAACAGCGCCAGTGTTTCGTAAGGTTTGGCACCACTCGCAGGAAAAATGCGGAGTAAATCGTCGTCAGTACCACCGGGAAGTTGTGTTTCCGCGCGGTCGAAACCTGCATTATCAAATCGACCGTATTTATCAATTAAGTCTTTAATGGTATCCAAACAGGTCTGGTCATCAGGCATTTTATAATCGGTCACACCAGAAATTTCAGAATGTGTAGAGGCTCCACCAAGGGTTTCTTTATCGGCAGTTTCGCCAATAGCCGCTTTTACTAAGTGAGGACCTGCCAGAAAAACACTGCCAGTCCTTTCCACAATCAATGCTTCGTCCGACATAATCGGCAAATAGGCACCACCCGCCACACAACTGCCCATTATTGCCGCCAGTTGAGGAATACCAGCGCTGCTCAACCTGGCATTATTGCGAAAAATCCGGCCAAAATGTTCTTTATCCGGAAATATTTCATCCTGCATGGGCAGGTAAACACCGGCAGAATCTACGAGGTAAACAATGGGCAATCGGTTTTCCATCGCAATTTCCTGCGCCCGCAGGTTCTTTTTTCCAGTAATAGGAAACCAGGCCCCCGCTTTCACCGTCGCATCATTGGCCACCACAATAGATTGCCGGCCCCGAATATAACCGATGACCACCACTACCCCACCGGCTGGGCATCCACCATGTTCCGTGTACATTTCATATCCTGCAAAAGCACCGATTTCTATCACTGGCCGGCCTTCATCCAGCAAATAATTGATCCTTTCCCGAGCCGTCATTTTGCCTTCGCCATGTAACTTATCTACCCTTTTCTTTCCACCACCTTCTTTAATTTGTTCTACTAACTGACTGGTTTGGGCAACGGCCAGGCGCATCGCATCGGCATTTTTTTCCTGTTCTGACATTTTTGTGGTGGACATGTAAATATGATTTGATTGAATGTTTGTTTTGATACTTTTTTAGATAACTATACAGCCACCCTTGGCGGCATGAAAATAAGTAAAACACCAAAGGTTTTTTCCCTTCTAAGAGTGTCCCGTAGCGTATTTTCCCACAGATATGCGCAGATTTCTCCCGCTTGAATTGTTTAATACTCTAAAAACCCCAAAGGGATTGAATAAGAATAGCCCCGGATAAAATCCGGGATAAAAAACACGTACTTCTTCTGTGCCAACCACAAAGTGGTTAAATAACGCTCAATTCTGGTATTTTTCATCAAATTCTATTTCATGTTCGTTTAAGAGATCAATCGACTCCTCGCTATAAGTTTTCACCTTATGATGCTCGTTGACATCTTATACTTATTGTTGCTTTTTCCCCCGGATTGTATCCGGGGGTATTCCTGTTTAATCCCTTCAGGATTAGGATTACCTACCCGTCCTGCCTTACGAAAATACCACAATATTCCGTTTTTGCGCCAACGCATTCAATGTTTCTTTTATTTTTTTCTGGACAGATAAGTAGTACATTACCAAATCATTATCCTGGCTTTCTGCAGCCTCCCTAATACGCGCAGGGTTGATCACATCGCACATCCGGCGCAGCTTATTAATCTTAAACATATCCACCGCATAGCGCATACCGGCTTCATAATTCAAATCGGGCATCGGTTGATTTTGCAGGGGAAGCCCCACTTTATCCAGCCAATTAGGGGAATATTCATCGGGGGAAGTCAAAAAATCAATAGCCAGCATTCGTATGGCCTCATCATCGTGGCGGAGGAAATAGTTGGTATCAAAAGTTCTGCCTTCCTGAAGGATCATATAACATTCAATTGCGATTTTTCCATACAAAACATGCTCAAAGCTGCTTAAAGATTCTTCAATATCCGACAACAGGTAATTGCCCAATATTTCTCCGTCGCTGAGTGGTTTATCGCCAAACTGAATGAGAAGGCTAATAATTTCCCGTTCCTGTAAAGAAGCGTTTTTGGCCGAATTTGGAGCAGGCGCTGCCTGCTGCCGCTGCGGAACATCCGACGGTGTCTCTGCAGAAGAAAATCCGGGATCATCCCCCCGATCGTAAACCATATCTGATGATGGACCGGCGGCTCGTTCATCCTTTTCAGCCTTTTTCCGAATCGCACCAGTGATATTCTTATTTGTTTCCGTGACTAATGCATTTTCGTCCACATTCAGCAGCGAGGCGCATTCTTTCAGGTATAAACTGCGTTTAATCGGGTCTGGTATTTTTGAAATACTACCTACAATATCCCTGATTAAGCCCGCTTTCTTAATTGGATCGCCTTGGGTATCGGCCAACAAAATACTGGTTTTGAACAAGATAAAATCTTTGCCCTCTTTTTTGATAAACTCCCGGAGGACATCAAGACCAAACTCCTGCACATAACTATCTGGGTCATGACCATTGGGAAGCAGCGCAATCCGGACATTCAGGTCTTGTTCCAGCGCAAGATCCAATCCCCGCAATGCGGCTTTTATCCCTGCGCTGTCGCCATCATAAAGAATCGTGAGGTTTTGAGTATTTCGCTTGATCAGTTGCAATTGGCCTTCGGTGAGGGAAGTACCGGAAGAGGCCACTACATTTTCAATCCCGGCCTGGTGCATCGAGATCACATCCATATATCCTTCCACAAGGATACATTCGTCGAATTTCCGGATAGCCGATTTAGCCTGATAAGCACCGTACAGGATTTTATTTTTGACATAAATTGCTGTTTCGGGGCTGTTGACGTATTTTGGAACCGTTTTATCGCTGGATAAAGTCCGGCCTGCAAAAGCGGCGACTTTTCCGGAAAGGTTATGAATAGCAAACATCACCCTTGCCCGGAAAAAATCACGGGTGGCATCTTGGTTGCAGAGGCCGGTTTGCCGGAGCAGGTCAATAGAATAACCTTGAGAACGGGCGCTTTTCAGCAACAAATCCCATTGGTCCGGCGCGTAGCCCAGTCCGAATTTCCGGATAGTATCTTCCCGGAGGCCGCGGGTGCGGAAATAAGACAACGCGACACTTTTTCCTTCATCCGTACCAAAAAGTTGTTCGGAGAAATGTTTGGCAGCAAAATCATTGACAATAAATAATGATTCATTCAGCTGCTGTTCTGCCATTTGTTCCGGCGTTCTTTCCACTTCAGCAATTTCGATGCGGTATTTGCGGGCCAGATAGCGCAATGCCTCGTCGAAAGTCATATTTTCATGTTCCCGCAAAAAAGTGATGGCATCGCCAGCTTTCCCGCAGCCAAAGCATTTGAAGATATTTTTTGACGGATTGACGTTAAAAGAGGGTGTTTTTTCGCCGTGAAATGGGCAAAGGCCGAGCAGATTTATGCCGCGCTTGCGCAAGGCAACAAAATCCTCCACCACTTCCTCTATCCGGGTGGCTTCGATGATCTCCTGAACTGTTTTGGGTGGAATCATTGGGCGAAGGTAATCAATGTCAATTAAAAAGCCGCAGACCTCCTGATGGAAACCTGCGGCGATCATAAATTTTAAAAAGACTGGTCTTTTTTCACAAACCAGTAAAAAGACAATTTATAAAGTATTTTTTTCTTTGAAACGAATCAACTGTCTTTTCAGCGTATCGACAGAAGCAGTTAAAGCACTTTCAAACGTCAAATCACTTTTTTTGTCTACTATCCAGCCCCCTGGTACATGAAGATGAATTTCGGTAATTTTTTGCCGTACCGGACCTCCGGTACTTTGTAATTTCAGGTGGACTTCCGCTGTAATTTCACGGTCAAAATACTTGGAAAGCCGTTGCAATTTTTCTTCAATAAATGCCACCAATTTAGAATCTGCATTAAAATGGATAGCTTTCACACTAATATTTATCATAATCCTCAATATTGGGTTAAGAAAAAGAAACTAATTTAGTTTTAATGGAATCTTTCTAGTAAAATGATTAGTCCGGACTAACCATCCTACATTTCTTAACGACAATATTATGGGAAACGTTGCTAACCCGCAAGGACTTTAACAAAATAATTTATTTTTTCAAAATCATTAATTCCTGAATCGCTTCCAAAGTCCTTTTACCATGATTAAAATCAACAGTGGCAAAGCAGCAATAGGTAATTGTTGCGGCAAAAAAGTCCAACAAAAAAGCAGCAGAGCTGCTACAATACCAGTTAACATAAAATAAAGTTCAAGGGAAGGGGTCCGGTTGCGCCGGCTGAAAAAAAGCAGGTGCGTGGGCCAGGCCCAAAAAAGATTAAGGTTATTCTTGGTAGCTCCATGATCAGTTAAAAACCATAAACACCCGATAATGAGTCCGGCGATGCCCAAAACAAACCAAAAGATAATATCAAAAATGCGATTGGCGCGTGGATTAAACATACACAGGATGCCAACAATGGCAATTGCGCACATTACCCAGAAAGGCTGACCAGGTCCATCGGATTTTGCGGGCTCCAGTGTGGTTGTTCTTGCAGGGATTCGATGCTCTGCAGCCACCATAGGCCTTCCATCAGGCAGCGTTGCCTTGGCAAATGCATCGTGTAAGCCATCAGGCAAAAACATCGCCTGTTCCACTCCGGCAACCCGATCGGCAGGCGCCCCCAGTACCAGATCAATACCAAAACGCGTCCAGGGGTGATCGGCTAAATAGGGACGCAACAACTGCCGGAGGGTAATTCCTTTCCCTGCAACCGATGAATCATACCTGATTTGGGCATAGGCGGCGTTGCCGACAATATCCCTGATCCGGGTGGAGCAGTTATCGTAGAAGAAGTCGTATTTATAATTCCTGTTTTCTGCCAGCGCATTGTCTTCCAGCAAATTAAACAGGCGTACTTTTTGTGGGGCGTTCAATGCCAGCACTTGCTCCTGCATATACCGGTGTTCGGCGAGATTCTCCTGTTCAAATGACCGCTTAGATTCAATATCCAGGAAATACAACAATTTCCCCCGGCAAAAATTTAAATAAAAATTGGGCTGGGTAAAATCGAAGGTACCGTAATTATATATGCGGTCAATCCTTTCGCCGGGGTCGTATACCCGCAACGCACTGTGGCCGAATGTACTGTACAGTTCCGAGCCAGGTGCCACTGTCATCAGACTGATTTGTGCGTCCGAAGAAAGCGACCTCACTTCCTGTGCCAACCCGGTATGCGGGGACAAAAGAAAAAGCAATAAGAAAAAACAAAAACGGAAGCCAGGCATCATCATGCATTTAAAGGTCAATTAATCCCTCAGGGAGATTAACGGTGATTTGTTGTTTTTTTTCATCAATCAATTCAATGAGGTTTTCATTGAGCGGAATGAGAATGTCCTTGCCCTGATAATGAATGAGGGCCATTTCCTGCTGCGGCATATCCAATACCTCTTCTATTTCGCCCAGCACGCCCGCGTGGGTATCGATGACAGTATAGCCTTCGAGATAAGCGTATTCCAGCACTTCTTCGGCCAGACTAAGGGACGCAGGTACTTCAGATACAGGTAAGAAAATCGGACGTGATTGCAGTAAATACGCCTCCTCCCGATTTTTTACATCTTCAAAATGCACGATTAATTCGCCGCCGCCGCGTACGCTTTCCAGAAAAAAAGGCATCTTTGCACCTTTCATCTCAATGAATACACGGTCGGCTTCCAGAAACAAATCTTCGTACAATTCGTCAATGGCGACCTTGATTTCGCCGGCCACACCGTGTGTCTTTTTCGTAAATCCTATTTGAATGTAGTCCATATTCGGGCGAAAGTTAGGCTATTATATTGTTTTCAAAAAAATATTACGACTTTTGCCCACCAATTTAATATAAAATGACGTTTTAGGGCATGTCTGGGATTTTTTTGAACTAAAATCAGTAGTTTATGGTTCTGGCGATAAACAACATGGAAGTTTACCTGGGTAACTGACCGTGTTGATTTACAGTCAGAACTATAAAGTATTGGTTTTTCAGGAAGAAAAAATCCCAGTCATGCTCTTAGCCTAAACATGGAACAGTACCAAAATAATATTATTATGAAACGCTTATTCATATTTGCACCAATTCTTATGTTTGTCCTGCAGGTTTTTGGACAACAACCCGTTACTCACAGTGTCGATCAAAACTCGACCATAAAATCAGCCTCATCGGTGAAAGAAGAGGCTGTAGCCCCTTCTGCACCCGCAAAAAATGAATATGCCGAAAAATATAAAGGTATTGCAATTGCCGAAATGCAGCGCGTAGGTATCCCTGCAAGTGTCAAACTTGCACAAGGTATTCTGGAAAGTTCTTCCGGTGAAAGTGACTTGGCTAAAAACGCAAATAACCACTTCGGCATCAAATGTGGCTCGAACTGGGATGGCAAATCATACCAGAAAAAAGACGACGAATACGATGACACAGGAAAAAAAATAGAGTCCTGCTTCCGAAAATACAGCAAACCGGAAGAGTCTTTTTATGATCACTCCGAATTCCTTCGCGATCCCCGGAAATATTACCGCTATGGCTTTTTATTCGGCCTGGATCGCCGCGATTACCGCGGGTGGGCACGTGGACTGGAATCCGCTGGGTACGCCACCGAAAAGGGATATGCCGACAAAGTGATTGACATCGTTGAAAAATACAAATTGTACCAATATGATGACCCCGAAATACAGGTACAAAACAGCGGTGCGATGGATGATGGCAGAAAAAAAGATAAGGACAAGGAAAAAAAGGACCGCAATACCACAGGAACAGAACTGGATCCTATTCCTTCCCGGGTTGGTCGTGTCAATGATGTAAAGGTGGTGTTGGCTCAAGCCGGGGAAACCATCGACGATATCGCCCGTACTTACCGCATTAGTCCGCAAAAAGTAGCCGATTATAACGAACGAAAATATACGCCCGGCAAACCACTGGAGTTAAATACCCGCGTCTTCATCCAGGAAAAAAAATCAAAATGGCGCGGACGTGCCCACCACCACTTCGTACGGGACGGGCAAACCATGTTCGAAATTTCACAGCAATACGGGGTTAAACTGCGGGATCTGCTCAAACGAAATGGCATGGTGCCGGGCCAGGAACCTGAAATGGGCGAAAAAATCCGCGTTCGCGGTCATCGTAAACCTGATGAAATTGTGCGCCTCCGCGAAACAACTGCTCCATCCGGCAAGCCAGCAAAAAAACCCAACCAACCAACCACGGGTGAGGAATTATTCGATCTGGATGGCGATGGTGCATCCAAACCACAACCAGGTGGCAACAAACCATCTACAACGCCGTCCACGGGCAATCCAGGTACTACACCAGCGACCAGACCGTCCACCAATCCGGTAAAACCCAGTACTACTCCAGGAAGTGGTACTTATCCAACTGACCCAACACCTGTGATCAATCCGCCCACAACACCCGTGGTGACACCGCCTGCGGCTCCCGTAGTTACCCCGGCAGGCTACCACACTGTGGCAAAAGGAGATACCTTGTTCAGCCTTTCCAGAAAATACAACCTCACCGTGGCAAGACTGAAAGCATTGAATGGACTCACCGCCGATGATATCAAAATCGGACAGCAACTCCGTATTCAATAATGAATGTCACAGCGCAGGAAGCGGTGGCTAAAACTGA